>JADMIM010000117.1 GCA_015478585.1 Thermaceae bacterium | reverse complement strand
CCTTTATACAAAACTTGAACGTAGCCTGTACACTTGTCTTCAAAGAATCTTTATGCTCTGATGACATTGTAGGCCCAGGGTCAGAGGTTCCAGCCCCCAGCAACCTCGAGCACCTGCCCGGTCAGATAGTCTTGCTCCACAAAAAATAATACCGCCGCCGCGATTTCATCCACACTTGCCAGCCTTGCCATTGGCACGTCTTCCACAGGCTGCGAAACCGAAGTCTCGGCGATTCCGGGCGAAACCACATTGACCGTGATGCCTTTGCCCGCCAAGCGTTTGGCCAGGGCTTTGCTGTACAGGATAACCCCGGTTTTGGCGATGACATAAGGCACAATTCCGGCTCGAGCAATCAGGTTTTGGGCCCCTGCGAACCCTATGTTGACCACCCGGCCCCAGCCCGCCTCGCTCATGTGGGGGATTGCCGCCTGGGTCAGATAAAACGGCGCGTTGAGGTTGGAGTCGAGCATGGCCTGCCACTCCTGGGGTGTGGTCTGGTCTATGGGCTTTTTGATGTAGTCCCCGACATTGTTGACCAGGACGTGCAAATTACCTAGTTCAGAAACCGTGTTCTGGACGAGAGATTGGGCTTGCTCGAGCCGGGTCACATCAGCTTTTAGTTTGATGGCCCGCACGCCCTGCTTTTCGGCCTCGAGCCGCACCACCTCCGCCTCCGCCTCGCTGCTGCGGTAATGCACTGCCACATCGAAGCTTTTCCGGGCTAGCTCGAGCAAAATTGCCCGCCCGATGCCTTTGGACGAACCCGTGACGAGCGCGACCCGGCTCATCCGTTACCCTCGCGCGGTGGTAGGGACGCATAGCTATGCGTCCCTACCGGGTCGGCAACCTGATGCAGGTATTCTTCGACCAGAAGGCACGTATAGGTGTTGAGAGGGTACTCGAGTGCCCGCTGGGCTTCCACCCAGGCCCACTCAGCAATCTCTTCATTCGGAACGACTTCTTCCGAATCCGAATCGGCGAAGTAGTTGGCGAAGATAAAGTGCATCGGCTTATGAAACCCCTCGTCCAGCACACTCTCTTGCAGCAGAGCGAAGCGGATATTGGATAGGTTGAGGCCCACTTCCTCGCGGAACTCCCGCTTGAGGGCGGCCTCGAGCCCCTCGCCCCACTCGATTTTGCCGCCAGGCACACCCCACAGCCCCTTCCATTTGGTGGTGCGGGCAATCAGCACCCGGCCCAAGGGGCCACGTACCAGGGCCGCGACGGTAGGAATCGGATAGCGCTCCATATCGCTTGAACTTACGCCGGGGCGTAAAAAGTGATGGTGGCGAGGCTTAGGGTTCGCAACAACCGCTCGCCCGTTCACCTAAAAAACCGGTGTCATTCTGAGGAGCGTCTTCTGCGACGAAGAATCTGATGTGCTGTCCTGGACTGAATGTAGACCACCACAGCGCATTAGATTCTTCGCCACCGTCCGTCCGGGCTCAGAATGTGGTTTTGTAAAGGGGCGACCTCGAGCCTCATCACCGTGCCTAAGGCTCGAGGTATTCGATTTCCACACCCAGCCCCCTGGCGAAGTTCCCCAGCGCCTTCTGTATCCGCTCCAGGCGGAGTTTATTGGGCTTGCCCTCCCAGAAAATCCGCCGCACCACGAGCTTTTTGTTGGCCCGGTTCATCCGCGCGTCGAGCCTGCCGATGAAAGTTTGGCCCTCCAAAATCGGCAGCACATACGGCCCATATTTACGCTTCTCGTCGGGGACGTAGATTTCCCACTTGTAATCGAAGCCGAATAGGTCGGAGATGCGCTCACGCCGCCACAGCAGATTGTCCAGGGGCGGCAAAAAGTAGATATCCGGGGCGATTTTGGCCTTTTGCAGGGACTCGAGCAGCGGCAGTAGCTCGGCCCACAGGTAGTATTTGCGCTTGATGCCCTCGAGCTGCAAAGGAATCAGGGTTCCCTCGAGCTGGAGGCGCTCGAGTTCAGCCGCCTTCTCCCCTGCTGCCCACTCGCGCCAGCCTAAGCGGGAGCTAGTGCCGTAGGCATCGAAAACTCCGTAGGCCCGGATGAACTTGAGCAGTTTGGCTTGTAAGGATAGCTCTTGCGAATGCCCTTCAACCCCCGAAGATTCTGGGAGCCAATCTTCAGCAAGGGCGAAGTGCCGCTCGTCACCCTTGCGGTGAGATACCGCGATTTCACCCGCCCACCACATGTGTTCCATCGCCTGCGAGGTGGCCTTGGCGGTAAAGCCCCAGTTGCCTCGCACCTTTTTGCCAGTGTCCAGCACCCTGGCGGGCAGCGGGCCTTCCTGCGCCAACCGAGAGCGAATATGCTCGATGGCCTCGAGGATTTCCGGCACATACCCCTCGTCGCGGCTGTTGACCATCATCCCCTCAATGGTGTGCTCTAACCGCCAGTGCTCCCGCCGCCACTCAAACAAGGGCCAATCTTCGACAGGCAATATACACCGGGCCTGGGCCCAATACTCGAAGACCTGTTTTTGCGGATAGAGTGCCTCCAAATGCTCCGGCTTGTAGTCGCCAACGCGGTTGGAGAAGACCAGATGATGGTTAGGCGCGACCACATTCACCGGGTCGAGCTGGACGGCCTCGAGCCGCCGCAAGGTCTCGAGCGTTCCCTCTGCACCTTTCAACTGTTCCCGCCAAGGAACTCCCTCGATAAATTCGCCCGAGCCACCCTGCCAGCGCAGCAGTCCTTGCTGAGCCAGAATCACCCGGCGCAAAACCTCGGGGGTGGTTGCTAAAACCCTCACCCCAGCCCCTCTCCCAAGGGGAGAGGGGCTTTTGGCGTTTGGCGTCTCGCGTTTAGCCTTTGGCATTTAGTTCTGCAACTCCTTGAACACCGCATACACCCGTCCACCCTTGGGAAACGCCTCGAGGGCGTACATTGTGCCGTGACCCGGCAGCGGGGCTTTGCCCTTGTAGGGCAGGGCGGTCTCGAGCGCGACGGCCAGCGGGTGGTCTTTGGGGATGGCGACATTGCGGCGGATGCGGTCGAAGATGCGCTGGCTCTTGGCGCTAAAAAACACCCGCATCGGCTTGCCCCCCGCCATCAAAACGATGCTAGGGCTGGGGCCGCGTTCGGCCAGGGCGATGACCGCGACTTCTTCGGAGACCTGATGCTGCTCGGCCAACTCGGAGATGAGCTTGGGGCTCTGGCCCCGCTTAGCTATCGCAGCATCCACGCCCTCACCTGGCAACAGCATCTCGGCGGCCCCCAAGTTGCACAGCACCTCGAGTTCGCTCTCGAGCTTGCTGCCCTCGAAGGTCTCGTGTAGCTCGGAGAGCAGATCGTCGTCTTGGTGAATCAGATAGTGCATCACCTCGTGGGCCAGGGTAAAGCGCTGGCGCTTGGGAGCCTGCCCCTCGGCAATCAAGATGGTATGACTTCCGAAATCGAAAGCCCCGTCCTGCCCGTCGGGAAGCCGGGTATATTTGAGGGCCGCGCCAATGCCGCCAATCAGCCGCTCCGCCGTGAGGGGAGTTTGGTTCTGGCGATAATGCTGGGCCAGCTCGAGGGTGCGCTCGCGCAAATCCATAGGGGTTTACCGGATGGCGATATAGACCGAAACCCTAGTGTAGCTCTCGTAGACTTCGTAATCGTAGCTGAAGGCCCGTTTAGAGCCGGGCTGTTTGAAGTAATCCCAAATGTATTGCCAGGTCTGCGTCAGCGCCCCCGGCATATCGCCCTCAGCGGTGAAGACCAAGTATCTGCTGTCCTCGATCACCACGCCTTTCAAGCCGCTGGGGACATCGCTCAGGTCAGGCACTTGATACCCGACCAATAGTGAATAAGCCCCATTCTCGTCGCTCTCGTAATCGTAATAAACGCCGAACATCTTGCCCTTTGCCATGCGCTTAGAAATGCTTTCCATCAGGGATTCATGGCGAACTTGCCCCCACAATGCCCCAATCTTGGCGGTGGCGGGGTTGGCTTCCAAGGCGTTGGTAGTGCGGGTTTCCATACCCAGCACGTAAAATCCATTTTCTCGGCTCGAAACAGGCTTTTGCATAGGCTTCTCAGGATAAGGGTTTCGCCCGGAGTCTGCTGTAAGTAAAGAGTCTTAGAAACGACTCCGGTCTGAGACGTGAATAACCCAGTGATCGAGTTTGATGTCGGACACGCAACCTCCCTTAGCATCCCTTGGTTTTAGCCCCTCTACCCTCTTCCCAAAGGAGAGGGTACTCAAATAAAAAGCCGACAGCAGGTTTTGCTATCAGCTACGAGTTATCGGCTTTCTCTAGCCGCCCAGCACCCGCTTGAGGTGCAGATAAATCTCGAACCAGTCGGTCTTGGACTCCGGGCGCTTGCCGCGCAGTTCGATGCGGGCCAGGGTTTTCTGCCACTCGGGGGTAATTTCCTTACCCAGGGTAGGGTCGGCCATCAGCTCGGCCAAACCTTTGGGCAGCGAGGCATCGGTGCGCTCGCCGTAGAAGTCTACCGGGGCCAGCAAGTCGTTCACGCTCACCGCGTAAGAGCCCGCTAGGGTTTGCAGGGTGTCGAGGGAGGGATTGGTGCGCCCGCGCTCGAGGTCGGAGAGGTAGGGCACGCTTAAACTGCTCTTGTCGGCCAGGTCTTTCAAGCGCCAGCCGTGTTGGCTGCGTAGTTCGCGTAGACGTTCTGCTAGTGTCATGGTTCTGACTCTAGCATAATGCACCTTTACGGTCAAGTCGTAATGTCCCGAGCAGGTATTGCACTTGGCATATTGTTATGTCATAATCATAATGAAAGGTATAGGCTATGAATATAACTGATGCGGTGTGGCGCTCTTTGGGACAGAAAAAAATACATCCCTCCGAAGTCCTCAATACCCTGATCGAACTCGACAACCGCAAAGGCCAGATTGGCCTGTGGGCACTCGAGAACGAGCTACGCCAGAAGTTGCCCAGGCTGCGCCCCGGTGCAGAGGGTTTGGGCCAGACTTGGCTCGAGGCCATCGCCCTCTACCGCCAAACCTACTACCCCCAAGACCGGCTTTCCAAGCTCTTTGCCCGGCTCGTCAACAATCCCTCGCAACCCTTGCCCAAAGCCAGTTAACCCCCTCCCAGACCGCGGCGTGGTTGGGCGATCTGTTTGACTACTCAAGGCTCGGACGCTCGGGTAGATGCCCGGCGCAGCAATCGGAGGGAGCATGTTGAGGGATGCCCTGATGGCACAAGTGGAGATGAAATACCGGCACCAACGTTTGCTCGAGGAGGCTCGCAACATGCAGATGATTCACCAAGCCAAGCAAGAAAACCTGATTAAAGTCTCGGCCTACGTATTCGTTTCCTGTTGTCAGCCCCAGCGCATTGCTATGGCCCTGCGCCGCCTGCCCGGCGTGGTCAAGGCCGATGCCCTGCTGGGCGCTTCAGAAGCCGTATTGGTGGTAGAGCAAAAGAGCTTCGAGTCGCTGCAAAGCCTGCTCAGCACAGTACAGTCCACTCCTGGAGTCAAGCGGGTTTCGGTCAAACTGGCGGCTTAGAGCGGTTTTCGAAAAGAACCTGGGGGTAGCCTGGGCTTATTGACCGGGCCCATCTGAGCAGAGAACCGCGATAAGTGGGGCAATAACATGAAAACTAGTCCAACCCCACCCACCAACATAGATGAATATATTGCGGGCTTTCCGGGGAAGGTTCAGGAGATTCTGCAAAAAATACGCATGACCATTCGGCAAGCCGCACCCAATGCAAAAGAAGCCATCAAATACCAGATGCCAACCTTCACCCTCAGGGGCAATTTAGTTCACTTTGCCGCTTTCAAAAATCACATCGGTTTTTACCCTACGCCAAGCGGAATTGATTCCTTCAAAGAAGAGTTGTCGGCGTATAAAGGGGCCAAGGGTTCAGTACAGTTTCCCTTAGACCGGCCCATTCCCTACGACCTGATTCGCAGAATCGTAGAGTTCAGACTCGAGAAAGATGCCCAGCGCAAGCGCTAGAAGCTATTCGGCTATTGCGGGATAATCCGTTCTTTGGGGGCTTGCAAAAGGGCTTGAGCCAGGGCCTCACCGGGCTTGCCGTCGCCTCGGTAGGCTTCAGGCTCTTTTTCAATCCAGACCAAGCCCGGCTGAAACTGCACGCTACGAAAGCCCTGGGCCAAGGTCTGCTCGATAAGCTGGCCTAGCGAACCGGCTTGGATGCCTTTATCTCCCAGCTTCACCAGCAGCTCCTCGGGCAAGTCGGGGTCGAAGCCTGCTTTAGCGGCATAGGCTTGATACGGCCCTTCGCGGTGTTCCATCGTCCCGCCTTCGGCGAAATAGCGCGAGAGCACCTTGTACCAGTCGCCCGAACGGGTGATGGGACGCATGTCGGTGTAGGCGGCCTCGAGTTCCTCGGGGCCGTACTCACGGTAGTGGTTTTCATGGACGACCAACTCACGCCGTAAGCGAGGGCGGGGCCTCGGAGCCTCGTCGGGCACGCCCACGCACAAACCTGCCACCGGAAAAACCCCTTCTGGGAGGCTACATAGCTGGCTGATAGGGTTAATTGCGTTGAGTACCCCACCAATCCAGCAAATGCCGTAGCCCAATCCCTCAGCCATTGTGGCCAGTGCACTCCCCGCCAGCACCGCGTCCCCTATGGCGAAATGAGCGGCAGTGCGGGGCCAGTGGCCCCACTCTCCCCCGCGATATTTGACCATCTGGCGCAGGCGGTGTACGTCGGCCAGAATCAGGAAAAACTCGGCGGCAGTAGCGATATGCGCATTGCTGGTGAGATGGGCCAGCGAGCCCCGTAGAGCCGGGTCGGTGATGCGCACCAGGGTATACATCTGCGCCGTAGCATCGGTGGGGGCACGCTGGGCGGCCAGCAAAATCTTGTCCAGGTCGCCTTCCCGCAAGGGTTCGGGCTTGAACTTGCGCACACTGGCGCGGGTCTGGTACAGCTCGAGCAAGTCTTTCATACTGCGCAGCCTACCGACTGTTGAGCAAGTGAAGTGTGGCTGAGAGCATTCGCTCTTGTACATGAGCAACCCTAGGGTTTAGCATGGCACTCGAGGTAGATCTATGCGAAACAGCTTAAGACTATTGGTGGTGGGATTGTTGGCCTCGAGCACTTTAGCCCTGGCCCAGACCAGCCCGGTCTATCAGCAGTGCCAAGGCTGCCACCAGGCCACCGGAACCGGCGTTCCCGGCGCATTTCCTCCCCTAGCAGGCCACGTATCCAACATTCTGGCTGCCAAAGGAGGCCGCGCTTATCTGGTGAAGACATTGCTGTATGGCCTGGTGGGCGAGATTAGCCTAAAAGGCCAGAAGTATAACGGGGCCATGCCCGCCTGGAGCCAGCTCAGCGATGCCGATATCGCTGCGGTGCTCAACCATATTTCTACCCAATGGGGCAACAAGTTTCCGGCGGGGCAAAAAGCCTTCACCGCCGCCGAGGTCAAGGCCGGGCGCGCAACCAAGCTCACCGCCCAACAGGTCTACGCCAATCGCCAAAAACTCGGTCTGAAGTAACGCGGGCCAATAGCTACAACCACCTTCAAGATTATGGGGCTTTAGTAGGGGCAATCCTCCGTGGTTGCCCCTATTCTCCACAGGCCACAAAACCCCTTCGTGAAGCAGCCCTATCGCGGTTTCGGGCTGTTCGCCCCACGATTATTTACTGAAACTGCCGTAGATATTCGTCTACGACATTGTAACTTCGTCGGAGAGCCAGTCGGCCCAGGCCTCGAGATGCCCCACATCGCCCACCGAGAGGGCCACACCCTCGGGGTAGACCAGCCGGGTAATGGAGGTGTTACCAATCTGGAATCTACGCCAGACGTTGCCCTCGAGCCCCAGCACCAGTTTCAGCGAAGCCCGAATCACCCCACCATGCGTCACGACGATAAAGCGCCCCTCGGGCAGCTCATCCAGGAAGATCTGCACTCGAGCCGCCACGTCGGCCATGCTCTCCCCACCGGGGCGCGGGGTGTGCCAGGGGTCAGTCCTGACGGCCCACTGAAACTCCGGGAACTGCGCTTCCATCTCGTAACGCAGCAGGCCCTGGAGCTTGCCCGCGTAGATTTCGCGGATGCGCTGGTCATAGATAGGTTGCAGCTCGAGCGCCTCAGCAATCGGCTTGGTGGTGAGGGCCGCCCGCTGGAGGTCGGAACTATAGAGCCCATCAAAGAAATTGCCGCTGGCTGCTAGACGCTCGGCCACCCGGTAGGCTTGGTGCAATCCCTCGGGCGAAAGGTTGACATCGTAGTGCCCTTGAAAGCGCCCCTCGGCGTTCCAGGGCGTTTCGCCGTGCCTCACCATCCATAGCTCTTTCATAAGGGGTTTACGGTTGACCACAAAAGTTCTTTTGGGGTGAACGGGTTGAAGGGTTCATCAACGCACTGTGATGCCTGACCGCTCCATGATATAGCCTACTCGGTAGCTCTCGGGTAGTAGTGTAGCCACCTTCACAGCTTCGCTTTCGCCCAAGACCAAAATGTACCCAAGACCCATATTGAACACCCGGAACATCTCATTTCTCTCTACCTTGGCGGTGTGCTGTATCAGAGGGAAAATTGGCGGCATAGGCCAGGTGTCTGGCTGGATTTCTGCGCCCAAACCTTCGGGCAGAACCCTGGGTAAATTCTCGTAGACCCCGCCCCCGGTGATGTGGGCCATGGCCTTGACTTCGACCCCCGCGTCTAAGAGCTTGGAGACGGCCTCGAGGTAACACCTATGCGGCTCGAGCAGGACACCCGCGAGGCTTTGGCCCCGGAGTTCGGCTCGAGGCTCCTCCAAATCCCAACCCTCAAAAACCTTGCGGGCCAGCGAGTAGCCGTTGGTATGCAAGCCTGAGGAGGGCAGTGCTAAAAGCAGGTCTCCCGGCTGAACCTTTGAACCGTCAATGATATTTGCCTTGTCCACCAGGCCCACAATCGTCCCTACCAAGTCCAATCCGCCCGCGTGGTACACGCCCGGCATCTCAGCGGTTTCGCCGCCCAGCAGGGGGATTCCTACGGCTTTGCAAGCATCTGCCAGGGAGGCTAAAACAGTTCCCAGCACCTCGCTTTCCAGCCGCGCACTGGCCACGTAATCCAAGAAGAACAAAGGTTTAGCACCCTGCACCAGCAAATCGTTGACACAGT
>JADMIM010000200.1 GCA_015478585.1 Thermaceae bacterium | reverse complement strand
GTATGTCCGCAAGACGTTCGGCCACCAGGTGCGCATCTTCGATACCGTAATCAAGCGTTCGGTTCGCTTCCCCGAATCGCAGGCCACTCACCAGAGCATCTTGCGGCACGAACCGCAAGGAGAAGGCGCGCGAGCGTACCGTGCCCTGGCTGCGGAGGTGCTAAATGCCTCAGTCTAAAACCCAGCCTAAAGGCCAGCGTAAAGGCTTCTTTGGAGGGGCACCCGCCCAGGAAGATGAAGAGGCACGGCAGAGAGAGGTGGCATCCCTCCTACCGCTGCGTCGAGTGGTGATACAGGAGCTACCCGTTGAGCGTATACGACCCAATCCGTTTCAGGCGCGCCAGCAGTTCACTAACCTCGATGAGTTGAGTGACGCCATCAAGGCTCAGGGTTTCATTACCCGGTTGCGGGTGCGTCCTGACCCTACCCAGAGCGGCTACTTCCAGTTGGCTTTTGGTGAGCGCCGTCTGAGGGCCGCGCGGCTGGCAGGGCTTACAGAAATACCGTGCGAAGTGGCCGAGCACACGGACGATGAATTGCTGGAGATCGGACTGGCGGAGAACATACAGCGCCGCGACCTTGAGCCGCTGGATGAAGCTAGGGCCTTCCACCTATTTATAGAGCAGCGTAACTACTCAATACGCCGTCTTGCCGAGCGGATAGGCAAGGACAAGAGCTACGTCGCGGACCGACTCGCACTCTTGCGGACCCCGGAAGATGTGCAGAGGATGATCGAGCAGCGACCCGACACCTTGCGTATAGCCAGAGAGATAGCCAAGCTCGCGACGCCGGAGGAGCGCAGGCCTTTGATCGACGAGGTCATGGGCGGGAAGGTCAATACAGAGGACGTGCGCCATATCATACGGGCCGTAACTTCTGAAACCAACCCGGCAGCAGCCCCAACGGCTCTGACAGTTGTGGACCAGGTTACTCCCCCTGAAGCCACTGAGGCCATAGCATCCCGTGACCGCGAGGCACCGTTTGGTGAGGCCTCCACTGCTCCAGCGGCTAGAGCTACAGGCGAGGGACCAACAAAAGCACCTGCTGGTGAGAAAGCTGTGCCCGAAGGGCAGCGCGGGGTTGGGAGCAGCGGAGGTGGCGCCAAAGCACCGGGTGCCTCTCTGCAGCGTGACATGGGCACTCTGCGTGTGATCCTGGTGCGCTGGCACAAGTCGCTGCCAGATATGGTTCCGGGGGAGAGGGCCACGCTCGCGAGCTATATTGAAGAGATAAAGGAGACGAGTGCGAAGCTACGGGCTGAATTGGGGATAGCCGGCGGGGACTTGCCCTCATAAGCAGATGATAGACAGCTGGTCATCATGACCTCTCTAGGGCATGGTCTGGGCAGTGCTGCCGACTGTGGCAACATCATACTGAAACAGCATACTGAGGGCATCCGGAAACTGCTTTCAGCGTGGAGGCTACTCTGCAAAGAGACATGGCATCATCGTTACCTGGTGAAAAAGAAATACTGGGGATGATTGCGGGCGGTGAGACTGAATCCGTCGAGTTCAAGATCAAGCCTCCTCGTTCGGGTGAGCTTGCAGAGCGTATCTG
>JADMIM010000116.1 GCA_015478585.1 Thermaceae bacterium | reverse complement strand
GATCGGGCCAGCGCCGATTACATTGGGATGCTCGGCACCATCATGAATGCGCTGGCCTTGCAGGATGCTTTGGAGTTCGTGGGGGTGCCCACCCGTGTGCAGACCGCCCTGACCATCCAGCAGATAGCCGAGCCATATATCCGCCGCCGCGCTTTACGACACCTCGAGAAGGGCCGGGTGGTTATTTTTGGTGGAGGAACTGGCAACCCCTACGTCACCACCGACTCCGGCGCAGCGCTGCGGGCTTTGGAAATCAATGCTGAGGTGGTGCTTTTTGCCAAAAACAAGGTGGATGGAGTATACACCGACGATCCCCGCAAAAACCCCGCGGCTCAGAAATACCACGAGCTAAGCTATATGGACGTGCTCAACCAGGGTCTGGAAGTCATGGACAAGACTGCCATCAGCTTGTGCATGGATAACGCCATGCCCATCGTGGTATTTGATATGTTTTCAGATGGAGCTGTAGAACGCATTATCCGGGGCGAGCACGTCGGCACGTTGGTCAATGCCCAAGGCCAAACTGCCAAGACCCCGACTAATTTTTAGCCCCTCGGCCATAGCCTGGTTTGCAGGCATCTCAACCAGCTTAGAGCGGTTTTCAGAAAGATCCACTCAGCTAGAAAAACTGTGCCGAGCTTCTTTTTGCCGTCATGGGTAGCGGCAAAAATAGCGGAAACCGCGATATGAGTGTGCAAAACGCGATAAGCTGATACCATCTTCTCCTCAGGAGGTTTACGTCATGCTAAAAGATGTGTATGCCGAAACCCGCAACCACATGCAAAAAGCTCTGGAAGCCCTCGAGCACCACCTCTCCACCATGCGCACTGGGCGGGCCAACCCCGCTCTGCTGAACAATATCCGAGTCGAGTATTACGGCTCAGCCACGCCACTCAACCAGGTTGGCAGCGTGAGTTCGCCCGATCCCCGCACGCTGGTAGTGCAATCGTGGGATGCCAGCGCCCTGAAGGATATTGAGAAGGCCATCCGTGACTCCGATCTCGGCCTCAACCCCACCAATAAGGGGGATGCCTTATATATCAATATCCCCCCCCTCACCGAAGAACGTCGCAAGGACTTGGTGAAGTCGGTGCGGCACTACGCCGAGGAAGCCAAAATTGCCGTCCGCAACGCCAGGCGCGAAGCAATTGACGGGGCCAAGAAAATGGAGAAGGACAAGACCATCTCCGAGGACGACCTCAAAAAGGCTGAGGCTGAGATTCAAAAAATCACCGACGATTTCATCCACAAAATCGAGGGAGCCCTCGAGAAAAAAGAGGGTGAAATCCTCGGTAGCTAGCCCGGACTGGCCTCTTCCAAGAACCCCACAGGAATTGCCCCACAGCAAACCTCGGTGGGTGCGGTAGGCTTATGGATATGGCTGGCCCCCAGGCCAAACCCGATTCCTCCCTGCCCAGTCGAGTCACCTCGGGTTTGGTGGGGTTTGCGGTGTTGCTGGGAGTGGTCTACGATGGCCGCATTCTGCTGTTCCTGGCCCTGATTGCCATTTTAATCATCGGTTCATTGGAACTGCGTGACATGTTGCGCAACCGGGGTATCGAGCTGAACATGGGGTTTTTGCTGGTGGGTGGGGTGGTGATGCTGTTATTTTCACTGCCCCAGCTTTACGATGTTTATCCTGGGATTCCCTGGCGGGAAATTGCCCTGGGTCTGGTGTTGATTGGGGCTTTCAGCAACGAGCTAATCGCTGGAGGCAACATCGAGCGCTTTGCCTATAGCCTGATGGCTTTTTTGTACCTGCCCTGGACGCTGGGGTTTTTTCTGTTGTTGCGTCACCAACCCAACGGCGATATTGGTTTATGGGTACTGACTTTGCCCCTATTGTGTAGCCTCGCCAACGACGTGGGAGCCTATTTTGTGGGGCGCTTTTTCGGGCGACACAAGCTGGCCCCGACCATCAGCCCTGGCAAAACTGTAGAAGGCTCCATCGGCGGTATAGTCATTAGTTTTTTGGTGCTGTGGGGGTATACCAGCATCATGGCAAACGCCTATCCAGGCTCTCCCTTCGCCCTTTTCGACCCTTTGCGTCTCTCGATCATTAACCTGCTGCTCTCCTTTGCCGCCCAACTCGGCGACCTCACCGAGTCCATGCTCAAGCGCTACTGCGGGGTCAAGGACTCAGGTTCACTACTGCCAGGGCACGGAGGGCTGCTGGATCGGTTGGATTCACATTTGTTTACAGTTCCCCTGACGTACTATTTGCTATCCCTTTTGCTGCGATGACCCGGTTTCGAGACAGATCTGCCTATTCCTGGGGTTTGGAATTTGGCGATGTCCAATGATTCGCTTTGAGCACAGCGGGTAAACTGCTTTTAGATGAACGACCCCAAACGCATCGTAGTGCTGGGTTCTACCGGCTCCATTGGCACCCAGACCCTCGAGGTCTGCCGCTGGCGCGGCTATCAGGTGGTGGGACTGGCGGCTGGGAAAAACCTCGAGCTGCTTTCCCAGCAAATCGCCGAGTTCCAGCCGGAGGTTGTCGCAGCCAATGAATCCCTGCACGCCGAGTTGCATCAACGATTCCCTAACCAGCAGATTGCTTCTGCGGAAGAAGTCGCTATCCATCCTACGGATATCGTGGTGGCCGCAGTTCCGGGACTGGCCGGACTGCCAGGGGTACGGGCTGCGATTCAGGCCGGACGCAGGGTAGCCCTGGCCAATAAGGAGAGCATGGTGGCTGCAGGGCCGCTCTTGTGGCAGGAAGCCGAAAAGAGTGGTGCGGAAATTCTTCCCGTAGATTCCGAGCACTCCGCGCTATTCCAATCGCTGGTTGGAGAACCCTTTAAAGACTTGGCCGAACTGATTCTCACCGCTACCGGTGGGCCATTTTTACACCAACCCCCCGATTTGTCCAAGGTGACTCCGGCCATGGCCCTCAACCACCCCAGGTGGAAAATGGGGCCGAAGGTGACGATAGATTCCTCGACGCTATTCAACAAAGGCTTGGAGGTGCTCGAGGCGGTACAACTCTTCAAACTCCTCATCGAGCAGGTCAAGGTAGTCATCCATCCCCAAGCCTACGTACACTCCTTGGTGCGCTTCCAAGATGGCAACCTCAAGGCCCAGCTCGGCCCCACCGACATGCGCCTGCCTATCCAATACGCCCTGACCTACCCCCAGCGCCCCCCCACCCCTCTGCGCGACCTACCGCTACCGGAGCGGCTGGAGTTTTTCCCACCTGACACCGTCCGCTTCCCCGCCCTGGCCCTGGCCTATCAGGCTGGGCAGATGGGTGGGCTGGCCCCGACCTTCCTCAATGCCGCTGACGAAATCGCGGTGGGGGCCTTCCTGGAGGGAAAAATCGGCTATCTGGATATTGCTAAGATACTGGAAAAAGTGTTGCAGCAAACCCCGCACCTGCCCCTGACCTGGGAGAATATCGCTCAATCTGATGCTTTAGCCCGCCATCTGGCAGGTGAGTTGCTGGGAGTAAAAATCTGATGCGAAAATTACTTGCTACGTTGCTTTCTTTAAGCCTTCAACCTTTAGTCTTCGACCTTGGGGGGTCATGCTTATGAGCCTCTTGTGGTTTCTGGTCATTATCGCTATCAGCATCTTTATCCACGAACTGGGGCACTACCTCACGGCCAGGGTTCAGGGGGTGGGGGTGAAAAACTTTGCCCTGGGGTTTGGCCCGACCCTGCTAGGTTTTACCCGCTGGAACACCACCTGGCGCTTGAATCTGATTCCTCTGGGGGGCTATGCCGAGATCGAGGGAATGCAGCCTGGGGATACTCAGGGGTACGCCCGGCTTTCAGGCTGGGGTAAGTTTTTGATTCTGATTGGCGGTGTCGTGATGAACCTGCTCTTGGCTTGGAGTGTGCTGGGGCTGATTGCCAGCATCCAGGGCATACCCAACCCCGACAACACCAAAGCAGAAATCTCCAGCGTCGTACCGGGGAGTTTGGCCGAGCAGGCCGGGTTCAAGGCAGGAGACCGCATTCTGGCAGTTGACGGTCAGAAGCTCACCCGCTTCCAGGATGTGACCAAGTTCCGCGAGAGCACCGGGGAAAAGGTTTTCGAGGTGCAGCGGGGCAACCAACCGCTCGAACTGCGCTTCAACTGGGATGGCAAAGAGCCCCGCCTGGGCATTGCCTATGGCCCGGTAGTGAGCTATCAACGGGAGAACTTCTTCCGGGGATTTGGGCAAGCTGCCGTGACCACCGTCACCTTGTTCCCGCGCATCGTGGCGGAGATCGTGGGTGGGTTGGCCCGGTTGTTTGGGGGGCAGCAGGTGCAAGGGCTATCGGGGCCAGTGGGTATCGTCAGCGCTACTGGACAGGCTGCGCAGGCTGGGGGCTTTGCTTTGCTGGCTCTGCTCGCCAATATCAACCTGTCGCTCGCCATCTTCAACTTGCTGCCCATTCCTGGTCTGGATGGGGGTCGGATTTTCGTGCTGCTGCTCAATACCCTGAGCGGCGGGCGAATCAGGCCGGAGTTTGAGGCCCGGCTGGCCTATGGTGGCTTTATCTTCGTGCTTTTGCTGATTGTCCTGGTTACAATAAACGACATACGCAATCTGAGCGGAGGATGAAGCCATCCAGAAGCTCGAGGGACAGCCGCTTGAACACTACCGTACTCATCTCCGCCTATAACGAGGCCAGCACCATCGCTGGGGTGGTGGAGGTGGCTGCTAGCGCGGGCTTTAAGGTAGTAGTAGCCGATGATGGCTCGAGCGATCCTACTGCCCAAGTGGCCCAGGAGGCTGGGGCCAGGGTGGTCAGGCTGGGTGAAAACCGGGGTAAGGGAGCCGCCATCGCGGCTGGGCTGAGCCTGGTTGAAACTCCTTACCTGATTCTGCTCGATGCCGACTTGGTGGGGCTGCGACCAGCCCATTTAAAAATGCTGCTCGAGCCGGTAGTGACTGGGCGTTTGGACATGGCGATTGGGGTGTTTAGGTCGGGGGGATTGATGACCGATTTTGGCAACCGGGCTACTCCCTATTTGTCTGGGCAGCGGGCTTGCAAAACCCAGTTTTTGCGGGGCGTACCCAACTTGGCCCAAGAGCGCTGGCCCGAGCCCGCCATCACCGACCATCTCAGGCTCAGCGGGGCTCGCTGGGAATACATCAATCTTCCCAGCGTGAGCCAGGTTATGAAGGAGCAAAAACGGGGCTTCTGGCGCGGACTAGGCTACCGACTTCACATGTATTGGGACATCTTGCGTTACCGTTGGGGCTCGAGGCGGGCCAGTTAGAGCGCTTTGCAAAAAACTGCCTCGGGGCTTAGGGGTGAACAGGTTTTGGTCTCAAGAAGAGGGCTCTAACTTGTGCAATGCCAAGAATAGCAATACCCCCAGCCCACTCATGGCTAGAGGAGCACTCAGTGGAGCAGGCCCCTCGATCGGGCTGGCGGGGAGAATCGGCAGCCCCGCAATACCCACCCTTATATCCTTAGCATCTCCTGGACGTGCAGATAAGTTGGCGCGTCCCTCACTGAGCAAGCGGGGATTGGCTTTGAGGTGCTCGAAGGCTCCTAACAGTCCGGTAAGCATCAACAACACTGCTACGATCCGCAGGCCCACCAGCAGCAGGTGAGCTGGGCGTAGCATAAAAATCAGGCTCACCCCCAGGGTTCCCGCAATCGCCACAAACGGGATGAGTTGCCCCAGCTTGTACCAGTGGCTGACCAAGACCAGTTCCAAGGCCAACCCCAGGAGACCTGCAAAAACCAAAGCAATCAGCGCTTTGCGCCACCAATCTATCGAGTCAAGTTGGCTCATGTTTATTCCTCACTCGAGCATTCTTTCCCATAGCGATCCCTGAAAAGTAATCCCAAACTTCTGACTACTGCGTTGTAAGGGTCTCCGCAGTGATTTCGCCCGAAGTCAACCCGACCCAAGAGAGCGACTCAGTTATCATCTTTTTGCGTAGAGCCTGATGCACCTACCATGGCAAAAATAGAAAAGGCAGGGGGTTATTTTTTACCCTTTTGCCCTTTTGACCGGGCTTTCTTGACGACCACCTCGAGCACCCCACTTTTGAGCGAGGCTTGGGCGCTTCCGGCCACGATGGGCAGGGGCAAGTCTATGCTGCGGCGAAACTGTCCGATGGGACGCTCTTGCTGGATGTGGTTAGCCTCGGGAGCATATCGCACCCCCGCCAAGGTGATGGTCGAACCCTCTTCCAGGAGTTCTAAGTCTTGGTTTTTGACCCCTGGAATATCCATTATGATGCGGTACTGGCTGCCCTCGTCAAGCACGTCCAAAGAGGGAATCCAGCCCCCAAACGCCTCGCCCGTGGAGAAGCGCCGGGTAAGCTCGTCGAGTTGCTGGCGGATGGTCTGGAGTCGTTCAAAGGTATCGAAATGCTCGATAGACATTGCTCAAGATTAGCATGGAGGGGGAGGGCAAATGCCATAGGCCAAACTCAAAATGCCAAAAGTCAAAACCTCAGGACTATTCCTGTGCTGAGCGGGCCCACAGGAACCGGGAAGAGCAACCTGGTCTTGCGTCTAGCCCAGCATTTTCCCATAGAAATCGTCTCTGCTGATGCCAGCATGGTCTACCGGGGCATGGACATCGGGACGGCCAAGCCATGGGCAGAAGAACGCTCGAGGGTTGCGCATCACCTGATAGACGTGCTCGAGCCCAGTCAAGGGTTTAGCGTTTTGGAGTATCTAGACCGTGCCGAAGAAGCCCTTGCAGCTACTTTGCTGCACGGCCGGATTCCCTTGCTGACGGGTGGAACCGGCTATTATGTGCGTGCGCTTTCGGAAGGCGTTTTTGAGTTGCCAGAACCTGATTTACTGTTGCAAGAGGAGCTTTGGAAAGTGCTCGAGCGTGAGGGGTTAGAGCCCCTATTGACCGAGCTGCGCGCGGTAAGCCCCGAAGACGCGGTGAGGGTGGGGCGAAACCCGCGCCGTGTGGTACGGGCCGTGGAGGTCTTGCGGCGTACCGGAACCGCCCCTGCCCACTTCCCCAAGCGGGAACCCAAGTTCGTTTACACCAAGCTGATTCTCTGGCCCTCTTGGGAGTGGCTCGAGCCCCGCCTGAAGGTTCGTATCGAAGCCATGTTTGCACGAGGCTTGGTCGAGGAGGTTGGTCAACTTGTAGGGCAGTATCCCCAGATGCCTACCGCTTTGCAAAGCATTGGTTATAAAGAGGTGTGGGCCTATTTGAATGGGGAATACTCGCTCGAGAGGGCCAAACTCGAGGTGTTCAAGGCTACTCGAGCTTATGCCAAACGCCAATACACCTGGTTTCGCAAAGAACCCGGTGATGTGACTTATTTGCCACGAGGGGGGGAAGCAGCTTGGGAGGGGCTCGAGGACTGGTTTCGGCGCAGATTTGTTGTATAGAGCGGAAACCGCGATAGGGTTTATGTAAGCTGCTCTAGCTCGAGATCGTCCTGGGCTTGCGGGTGGCCCAGAGGGTGCCCAACACCAACACCAGCAGGATAAACAGTGAAAACTGGGTTTTATCAATCCCGCTTAGCCATTCGGGTCGGGCCAGCACTTCCTTGGCGAGCTTGTCCCAGCCGCCAATTGCTAGCTTGACCCCCGCCAGCCCCACGATACCGAATGCCACTGCCTCGAAGCGGGGGTAGCGCTCCAGGAGACCCACGAACATTCCAGCCACAAAGCGCAAAGCTAGAATGCCGATGAACACCCCGACCAGGATTATCCAGAAGTTGCTCGAGAGGGCCACTGCTACCAATACCGAATCCACCGCGAAGGCCAGGTCAGCCAGCTCGATTTGGGCCACAATAATCCAGAACTGGCGTGGGGTGACGGCCTCGAGTACGCCACTGGGGCTGAGTTTGGCTGGTTTTTTGGGTTTGAAGAAATGGGCCAAGGCAACATAGAGCAGATATACCGCGCCCAGCGCCTGAATCCACCAGAACTCAATCAGCATAGCCGCGAAGAGCAGGGCCAGGCCACGCAACACATAGGCCCCGGCGATACCGTAAAACAGCGCCCTACCGCGCCAGGGCTGGGGTAGCTGGCGTACCATCACTCCCAGCACCATCGCGTTATCTGCCGAGAGAATAGCTTCCAGGACGATCAAGATGCCGATAACCACCAGTGCTTGTCCGATTTCCATAGTCCTCCTTAAGGATGCGTTTCTACCAAGCTGCTGCCGCAAACCAGGCAGTAGCAGGGGATGCCATTGGCTAGGGGTTGGAGTGTTTGGGGGCGGGGTTTCCCGACCTGAGCGCCCAAACTGCTCCCACAATTAGGATGGCGAAAGTCACCCCGAGAAAGAGTTCTTTGGGCAGCCATAAAATCAAATTGGGATTGTGCAGTACTACCTCGGCCCCATGATTCCAGCCCTCGAGGCCCAGCTTGAGCCCGGCCCAGCCGACCACCGCATAGGCCACGGCCTCGAGGCGAGGAAAGCGCTCCATCACGGTAATCATCCAGCCTGCCGCCACGCGAATCAGCAGGATGCCAATAGCCACCCCAGCGAAAATCACCCAGAAGTTTTTGCTGAAGGAAATCACCACCAGCACCGAGTCAATGGCGAAGGCCAAGTCAATTACGTTGACCATCACCACAATGCGCCAGAACGACTTGGCCGCAGTCTGGGCCAGCGCTTCCTGGGCCGTCTCAGGGGCTTCTTCGATGGGTTTCTTGGATAGGAAAAACTTCGCCGCCAGGTAAACCAGATACAGCCCGCCCAAAAGTTGAATCCACCACACGTTGATAATTATGGTGGCGAACAGCAGCGCCAGACCCCGCAGGATGTAAGCGCCCACCACCCCGTACAGCAATGCCTTTTGGCGTAGCTCCGGCGGCAGCGGGCGCACCATCACCGCCAGCACCATGGCGTTGTCCACGGAGAGGATGGCCTCGAGGGCCACGATTATCAGAATTGCTAGAACCACCTCAGTAATTCCCACGTCCTCAGGGTAGGTGAAAAGGCCCTACGGGACTGCGGTGTAGGGACTGGTGACGCGAAGGGAAAAATCTGCTAGAGTAGTAACCGCGCTTAAAAATCAATACCCCGGTGGCTCAATGTTTGCTTGGAGCCTTGCGGATGGCATAAACCAGGCCCAGGACGAAGATTATTGCGGTCAGGCCGAGAAATAAAGTCTGCCCCAAGTGAAATCCCCAATCTTCACGGTGAAGAACCTGCTCGGCAAAGCCCGACCAGCCTTCCAGCGCTAACTTGAGCCCGGCCCAGCCCA
>JADMIM010000199.1 GCA_015478585.1 Thermaceae bacterium | reverse complement strand
GTGGGGGTGGGGGGACACCCCCGCCGCCACCCCCGCCCTGCACTGCCAACTGTGGTGGTGGCACGCCTCCGCCAGCGGTGACTCAGACGCCACCACCCACACCAACAGGCACGACGACGAAACCGCTGGCCTACCAACAAGCAGGTGGCAGGCGTGCTGAGCGCGCGGCGCTTACGGATGCGTCCGTCTTGCGCAAACCCACGCAGGCGCAGATCGATCAAGCAGGGTTTGTGAAAGACGGCGCCGTTGCCTTGTTTGGTGCGATCAGCGCAGCCTTTGTTCTCGTTGGGGGTATTCTAGTCATATGGTCTAAGGTCCTAGCGACGGATGGCCAGGAATTGCTGGATCTCGCGGCAGTGAGTGCCGCGGATCCCTTTGCTGCCGTCGCTTTCCTTATACTAGCAGGCGTTTCCTACGCCTTGAGCGTCTGGGCCGAGCAACTTAGTGAGGCCGCTGTTCTGGTCGTTGGTGAGGCTGGGATCCTCGGCGCCGCTTTTGGAGAAGAAGGGCAGGTGCTTGGTGCGATGGGAGGCTGGAGCGTCACCAATGTCGGCAGGTTCGCTACTGGCCTGGGGGTCCTTTCTGTGGGGTTTGCGGCTGCTGATGCCGCCATCGGGCGATTGGCAGGGCTTAGGAACTTTAAGCTACCAGGAGGTGTTGGCGGGTCCGTCCCTGGGCTGGGCTACCTTACGGGTGGCAACGTCGCGGCGGTGCTCGCCCTCGGTTTCGGGAAGCTGTCGGCGCAGTTTGCGATCCAACAGGAAATTGATCTGAGCAATCCAGCCCCCAAGTAGGCGGGCGCCTAGCCACGGACCTCGCGGGGCTGGCCCAGTGGCGGCCCCGCGAGCGGCTGGCCGCGCTGCCCGGTGGCCATCATCCCCCTACTGCCAGTGGCGAACACTCGGAGCCTGGCGCGGGGAAGGAAGGGAAAGAGGAAGGGAGGCAGGGTATGTTCGCGATCCTTCGGGCGCTCGCGGTGATCGCCCTGTGGGCGCTGGCGCTGTATCTGGCCTTGATCCAGCCCATCCGCAGCTATCGCCGATTTCAGCGCTCTCAGCGCTTCGGGGTGTTCCAGTGGCGGACACGACGGTCACTTGTCTTCGATCTCCTCCAGTGGGAATGGCTAGCCCTCACGTTCGCCTGCGTCGGCGGGGCCAGCCTGGTCGCCCCTGCCCCGCTCGCTAGTATCGTGCTGCTTGAGGGGGCGTTCTTTAGTTTGGGTATTGGTTCGTTCTTCTCTAATTTACAGACCTATGAAGAGACCAAGTCCCAATCGAGGGAGAGCGCGAAGGGCACCCTCATTTTGGGAAGCCTGATAGTCTTTGTACCATTGGCTCTTCAAGGGATCGCTGTGGCGGCGGTGGCGGTGTTGCGTCTCGTCTGCGGTTGCTGAGCTGGCAGAACACGACGACCAGCCCGACCCAGACGGCCAGCTATGCCTATGACGGCGAGGGCAACCGCGTCCAACAGAGCGTCACCAGTGGAGGCACGACGACGACGACGACCTCTGTCGGGGTCTACGAGGAGGTGAGCACGGTCAGCGGTGGGGGAGGCGGGGGAGGCACCA
>JADMIM010000001.1 GCA_015478585.1 Thermaceae bacterium | reverse complement strand
CTACCAAGGCATCGCCTACTCCAAGGCTATTTTTAGCGCTTACGCTGTACTCGACCGTATCCCCGGCCTGGACATTCTTCTCGGTATAGCTAGGCTGGCCGAGGCTAACCGGGCCACCAGCCCCAGTGCGCAGCAAAACATAACCACTGGCCCCTTGAACAGCGTTCCAAGTCAGGGAGAAACCCCCACTTACCGCCGTCACCTGAAAGTTGGAGGGCTTACCCAGTTTGCCTTGATTGGAGGGGCCAGTGGGTGGGTTGGTCGGAGAGACTGAACTCGAGCAGGCTACCAAAGCCGCCAAGAGCAGAGTTAAGCCAAGGTAGGAAACAATAGAACGCGACATCTGAACAGTTGTATCCTAACCGCCTGAACCTCGGGTTGAGAATTCCATGAGAGGTCTTTAGAGTGTTAGCTGGCTAACAACCTGTCCTAAGTAACGTTGGTTACGCCATAGTTCCATTTGCCATAACGTTATTCACCAAAGTTTAAGGTTACGCCTAACACCCCAGGTAACGTTTAAAAAGGCTGTCGTTAAAATCCAAAATATGGTGACGAGAACATGCCCCAGCGAGGATGAGGGGTTTGGTCAACCCAGTGCGGGGTGGGCCTGAAGAATACCTTGAAGTTTCACAGTTTTTTGAGCGATTGCACCAACTGACCCAGCACATTCTGGGCATCGCCGTACAGCATCCGGGTGTTGTCGGCATAGAACAACTCGTTTTCCACACCGGCAAAACCCTTGCCCTGCCCCCGCTTGATGACGATGGCATTCTTAGCTTTGTCCACGTCCAGGATGGGCATTCCGTATAGCGGTGAGCCCTGGCGATGGGCTGCCGGGTTGACTACGTCGTTGGCCCCGATCACGATGGCTACATCAGCCTGGGGAAACTCGGGGTTGATGTCCTCGAGGTCGTACAGCTTCTCGTAAGGCACACCGGCTTCGGCCAATAGCACATTCATATGGCCCGGCATCCGGCCTGCAACAGGGTGAATGGCGTACTTCACTTCCACCCCTTTGCTGGCCAGCACGTCGGCGACCTCGCGCAGCTTGTGTTGGGCTTGGGCCACGGCCATGCCGTAGCCGGGTACGAAAACTACCTTGGAGGCATAGCCCAGCATCACCGCAGCATCCTCGAGGTCTATCGGCTTGAGACTTCCGGCAACCTCGCCGCTGGTTTGTTCCACTCCAAACCCACCCACCAGCACACTCCACAAACTGCGGTTCATGGCCCTTGCCATCAGCAGCGTAAGCAGCGTGCCCGCTGCCCCCACCACCGTACCCGCCACAATCAAAGCAGCATTGCCTATCGCCAAGCCCTCGAAACCCACTGCCAGACCGGTAAAGGCGTTGTATAGCGAGATCACCACCGGCATATCGCCGCCACCAATGGGCAGGGTCATCAAGACCCCAAAGGCCAGCGCAAAGAGAAAAAAGAGTAGAACCGACAACCCAGAATGCGTGGGCAGTAGCAACACTCCCAGCACCACCGCAGCGGCTATTACTAACAGATTGACCAGCCGTTGGGCCGGGAATTGCAGAGGACGGCTGGATATCAACCCCTGGAGTTTAGCGAAGGCAATCCCGCTGCCAGTAAACGAGACCGAGCCAATCAGCGCACCCAGGGCTGCCAGGGCTTTGAGGCCATCGCTGAAGTCTCCCTTGAGCAGTTCCACGGCTGCTATTGCTGCCGCTGCCCCACCCCCCATGCCGTTGTAGATGGCAACCATCTGCGGCATATCGGTCATCCGTACCCGTTTGGCGGCAATCCAGGCGGCTACCGTGCCGATGGCCAGGGCCAGGAGGATCAGGCCAAAGTTGCCCATCCCCGGTGTCAGCAAGGTCGCCAAGGTAGCCAGCACCATGGCCCCACCCGCCCAGAGCACCCCACTGCGAGCGGTACCCGGCGAGGACATCCGCCGCAAGCCCAGGATAAAGAGGAAGGCGGTCAGGAAGTAGACGAGTTGGATGATGTTATTCATAAAGAACCGTCGAAGGTCTAAGGCCGAACGTCGAACGCTCAGGGAGTCGTTGGCGTTCGACGTTCAACATTTGGCTTTGGCTTCCTTTCAAACATCTCGAGCATCCGCTCGGTCACGGCATATCCGCCCGCAGCGTTGGCTGCGCCCAGCACCACCCCCACAAAACCGATGACTTGCTCGAGGGGCGTGTTGGCCCTACCCAACACCACCATAGCCCCCACCAGCACGATGCCGTGAATAAAGTTGGAACCGGACATCAACGGGGTGTGCAGAATCACCGGTACTCGGCTAATCACCTCGTAGCCAGTGAATGCCGCCAGCAAAAAGATATATAGCGCAGCCCAACTCGAGTCCATTAGTGGACACCTCCCTCAATCAAAACCTGGGTTGGCCCATGCACTACCTGTCCCTCACGGGTGAGCAGGGCCCCAGCCAGGATTTCGTCCTTCCAGTCAGGATTAAGTATGCCATCCTTGAGCAACAGCTTGGAAAGGTTATAGAGGTTCTTGGCGTACATCTCGCTGGCATGAACCGCCAGCTCGCTGGGCAAGTTGAGCGGGCCAATCACCTTGACCCCGCCCACTTCTACGCTTTCTCCGGGCCGGGTCAACTCGCAGTTTCCCCCCGATTCCGCCGCCAAATCCACGATCAGGGCACCCGGATTCATCTGTCCCACCATCTCGGCGGTAAGCAGGGTTGGGGCCAGGCGGCCTGGAATTTGTGCGGTGGTAATTACCACGTCCATTTTGCCTACCTCACCGGCCAGGGCTTGCTGCTGGGTTTTTTGCTCCTCGAGGGTTAGCTCACGGGCGTAGCCCCCCTCGCCCTCGGCGCTGATGGGCAACTCGATCACCTTGGCCCCCAACGAGAGGGCCTGCTCGGCAGCCGCTTTGCGCACATCGTAAGCCCAGACGTTGGCCCCCAGCCGCCGAGCGGTGGCGATGGCCTGAAGCCCTGCCACCCCCACCCCCATCACCAGCACCTTGGCAGGGCGGATGGTTCCTGCGGCGGTGGTGAGCATGGGGAAAAAGCGAGGGCTGCTCCGCGCGGCAATCAGCGTAGCCACGTAGCCCGCGACCGTTGCTTGCGAGGATAAAACATCCATACTCTGGGCCCTGCTAATGCGGGGGATGAGCTCCATCGCCAGCACGGAGATTTTAGCCTGGGCCATAGCTTGTACCCTGCTGGGGTCGCGGTGCGGATACATCAGACCGGCCACCACCGTACCCGGCTCGAGGCCCACCAGAGCAGATTTTTCTATAGGCTGCACCGTGAAAATCACGGGCGCATCCCGAAATAGTTCGTCCCGCAGGGCAATTTCGGCTCCGGCAGATGTGTAGTCCCGGTCGGCAAAAAAAGCGCTCGAGCCTGCCCCCTGCTCGAGCCGCACCGCCCAACCTTCTTTTACAAGTCGGGCTACCACCTCCGGTGTGAGGGCTACCCGGCGTTCACCGGGTGCGGTTTCCTTGGGTACTGCAATACGTACCACCCTGGCCTCCTGTTGAGCCTAGTCTAACAGGAGACTTTGTATAAATGAGGTAGGACAAACGTCCTTACCCAAAAGCTGTCCTTGCCGACTTGACCCCCAATTGACCCGCTCAATACAATCGCATAGAGCGGTTCCCACGAATACCCCGAACCATGGTTGTTGTTCGAGATACATTAAGGCAAACACGATAGGAAACGAAAGGGAGGGCCAATGGATTTTAGCGGGAAAGTCGTGGTCATTACCGGCGGAGCCTCCGGCATGGGGGCGGCTACCGCTCGAGAGTTCGCCCGTGCTGGAGCCAGAGTGGTGGTCGTAGACCGCAACACCGAGCTGGCTGGGCAGGTCGCGGCTGAACTGCGAGCCGATGCTATCAGTGGAGACATCAGCCACTCCAGCTTCTGCGATTCGACTATCCAGCAAACCCTGAACCGTCACGGGAAATTAGACGTATTGGTCAACGCCGCCGGAATCATCGTGCGGGCCAGAGGCGAGGCCACCAGCGACGAAGACTGGAACCGTATCATGAGCGTGAACGTGGGCGGGACTTTTTTCATGTGCCGCGCGGCGATTCGGGCTATGAAAGGGAGGGGTGGGGCCATCGTCAACTTCGGCTCGATTTGGGGCGACCTGGGGGCTTCGGGGGTGGCAGCTTACTGCGCTAGCAAAGGCGCGGTGCATAACCTGACCCGCGCCCTGGCCCTCGAGCACGCCACCGATGGCATCCGTATCAACGCGGTGTGCCCTGGCGAAGTCAACACCCCCATGATCAAGTCCGAGCGCAAGGAGCCGGTCACACCGGAGCTGATGCAGCGCTTGGCCGACAGTGTGCCGATGGGCCGCCTGGCCGAACCCGCCGAGATTGCCAATATGGTGCTCTTTTTGGCTTCTGACAAGGCCAGCTACATGACTGGCTCGCTGGTCTTGGTGGACGCGGGTTTTGCCGCGCGGTGAGCTAATGAAGCAATCCCTGCTCCATGTGGCTTTAGTAGTTCGTGACTACGACCAGGCCATTGCCTTCTACTGCGACAAGCTGCACTTCACCTTGATCGAAGATTCGTACCAGCCCGAGCAGGACAAGCGCTGGGTGGTGGTGGCTCCGCCAGGCTCCGTCGGCACCAATCTGCTGCTGGCTCGAGCCACCACTCCTGAACAACAAGCGATAATAGGCAACCAGACTGGCGGACGGGTTTTCCTCTTCCTGGCTACAGACGACTTCTGGCGCGATTACAACGCCATGATTGTAGCGGGAATAAAGTTCATCCGGCCCCCGCAAGAAGCCCCGTATGGAACGGTGGCTGTGTTCGAGGATTTATATGGGAACCTGTGGGACTTGATTCAGATGAACGAACCACAGCCTTCGTCTTTGCGGTAAACGGTTGACGGTCAACGGTAAACGCGACCCAAAGGGAGCCCACATGGAATACCGCAATCTCGGACGAACCGGAGTCAAAGTCGCCCCGCTAGCCCTGGGCACCGATAACATCTTGAACCCCACGCCCGAGGAGGAGTCGGTGCAGATGGTGCTGCGAGCACTGGACGCGGGGATTAACCTGATTGACACCTCTAACAGCTACAAGCAGGGCGAATCTGAGCGGGTAATCGGTAAAGCCCTCAAGGAAAGCGGACGGCGCGATGAGGCTTTCATTGCCACCAAGGTGCATTATCCGGTGGGGCCAGGGCCAAATGACCGGGGGAACAGTCGGCTACACATCCTGCGGGCCTGCGAGGACTCGCTAAAGCGCCTCCAGACCGACCATATTGACCTCTACCAGCTCCACCGTCCAGTCTTCGACATCCCCATTGACGAGACCCTATCGGCCCTCACCGACTTAGTTCGCCAAGGCAAGGTGTGCTATATCGGCAGCTCGACAGCCCCCGCCTGGAAGGTCATGGAAGGTATCCTGAGCAGCGAGCTGAAGGGCTACGTACGCTTCGTCTCCGAACAACCGCCCTACAACCTGCTCGACCGGCGCATCGAAAACGAACTGGTTCCGCTGGCCCAAGCCTACGATCTGGCAATTCTGCCCTGGTCGCCGCTGGCGATGGGGATGCTGGCGGGCCGCTACGCAGATGAGGAAACCCGACCGGAGGGCTCGAGGGCCACTCTGCGCGGGGGCATCTACGCCGACCGAGTGACCGAGAAGGCCGTTCAGATTGGCAACCGCTTCGCGCGTCTGGCTCGAGAAGCAGGCTACGACCCAGCCCAACTGGCCATAGCCTGGGTCAAAGAGCAACCCGGCATCACTGCACCCCTCATCGGGCCGCGCACGGTGGAACAGCTTGAGCACCTGTTGCCGGTGCTGGAGATGAGGCTCGAGGGTGGTCTGCAGGCGGCCTGTGATGCGCTCGTGCCCCCCGGCAGCGCCGTTGCCAACTTCCACAACTCGGCCCCCTGGATGAAGATGAGGCTGGATTTCCCCAAGACCTAGGGGTGCTGCACTCCCACCCCAGCAGCAGATTTGTCGCTCAGAATAGAATCCCTTCGTGCGCCCCGCAACCTCCACCATCGTTCTCGTGTTGATAGGCGGGGTGTTGGCGCTATCGTTTGGCTCTATTTTTGTGCGGTTGGCTACCGAGTCGGCCCATAGCCAGAGCGTGGGCTTTAGCCTGGTCATCAGTGTTTTGCGCCTCAGCATGGCCGCACTGTTGCTGCTGCCCGCCTGGCGCAACCTGAGCAAGAACCTAGAGCCAGGAGCCTGGCTTTATGCTGTACTAGCAGGGGTTTTTCTGGCGGTTCATTTTGCCACCTGGATTACTTCGCTGGCTTTTACCTCCATCGCAGCCAGCGTAACCCTGGTCAATACCAACCCGGTCTGGATGGCATTGTTGTCGTTGGTCTGGCTGCGCCAAGCTCCCAGGCCCCTAACCCTTGGCGGCATGGCAGTGGCCCTTCTGGGAGGGCTGGTTATCTCCCTGGGAAGCTCGTCTAATCCTGGCCCTAACCCCGCTTTGGGCAATCTTCTGGCGGTGAGCGGCGGGCTGGCAGCCTCGTTTTACTTTTTACTGGGACGCGAGGCCCAGAATAGGGGTTTTGGCATCGGGCTTTATGTGGCCGTGGCTTACGGGATGGCGGCCTTGGTGCTGCTTCCCTTACCCCTCTTGTTCCATACGTTCTACACAGGCTATCCAACCCAAACCTATATCTGGATTGCCCTGATGGCCCTGATCCCCCAGCTCATCGGGCATACCAGTTCCAACTGGGCCGTGCGCTGGGTGGAGCCGGTGCTAGTGGCGCTGGTGATTTTACTCGAGCCCCTGGGTGCAAGCCTGCTGGCTTACTTTATTTTCGGCGAGCTTCCTGGTCTGCAAGTATTGGTGGGGGCGGCCATACTATTAGTGGGGGTGGGCCTGGCGGTGGTTGGAAGCCGCGACCGGTGAATAACGCCAATATAACGCTCCCTCTTTTAGGATTTACTACGGAGGTAAGCATGTACAGAATGCTCGGTATTTTGTTGGGTTTGGTGCTATTGGGAACGGCCTGGGCCAAGTGCGACAACCCGTTTTACCCAGTCCGAGAAGGCTGGGTCTGGACTTATAAATCAAGCCTGGATGGTAAAACTCACACCAACACCCTGTCTAATGTTTCAGATTCTGGCTTTACTAACACCATACAGTTTGACAAAGGGTCGGTGGAAAGCCGCTGGCGCTGCGACAGCAACGGACTATCCTCGCTCGAGTACGGTGCTACCAACTTTAGCGGCAAGCACAACCAGTTCAACCTCAAAACCGTTGACAGCAAGGGCGTGATGATTCCCACAAACTTGAGTATAGGGAGCACCTGGACGTATAGCTTTACCCTCGAGGGGGATATGAGCACAGGCAAAATCAACAGCAACGTCGAGACCAGCAGCAAGGTGGTGGGCGAGGAAACCGTGAGCGTACCTGCCGGAACCTTCAAAGCTTTCAAGGTCGAGAGCACCTCGGTCATGAAAATGAGCATGAACATAAATGGCAAAACTCAAGACTTGCCCAGCAACACCATCAAAAGCACCAGTTGGTACGCGCCGGGCGTGGGGCTAGTGAAAAGCCTCAGCAATGACATCACTACCGAGCTGGTCAGCCTGAAGAAGTAGCAAGAAACCTCGGATTACAGCAGCTTTCCTGATGGTTTAGCTTTGGAGCCTTGGGTCTATCGCGGTTTCCGCTCTAATCGAACTTGTTTTGTTGCAACACGCTAGTGTTCATTTGCAGATCGGGAAGGGCTCCAGCAATCTTGCGCACGTTGACCCGCGTGCCCTTGTACCAGGGAATGGTGGTTTTGGGGTCGGTGTAACCAGAAGTCATGCTGTTAGACGTGCCCCGGTGATGGTACATCAGGGCAAAGATTAACCCCGGCTTCACCGCGTCGGTAACGTGGGTCATGAAGATGCCGTTGCCCTCCTCGTTCCAGACCTCAACCAAATCCCCACCCTTGATACCAAGTTTTTGGGCATCTTGTGGATGCAGTTCGATATATGGCATGGGGACTTCGCTGGTCTTCTCCGGCAGCAGATGGTCGTTATACATGGTCTGCCAGATGAGTTGAGATCGGCCTGTGGTCATCCAGAACGGGTACTGAGAGGCCATATCGCCCTCGAGGTATTTCTGCACCTCAGCCGGATAGCCTTCCCAGTCGTCCGTGCCATACCAGCTAAACTTGCCATCCTTGGTGCCGAAATTGGTGCTGTAACGGCGCAAGGTGCCAACCAGCTTGCCGCTGGCAGGATCCTGTCGAACCGGGGTACGAATGCCTTTCTGGCCCTGTTGTTGCAGGAAACGGTAAGTCACTCCTGTATAGCACTCCGCGGGCAGGGTGGCCTCCTCGCTCTCGGGGATTTTGTTGTTGGGGAACTCCGCCGTACCGGCCAGAAACACGTCTTCATCCTTGCTCCAATTCTTGCCAAACTCGAACTTAGCAGCTTCGGTAGTGTTGCCATCTTGGCGGTATAACTCAGCCATCTTCAACCCTACGCGCTTGCAAATTTCCCAGTCCTGCAGGGCCTCACCCGGCGGATCCATGAACCGCTCGTACAGACGCAGCAGGCGGCTATTACAGTTGATGCTGGTCTGGTTGGCCTCGCCCCAGGCACTGGCCGGGAGCACCAAGTGGGCATCCTGGGCGGTGTGGGTGAGGTAGAGGTCTTGCACCACCAAGAACAGCCCCCCGGTCTGATCGAGACCCTCGAGAATCTTGGCGACCCGCTCCCTAGTAGATGCCGGTTCACCAGACTGCCCCAAAAAATTGCTCAGCTCGGTGGTGCGCTCGTGAACACGCTTGCGATAAACCTGGTTGTTGGGGGTAGAAAGGTAGGGGTTGGTACCGATCACCCAGTAGAGCTTGCCTTCCCCACCAGTGATGTATTTATCCACATTAACCGGTGGCCCACCGGCAAAAATCGAGCCAGGGGTGGGTGAGGGTGGGCGCACGTAACCTTCCTGGTGTCCCCCCTGACGACCCACCCCAGTGCCAGGCCGCCCAATGTTGTGTGAAAGCACATTCATCTGCACCACAGCGGCAATCTGGTCGTAGTTTTTCATGTTCCAGATCATGCCTTTTTCGTAGATGGTAAGGGTGCGGCGCTTGGCCCCGCCCGCTTTGGGCTTGGCAATCCAGTCGGCGGCTTTCTCGATATCGGCTTGGGACACCCCAGTAATTTTCACGGCCTGGGCCATGAAATCGGCATAAGTTGTATCAGACTTGAGTGACTTGGCTTTGTACTCCTCGAGCTTGCCTAAGTCGGTGCGGTTTTGCAGATAGCCCATGTCGTAATATTTGCGCTCCCAAATGACTCGAGCGATGGCGTTTGCCAAAATATAGTCGCTACCCAAATTGGGGCGCAGGTGCAAGGTACGTCCCGGTGCAAGCTGCTCGGCTACGGTAAGTGAACTGGTGCGCCGAGGGTCTACTACGATGAGATAAGCCGCCTCAACAGGCTCGCCCTTGGGTAGATTCTGCTGTTTTTCGGCTACGGTGGCTCCCTGGAAGTTGGGGAGCATGTGCTCGGTATAGAACACGCTGGCGTTTTCGTAGGGATTGGCCCCCCACAGCACGAGGGTGTCGGCCAAGCGGGCATCGCTGGCATCATAGTTCAGCTCGTGAACCCCACGCTCACGGCTACCCCAGACCTCGGAGTTGTAGGCTGGGCGGTTATGAATGGAAATATGTTTGACCGAAAAACCCTTGAAGAACAGGTTGCCAACCCCATAATTGTTCTCGAACCCCGAACCCGAACCGCCGTGGTCGAAGCATTTGACCGCGATAGCATCGTCGGTGTACTTCTCACGGATACCTTTGAGCACTCGGCCCAACACCTCCAAAGCCTCTTCCCAGGTGACCACCTGGAACTGATCACCAATGCGCAGCAAAGGATACTTGAGGCGCTCTTGAGTGGCTCGGGTGTCGCTCCAGGTAGCTAGGGCATTGGTGGCTCCGCGCGAGGAATGGTCGCCTTTGAGGTTGATCGGCGAATCCTTGGCTGGCACGATCACCACGTGATACTGCTGCCCGTCCTTCTTGGTGATGATGGAGTGCATGGTTTCGGAGAAGGTCTGGCCCGCCAGAGGTACTTGTTGGCTCAAGTCCACCCCAAAAGCGTTCTGGTCAGTTTTGACCCCACCCAACCGACCTACCGGCCAGGTATAGACTTTGTATCCGCAGCCCACCGTGCAGTATTGGCAAACCGTGTTGTGGGCTTGGGCATCTTTGGGTGGGATGGGGAGTTGGTCGCGGCGTGCGTATGGCATAAGTATCTCCCTAAATGTTCTTGGCCCGGCCCCAGATCAAGCCGTTGACCGCATTGGCAAAGATGTCGCCATTGGCCTGGATGCGCAGTTGGATTTGCGGCAGAGAGGTGCTGGCGAGACCTTGGTAGACTTGCGCTGCCTTGGCTGGGTCATACATCGAGAAGTGGCAGGGACAGACCATCCGCCCGCCCTTGTACTGCACCCCGCAGCCCATATGGGTGCAAGAAGCTGAAAAGGCCACGATGTCCCGTCCTGAGCCCACCCCCAGCAGGGCAGGGCGACCCAGCTTGACGAGCAGCCCCTGAGCGCGGGAGTCGGGGTAGTTGAAATAGACTGGCTGATTATTTTGCAAGTTGCGGGTATTCCCCACCTTAAGCGCGGGATAGGTCAGACTTGGAGCAAACCAGAACTGCGCTCGCCCCACCCCGGTCATTGAAGCCATCGTGAGCCCACTCAAAATCTGTACCAAACGCCGACGTGTGATAACCATACGCGACCTCCGCAGTACACCCACAAGCTGAAGCTTTTCTTTAAGTTTTATATATATCAAATTGAAATGATATTTGTCAAAGCCGTGTGGCACTTCAATGCCACACGAACCGATGACATTTTTTGGGTAGACTGGAAAATCATGAATGAAGCGCTGGTCATTGCTCGTCTCAAAGCCCTCGCCGACCCTGCCCGGCTGCGCTTGGTCAAGGTGCTAGCTGAGCTTCCCAACGAGCACACGGTTTACGACCCGCGCTGCGGGGATGCCTACGGGGTGTGTTTTTGCCACCTCGAGGAAAGCCTGGGCTTGTCGGCCCCAACAGTCAGCCACCACCTCAAGGTGTTAAGGCAAGCAGGCTTGATCGAGGTGGTGCGGGTGGGCAAATGGAGCTATTACCGGCTGCTACCGGCAGGCCTCGAGGGCTTGATCCAAGTATTGGGCGACCTACGCTCGATCCATAAAGTAGTACAACTCAAACAAGCCAGGTAGCAGGGACTACTTATCACGGTTTTGGGGGGGAAAAGTTCCCAATCTCTCATTCAGGCATGACACTGCGCTGACCATTCGATAACCATCAAACTGTATATTCTGGTCATGCGTCTGCTAATTCTTTGTACCCACAACTCAGCGAGAAGCCAGATGGGGCAGGGCTGGCTACGTTACTGGTCGGACAAGCTGGGTTTACAGGCCGAAGTCTTTTCGGCGGGAACCGAGGCGACGTTCGTCAAGCCCGAAGCGATTGAGGTCATGAAGGAAGCGGGGATTGACCTTTCTGAGCACACCTCCAAGACTCTTTTTGATTTGCCCGACCCCTGGAACTTTGACGTAGTGCTCACGGTCTGCGACTCGGCCAACGAAACCTGCCCAGCTTATCCCGCCAAAACTACCCGCCTGCACGTCTCCTTCCCCGACCCTTCCGGCAAAAACCTCGAGGAGTGGCGCAAGGTGCGGGATGCGCTCAAGTGGACGACCCGGGCTCTGGTGGTGGATTTGCTCCAGGGCAGAGTGCCCGGTGAGGAAGTGCTGCGTAACGTGCTGGGGCTGAAACAAACCCCCTCGAGCCCCCAGGAAAACGAGGCCGAGGTGGGAGCTTGAACTTCCGGGCCTATGCTGCTGAGTTTATCGGCACCTTCGCCTTGCTGTTCGTGGTGGTCGGGGCAATTGCCAGCAAGATGAACCCGCTCGGCGTGGTGTTGGCGAACGGCATCGTCATCGCGGCGATGATTGCCGCCCTGGGAAGAGCCTCTGGGGCACACTTCAACCCCTCGGTTACGTTGGGGTTGTTCCTAACCGGGCGGATTTCCCTGAACAACTCGATAGCCTACTGGGTCGCGCAACTGCTGGGGGCAACCTTGGCGGTTGGATTGCTGACCCTGGCTTTGGGACGTGAGACCATGCACACCGTAGCCTATGGAGTTCCTCACCTGGCAGCGGGGGTTTCTCCCCTGGCTGGCCTGCTGATCGAGATTATCCTGACCTTTTTCTTGGTGCTGGTCATCGTCACCACCGCCATCCACCTCAAGAACCCTGCCGCCGCAGCCTATATCGGCCTAGCTGTGGCCCTGGGCGTACTTGGTGGAGCCAATATCACAGGTGCGGCGATGAACCCAGCTCGAGCCTTCGGTTCAGCCATTTGGGGCGGAGGCTTCGCGCACGGCTGGGTGTACTGGGTCGGCCCTTTGCTTGGGGGCATCTTGGGCACGCTGGTCTCAGACTGGATATACAGAGCGAAAAGCCCACGGGAGGTTAGGGATGAGCGAAGCGAGGAAGTTCAAGGTTCTATTCCTGTGCAGTCATAACTCGGCCCGGAGCCAGATGGCTGAGGCTCTGCTGCGGCACTACAGCCCCGAGCGCTTCGAGACGTACAGCGCGGGCCTCGAGCCCAGCGAGGTCAATCCCTACACCCGCAAAGCCTTGGACGAGCTCGGGCTGGACATGGAGGGGCAGTATGCCAAGAGCTTGCTGGACTTCTGGGGCGGGAAGCACCACTTCACCTATTTGATTACCGTGTGCGATAAGGCTGAGGCCAAATGCCCCTTGTTTCCCTTCGCTACCCACCGTCTGTACTGGCCCTTTGAAGACCCCAGTAGCTTTCAGGGAACCGATGCCGAGAAGCTCGAGAAGTTCCGCCAGGTGCGCGACCAAATCGCTGCTAAAATCCGCGAGTGGGTGCGGGAACTCGAGGCCAGCGGTCTCTTAGCTGGAAGGGTATAAAGCTCGCCGAGGAGATATTGGGCAGGGTAGTGGCAGAAGCACAGAAAACCACTCTAGCCGGAACTGCCCCAGACCAAGCCCGATAGGTCTGGCTTATCCTAAATCCCTCAAGCCTACGTACAGGCCACCAGGAGGTACAAGATGCGCGTGTGGCTCGTGCTCGGCCTGCTGGTTAGCGGTGTGTTGGCCCTCAGCTTCTCGCAACGTGCGGGAAACCCTGCCCCCGCCCTGATTCCGGGTGGGCAGTGGTTCAATAGCCCTCCAACTAGCCTGCAAGCCTATCGGGGCAAGGTGGTGCTGCTCAACTTCTTCACCTATTCCTGCTACAACTGCCAAAATAGCGTTCCCACCCTTAAGGATTGGTATAGCAAATACAAGGGACAGGGCCTCGAGATTCTGGGAGTGCACACCCCCGAGCTTAGCGGCGACTACGCCGCTGCAAACGTCAAGCAGGCCCTTCAGCGTGAAGGCATTACCTGGCCGGTAGTGCAGGACAACGATTCGGCTACCTGGCAGGCCTATGCCAACCACTACTGGCCTGCTTTTTATCTGATTGACCGTAAGGGCGTTGTTCGCTACGTGCAGGCCGGGGAAATCTCCTCGAGCTATCCCAACAGTATCAAGAGTTTACAGGCCCAGATCGAGAAGGTACTCGGTGAGTAGCCTTCGGCTGCTGGCTCTTTGTGCTCTCTTATTAGTTACCGGCTACGGGCTTTGTGCCTCCGAGTCTGGCATTTTCTATGCTCAGCCAGGGCAAAAGGTGGAGGTGCGACTCGAGCTTCGTCTCCCACCCCAGTTCGCCCTGCAAAAGCGCAGCCAGTTCTGGCTGATTTCGCCCTTTGCCGGAAAACTACTCGAGGCCAAGGCCAGCGGGCGGGACTGGCCGCAAGACCCCCAGCACTATCTGCAAAGTTTTGACCTGCTAGTTTGGAAGCTGAAGGTTCCGGCTGGAACTATAGCAGGCAGGTATCCACTTCAGTTCAAAGCCACGGTTTATGCCTGTGATGAAGGCCTGGGTTTGTGTCAGAAGCACGCTCTAAAGGCAGTTGGAAGTTTGGTCGTGGGGCAGCAAGAGGGAACCAGCAAGTTGGTGCGACTCGAGCTACCCAGACCATAAAACCCTTTCCCAGAGGGTGCGCGGGTGAGGGCTCACTTCTTCACTACCTCGGCATCGGCGGGGTATTTCTTGAGGGTTTTGGCGGTCAGGGCCGAACGCTTGAAATCGTTAACGTTGAAGTCGGCCAGGGTTTTGCCGTTGCTGTCCCTAAGGATGATGGAGACGGGGCGGGGATCGGATTTGAGCACCAGAATCTCCATGCTGGCAAAGCTCGAGGAGGGGTCTTTGGGTGTGCCAGAAATCTGCCAGGCCGCACCTTGAGGGGTAGTTTGCTCGCCCAGCAGCTTGAGATTTACTTTGTCGGTGAGCTGGTTGAAATCGCTCAGGGAGGTCAGGTTGACCCCCAGACCCTCGACACGGGCCTTGCTGCGCGGCTGAATCACCACCTGATTGGTCAGGAACAAGTAGTTCCAGACCTCTTTGTCGCTCAGCAGCACGAAGTTGCCCTCGAGGCTACTGGGCTTTTTGAAGTCCAGGCGAACCAATTGGTCGGCCAGATTTTTGCTGGGAATCACCTGCAAATGCATCTCGATATCTTGCAAGGAGCCGTCGGGTAGCTGGGCCTTGCCGCTGATAGTGGCTTCCCAGGGGGACTTGTTCAGATTGTCCTGTACCTGCTTGCCGATATCGCTGACATTCTGGGCTAAGCCCAACCCCAAAAGCCAGAAGCCGAAAGCCAAAAACAACTTCCACACCATGCTTTGCGTTTTGCCTATAGCCTTTGACATGTTTTATTCCTCTCCAAACCTGAGGGTGTATCTCAGCCACAGCGACCAGCCGCCATCATAGTCGGCATCGGCCCGTAGGTCGCCGCTCTCTGCACTCAACATACCCGCCCAGGGATAGGCCAGGGTGAGGTGTAGCTTAAGTTCTTCAAGAAACAGCGCGGCCTCGAGGCGGTTGTAAAAGCCTGCCCGCAGGGTGGTCTCGAGCAGGGTGTTGCTGTCGAGTTGGCTGCGCCAGCCCACCAGCCCATAGACCCCATTCTGGTAGCCCAAGCCAAAGGTATAGGTGTCCTGGTCGCGCAGGGCCAGGGTACTCTCGAGTGCCCAAAGGCCAAAATAGTGCGCACTCAGGCCCAAAGTTTGGGTGCTCGAGAGTCGGTAGCGCCCCGAAAACAGCCCGTTAAACCCCGCAGCAATGGGCTGAACTGGGTTAGCATCGCCCACCCAGAGCTTAGCCGGGGGAGTGCTCGAGTACCCTAGCTGTACCTCCGCCGCCACCGGCCCCACTCCACCCCTGGCGAAGCCTTGTAAACCCCATCCGGCAAAGCCCAAACTGGCCCGGCCCCCATAGCTCACCCTTCCCACCGGCCCCAAGTCGAGGGCATTTTCTAGCAAAACCCCCAGGGCATCGCGCTGGGCCTGTAGCCCCAAAGTGAAGTCCTGAAGGGGGTAGCTCACCTCCACCGTGGGCGTGAGATAGTCGGGGGATAGGCGACCATACAGCCCGAAGGTGACGGACTGGGCCAGGCCCATGGCGGATAGCCCATAGCCCATGGCGGTGAGCAAGGCGCAAAATGCAAGACGCAAGAGGCGCAGCCCTGCTCTGGGTTTTTCGGGGTTTAGGGTTTGGCGTTTAGGGTTTAGCATCTCTTTCCCAATCTACACGGCGAGTTGCTTACGGAAGCGGGTAGAGGCTAGCCCCAGCACCACCGTGCTAAACACTACCAGGGCCAGCAAATCCAGCCACATGGTGTCCAGGCCGCTACCCTTGAGCAGTACACTGCGCAGCCCATCAATCAGGTAGCGGGCCGGGATGATATAAGAAAGCCCCTGGAAAAACCCCGGCATCCCGTCAACCGGGAAGACAAACCCCGAAAGAAAGATGGTCGGGAAGATATAAGCAAAGGTGCCGAAGACCGCCTGAATCTGGGTGCGGGCCAGGGTGGAAATCAGCACCCCTACTCCCAGCGAACCCAGCACGAACAGCAGAATCAGGCCAAACAGCAAAAACACGCTGCCCCGCACCGGCACTCCAAACACCCAGTAGCCCAGGGCCAGCACCACCACCGACACCACGGTGGCGATGCCCAAATAGGGCAGCACCTTGCCCAACACCACCTCATAGGGCCGGATGGGGCTGGCAATCAGCGACTCCATGGTGCGGCTCTCGCTCTCTCGGACGATGGAAAGCGCCGTGAGCAGCACCGTGAACATGGTCATGATCAAGCCGGTGATGCCAGGAATCATAAACCAGGCGGTTTTGCTGTCGGGGTTGTAGAGCAGGTTGAGGCTAGGGGTGAGGGGTGGGGTGGTGGCTGTTCCAGCCAGCACTTTCCCCGCCAGCAGCCGGGTGTTTACGTCCCCCAGCACCTTGCGCAAGGCGGCCTGGGCCTGAAAGGCAAAGTTGGGGTCGGAGCCGTCCACGTAAATTTGCAGTTGCACGGCTTTGTCTTGCCGCACGGTTTGTAGCACATCTGCCGGGATGACCAGCCCCACCCTGGCCTTTCCCGTATTTATGGCTTGTGGCACGTCTTCCGGGCGGGTTGCGGTATAGGTGACTCGGAAGCGGTTGTCCTGCTGCAAGGCTTGGATCAGGGTCTGGCTGATGCGGTCATTTGAAGCGTCGTAGACAGCCAGCCGGATATCCGAAAGGGTGAAGTTGAGGGCGTAGCCAAACAAGAGCACCATCAGGATAGGCAGTCCCACGATCAGCCTCGAGAGCGCAGGGTCGCGGCGAATCTGAGTGAACTCTTTTTCTGCCAGAGCAGCGATGCGGCTCATACTTGCTCCTTACTCTCCAAAGCAGAAGAGGCCGCGTTGTTCTTGGTAAGCACGATAAACACGTCCTCGAGGTTGGGATACACCGGCTGTAGGGGCAGGTCTTTGAGCTGTGTGCCCTTTTCCAGAATTAGCCGTACCCCGCCCCCACTGGGCCAGCCATCCAGCACACCGGGCATAGCCCGCAAGGTGTCGAGGGGCAAGGTGGTCTGGCTAAAGGCCACACTGGCCTGCTCCTGGGCCAGGTGCTCGAGTTCGTGGGGGGTACCCTGGGCGATAATTTTGCCTTCGTACAGCAGGGCCAACCGCCCACAACGCTCGGCTTCGTCCATGTAGTGGGTGGTTACTAGCACGCTGGTTCCGTCTTTAGCCTCCTCGTGAATGAGATCCCACAGAATGCGGCGGGAGAGCGGGTCAAGGCCGGTGGTAGGTTCGTCTAAAAAGAGGATTTTGGGTTTGTGAACCACCGCCTGGGCGATGGCCAGGCGCTGTCGCCAGCCACCCGAAAGCGACCCGGCCAGGTTATGGGCGTAGGGTTGTAAACCAAAACGCTGGAGGGTTTGCTCCACGGCGTAGGGCACGCCTTTAGACTCAAGGTACAGCTTGGCGCGAAACTCGAGGTTCTCCTTGACCGTCAAGTCGCGGTAGACGCTGGCTTCTTGGGTAGCATAGCCAATCACCGCCTTGACCGCTTCAGGTCGTCGTCCCACGTCTAACCCAGCTACGGTCGCTTCCCCGCTGGAGGGCAGCAAAACCCCTGACAGAATACGAATCAGGGTGGTTTTGCCCGAGCCGTTGGGGCCCAGCAGACCAAAGACCTCACCTTGGCCCACCTCGAGGCTCACCGAGTCGAGTGCGAGTTGCTCACCGAACCGTCTAGAGACTGCCTTAACGCTGACCATCCGCCCTCCTTCCCTGCAAGAAGCCTCTGACCAGGGCTTCTAAATCCAACGGCAACAGCACTCCCCAAGCTCCACCCAAAAGCACCCGCCCAATTAAGGGGCCAATCAGGGCGACCACCATCTGCTGGGGTGGCTCGTCTGGGCGTAGCAGTCCGGCCTTCTGGCAGCGCTGGATGAAAGCTGTACCTGCTGCAAAGGCCCGCATGAACCCCGGTGCTCCTGTATCTCCACGCAGCTCGGGGTGGCGGATCAACTCCGGCAGCAGGCGAATCACGAAGCCCTGGTTAGCCTCGATGAGCGCCTGGAAATTGCCGATGAAGTAGGTAAAAGCCGCCTCGAGGTCATCGGTTTGGGTTGGAATTATTTCCTCAACCGGGGGGCTGAGATGACCTACGGCTTCTCGCAAGAGCTCGGCCTTGCTCTTGTAGTGGCGAAACAAGGTGACTTCCGAGACCTCCGCCCGGTTGGCGATCTCGCGGGTGGTAGCCCCTTTATAGCCTTTTTCTGCCAGCAACTCCAGCCCCGCTCGCAGCAGTGCGGCCTTGGTCGGGTCAGCATCTACGAGGCTACTTAGTAAGTACATACTTACATAATACCTCGAGATCTCGAGGCTCTAGCCTGAAGAGGGTCAAAGAGGAAGCTCGGGGGTTGACAATTCCCCAAATCACCACTGCCGAAGAACCTGAAGCGGTTTTCAAGTAGAGGAGGTCGGCGAGGCTGCGCTATCACACCAAAACCGGTGGGTCGGAGATGGTTTCGGCGGGGAGCGGTCTGCCCAGTAAAAACCCTTGAGCATAGTCGAAGCCGTGGGTCACGAGCCACTCGAGTTGAGCTTGGGTTTCGACCCCTTCGGCCAGCACCTCCAAGTTCAAACTGCGGCCCAACTCGAGGATTGCCGCCAGCAATTGCTCGTCCTGGGCGTTCTGCCCGATATTCCTCACCAGGCTTCGGTCTATCTTCAGGCGGTTGATGGGCAGATGCCGCAGATAGCCCAGCGAGGCGTAACCGCTGCCAAAGTCATCCAGGGCAATTCGCAGGCCCATGGCCTGAAAATCGCTCAGAACTTGTCTGGATAGCTGGGGGTTGCTGATCAAGGCGGTTTCGGTGATTTCCAGCATCACCTGTGCGGGGTTTATCTTTAGCTTGTTTAGGAGCACCTCGATCTGTTGGCGCAGGCCGGGGCGGTGCAACGACTGGGCCGATATGTTAAGCGAGAGGATGGGGTGCAGCCCCTGACTGGCCCACTGTTTGAGCTGCTCTAGACCATTTTCCAGCACCCGCTGGTCGAGGCTATAAATCAGGCTCCCCTCTTCGGCCAGGGGAATAAAAAGGCCGGGCGGGATTTCTTTTTCCTCCTGCACCCAGCGCACTAGAGCCTCGTAGCCCTCGAGCTTGCCCTGGCGCAGGTTCATCACCGGTTGATAGTGCAGGGTCAGGTGGTTGTTCTGCACGGCACTGTAGAGCTTATTTTCCAGCTCGAGGCGTTCGGGGCTATAAGGGTTGCTATCAGGGTCGAAAAAGGCAAAGTCCAGGCCCTGGTTTTTGGCCGCATACATGGCTGCGTCGGCAGACTTGAGCAACTCGGGTAGGGTCTGACCATGCTCGGGATAACAAGCAATGCCAATGCTCACTCCCACATTTAGGGTGTGTTTGCCCATCCTGAAGCTACGGTTGAGTTCTTCGGCGATGCGCCGGGCAACCTGAGCGGTCTGGTCAGGATAGGTATCGTATAAAAAAATGGCGAACTCGTCGCCACCCAGCCTTGCCAAGATATCGCCCTCCCGGACACATTGCTCTAGCCGCCGCGCGACTGCGCATAGCAACTCATCGCCCACGTCGTGGCCCAGCGCATCGTTGATGCTCTTGAAGCGGTTCAGGTCGAGGTAGAGTAAGCTCACCGACCAATCCTTACGCTCGGCTACCGACAGGCTCTGCCTAGCTTGCTGATAGAGTAGGCGGCGGTTAGGAAGGCCGGTCAGGGGGTCGTAGAAAGCCAGTTGTTCGACGTTCTGGCCGTAGCGCCGGGCATCCTCGAGGTACTTTTCTCGAGTGGTTCCGAGGCGGTGGAGCAGATAGTGCAGCAATCCGGCGGAAAGCAGGGCTAGCAAAAAAATTCCCACCATGAAGGCGGCGGTCGTGCGGCGCATCTGGGCGTAGACCGGACGGGCCATCTGCACCTTGAGGGTGGCTACGATATGGTTGTCCAGGTCGGTAAGTGGAAGTGCTCCGACAATGGCATTGGGGCCTAGCACCTGTATGGCCCTGGGGTCTGAGGTGGAAGGCTCGAGGCTCAGGCTCGAGCCCAGGGCTTGGCTTAGGCTGTGCATCAGGTTGGCATCAATCCGGCGGGCCATGGCCAGAAATCCCGGACTGGGGCCGCTAGGGTCGCTGGGCAGCACCGGACTGCTAACCAGCAAATACAACTGCCCGCTGATTTCCAGGAATCCGGCCAGGCTGGACTTACCTTTGGGTCGGTGGTGACCAATTGCCTCGAGGGTGGTGTGGTTGGGCGGGGAAAGCCGGGTGGCTCCAGGCAAAATCTGCCCGGCGTGCAGCAGGGTTCCGGCCCGGTCGAAGTAGGCCATCACCTCGACGTGAAGGTTTTGTAGCGTTGCAGCGGTGAAGTTAACCCCCACGAAGTTGGGGCTTTGGCCTTGCCCGAAGCGATACGCCTCGTCCCACCAGGCGTAGTCTTGGGTGGAGGTTCCGAGGGCTTCCAGGTTCTGCTCGAGCAAGCGCTGCCCGCGTCCCACCACCCCTTTGACCTCTTGCCGCTCCAGGCTCAGATAGCTGGGCTCCAAAACCAGCTGCACGATTGCCCAAGCCGCCAAGGTAAAGGTCAGCGCGCTGAGCCAGACGAAGTAAAAGCCATACCGCTGCACAATATAAGCTCTCCTAGGCTTATACCCTAGCACCCCCGCAGTGCCCGGCTTCCGGCTTATAACCATCTTGAGCGGTCAACCCGTTACGGGGTAGAGGTATGGGTGGTTAGGGCTCGAGCTGCCGCCAGAAAAGCAAAGGGCTAAACGCTAAACGCTGAGAGCTGAGAGCTGAGAGTTGAGAGCTTAAAACTACACCAGGACGACATAATCACTCTGCCAAAAATACCGTTTGAGACGTAGTTTGGAGGGGCCTCTTGGCTGAGCAATCGGTGATAGGTTGGCGAAAAACCGGTATGCTCGAGCAATAGAGGAGATAACTTATGGCCGTTGAAGCTTATCACGCAGCAATAGCCTTTTTGTCAGCTCACCGCGAGGATTATCAGGGTGCGGTGGAGGGCTTTCATTGGCCCCCCCTGGAAGAGTTCAACTGGGCCTTGGAACATTTCTCACCCTTGGCCCTCGAGCTTGGCAGTGCTCCCGCCCTAATCTGGGAGGGTGGGCAAGTCAGTTACGCCGAACTCGAGGCCTGGTCGAACCAGACTGCCAACTATCTGCGGGCGCAGGGGGTAGGGCGGGGGGATCGGTTGCTGGTGATGCTTTCCAACATCCCCGAACTGTGGGCAGTGTTCATTGCGGCGATGAAGCTGGGCGCGGTGATTATCCCGGCCACCACCCTGCTGACCCCAGAAGACCTGCGCGACCGTTTCGAGCGGGGTAGGGCCAAAGTCGCCATCGTCGAAGCCGGAGAAACCGGGAAATTCGCCGGGCTCGAGGGGTTTTCCCGTATTAGCGTGGGTGAGGCGGGGGGCTGGTCGAACCTGGCCCAAGCCTGGACTCACCCGCCAGAGTTTATGCCCGACGGCGTGACCCACGCATCCGACCCACTGTTGCTGTACTTCACCTCGGGCACCACCAGCAAGCCCAAGCTGGTGCTGCACACCCATGCCAGCTACCCCGTGGGCCACCTCAGCACGCTGTACTGGACTGGGTTGCAGCGGGGTGATAGGCACTGGAATATCAGCTCGCCGGGCTGGGCCAAGCACGCCTGGAGCAGTTTTTTTGCCCCCCTCACGGTGGGCGCAGCAGTGTTTTTGTTTAACGAGCGCTTCGAGGCGCGGCGGGTGCTAGAGCTTTTGGTTAGCAGCCAGATTACCTCGCTGTGTGCTCCGCCCACCGTCTGGCGAATGCTGATCCAGCAGAACTTGAACGCTTTCCCGGTAAAGCTGCGCGAGGTGGTGGGGGCGGGGGAGCCACTCAACCCCGAGGTTATCGAACGGGTGCAAGAAGCCTGGGGCCTGACCATCCGCGATGGCTACGGTCAGACCGAAACCACCGCGCAGATTGCCAACACGCCGGGGCAGGTGGTCAAACCGGGTGCGATGGGCCGCCCCCTGCCGGGATATAGCATCGCCCTGCTCGATCCCGACGGCCTCGAGGCCCAGGAAGGCGAAATCAGCATTAGCCTGTCGCCCCGCCCGACCAGCCTGATGGCCGAATATGCGGGCGACCCCGCCAAAACCCAGGCCGCGCTGGGCAGAGCCTTTTATCGCACCGGTGACGTGGCTCGGTGCGACCAGGACGGATATTTCTGGTATGTGGGGCGAGCCGACGACGTATTCAAGAGCAGCGATTACCGCATCAGCCCCTTTGAACTCGAGAGTTTCCTGATCGAGCATCCCGCCATTGCCGAGGCGGCGGTGGTGCCCTCGCCTCATCCCGAGCGGCTTTCGGTGCCCAAAGCCTACGTGATTTTGGTGCAAGGCTATGTCCCCTCGAGGGAACTGGCCCTGGAGATTTTCCGCTACTCCCGCGAAAAGTTGGCTCCTTACAAGCGTATCCGGCGGTTGGAGTTCGCCGATTTGCCCAAGACCATCTCCGGCAAGATTCGCCGGGTGGAACTGCGTAGCCACGCCGCAGAACTCCGGCGAGGAGAGCTCGAGTTCTGGGAGGAAGACTTCCAGGAGCTACGCTAGAGGGGTTAAAGTATACAACCCTCCACTTAGCAACCTCGAGCAAGTGCCGTGCTAAACAGCTGCCGCACTCTGGGGTGGGGAATTAAGCTGCGTATTGGGTCAAATCCAGCTTGTGCAACGGCTCGAGCGTTACCTACGGTTACTTTGTCGCCGGTCTGCGCATTTTGCAAATCACCACAAAATCGTGTCTGGCAAGACATAATCCTTATATCAGCCGAAAATTGAAGGTCAGGAGGGGGTCATCTCGAGATGAGAATCTGATGGGGCGAGTTGAGACATATCTCATGATTAGCTGGGGCATTTAGGCCCTGGCCCAGGCACATAAAGGAGGTATGCCAAAACGAACAGGGCAGAATGAGGGGACAAATATGAGAAGTGTTACTTCTACTTCTAAGAGAACCCGAGAACTCCCCACCTACCCTGTACCAGTATGAGTTCTGGAATATTGTCCCGGCAGCTCATTACCTCAAAGAAAACAGCCCATTCTGGCTGGCTTTTTCAGGTAATAGCATCCAACAAAACTTGGCTCGGTAGTTTAATTGCCTTGCTGACCGTTTTTAGCCTTGGTCTGGCTAAAGCCCCTACGGTCTTCAATGTCACCGCTACCGCCTACACCTCGCTCTCTTCACAGACCGATAACTCCCCGTATATCACCGCTACCGGAGCCCGCACCCGCCTGGGCATTATCGCGGTCAGCCGTGACCTGTTAGGCCCCTTGCCCTATGGCTCGAGGGTCAAGCTGCAAGACCTGGGCAGCTTTGACCGTAGCGATGGACGGCGGTTCAACAACCTGCTGGCAGATCGGGTTTTCGTGGTCGAGGACACCATGAACATGCGCTGGCGCAACCGCATAGATGTGTGGCTCCCCGACCAGGGTACGGTGGTGCGCTTTGGTATTCGTAGCATGAAGCTCACCGTGCTCCAGGTCGGACGCGGTTAGAATAGCTGAGTGCAAAGAGGACGGCGCTGAGGGATAAAAGAAAGTCGAAGCTCGAGGGTCGAAGGCCAAATTAAAGAACCTAAAGCAGGACGGCATTATTGACTCATGAAAGAACACCGTGCAGGACGCAGATGTTGTTTTTCCTGAACCTTAGACGTTTAGCTCTCTGCCCTTTGCTCTATGCGTTTCGTCTGGTTTCTCGCCCTGCGCCAACTGCGCTACCGCCGTACCCAGAGCCTGATTGCCCTGCTAGGCGTGGCGGTGGGCATCATGGTGCTCACTACCGCCCTCTCTCTAACCAATGGCTTTGTCAAGGGCTTGGTAGATGCGACCCTCAAGGCTGTGCCGCACCTGCAACTATTGGTTTTCCAGGACAACAAAGCCCTGCCACCCCCACCAGCCAATCCCCAAGTGGTTGGGCAAGCTCCGGTGTTTATCACTAAGGCCCTGCTCACCCGCCGTGCAGCATCCGGGCGCTCAGGCTCAGCCGATTTCGCCACGCTAATCGGCCTGGGTCAGGGGGGGCAGTCGGTATACCCCGACCTCGACCTCTCCAAGCTGAAGCCTGGCAGTATCGTGTTGGGCCTAGCCCTGGCGAGATCGCTGGGAGCCTATCCCGGCGATAAATTGTTTTTGGTCTCGGTGAACCAAAAGCGCATTCAGTTGGCTGTGGCCGCCACCTTTCAGACCGGGAACTATCTTCTGGACTCCGGCTTTGCCTTCACCACCCTGCAAGATGCGCGAGATCTGATGGAGCAGCCTGACGGTCTAACCGGCTATCAACTCCGCCTCAAAGACCCCGAAAGAGCCCCGCAAGTAGGCACAGAGCTAGCCGGAACCAGCTACTTCCCCCAGCCCTGGCAGTCCACCAACCGCACCCTGATTCAACAACTCGCGTTGCAAAAGCAGGTGATTGGCACGGTGGTGTTTTTGATCGTGATCGTGGCGGCTTTGGGCATGGCGAGTGTTCTGGTGCTCACAGTCATCGAGAAAACCCCGGACATCGCCCTGCTGCGGGTGCTGGGGGCCAGGGGAATCCAGGTGGCGGGAGTGTTTGGCTTAGAGGGCCTCCTTCTGGGTGTGAGTGGGGTGGTGCTGGGAAACCTGCTGGGCTGGGGGCTATCTAGCTATTTCGCCTGGCGGCCTATTGCCATCCCCGGTGAGCTGTACTTTCTGACCCGGCTGCCGGTGGAGATTCGCCCCTCGGATTTTCTGTGGGTCTCGGCTATGAGCCTGCTGGTGGTGATGCTGGCCTCGCTGCTGCCACTGTTTCGGGCGCTGCGGATAAAGCCGGGGGAAGTGCTGCGTTGAGGCAGGGCCGCAAATCCCCGCAAATGATGCCGCCGACCCTGTAGGGACGCAAGGTCTTGCGTCCCTACGAACCCCGCAGTTGTTTAGACCCAAACGTTCCCTGGGCACCTTCGTCTCGGAGTTCAAATCCGCAGCCACGAAATCCATCAATCTGCGGCGCGGTACGCCGGGCCTCGAGGTGTGGCAAAAACGCGATCATAACCGCATCATCCGGGGCGAGCGCGAGTTACAGACCATCCGCACCTACATCGAAGGCAATCCAATGAATTTGGCTTACCGACCAGGAGAACATCTAAACCCAACTCACCGCGCCAAAGGTGTCCTCGCGCTTCGGGCTGGTCGAGAACATCACTACCGGAACCCCAGTGTATGCCTCGATCAGCTCGATGAGCTGTAGAACACCCTGGGGCAGCGCCTCGCGGGTGCTGATACCCGCCAGCTCGCCCCAACCCTCGAGTTCCTCGTAGCGCACCCCGTCGGCGACATGCTCTACACCCACTTTAACCTTGGGAAACCCACTCAGCACATCCAGCTTGGTCAGCACCAGCCCGTCGAAGCCGTTTACCTCGCAGGCGTACTTGAGCAAGGGCAGGTCGAGCCAGCCGGTGCGCCGGGCGCGGCCCGTAGTCACGCCGAACTCACCACCTTTCTGACGCAAATACTCGGCCTCGGCCTCGGGAAGTTCGGTGGGAAAGGGGCCATTGCCCACCCTGGTGGCATAGGCTTTCGCCACGCCGTAGACCTTGTTGATGGCTTTGTGATTAACTCCGGCCCCAACGATGATGCCGCCCACCGTGGGGTGCGAACTGGTGACGTAGGGATAGTCGCCGTAGTTGAGATCGAGCAGGGTGGCTTGTGCGCCCTCATAGAGCACCTTTTTGCCGTTCTTGATGGCCTCGCGCAGCAGACTTCCGGTGTCGGTAATATGCAGAGCCAGAATGTCGCGCATCCGCTCGAGGTCGGAGATCGCTTTGCCCACGCTGTCCCAACCAGCCTCCTTGGTGGAGTTGGGCTTTTCGATGAGCAGGGTTTCGACCCGTTCTTTCAATATCTTCTCGCTGAGCAAATCGCCCGCGCGGATGCCCACCCGCCGGGCCCGGTCAGAGTAGGCCGGGCCGATGCCGCGCTTGGTTGTGCCTACAAAATTGTTGCGGGCTTCGACAGCCTTATGGTGGGGTAAGACCAGGTGGGCTTTGTCAGAGACCAGAATTTTGGGACTCAACCCCTCCGTCCGCACGTTGGCTAGCTCCTCGGCGAAGCGGTAGGCATCAATCACCATGCCGTCGCCGAGGATATTCGTGGCCTGCGGGTGAATTACTCCGGTGGGCAACAGGTTCAACTTGAAGGTTTTGCCCTGAGCCACTACCGTGTGGCCTGCGTTGGCTCCCCCCTGGTAGCGCACCACAAAGTCGGCGGCTTCCGCCAAAGCATCGGTGACTTTGCCTTTTCCCTCATCGCCCCACTGGGCTCCGATAATCGCAATTCCTGGCATGGGGTCAGTCTATAGCTGATAGCTGATAGCCGATAGCCGATAACCGAGAAAAGCTACACGCCAAGCCCGTGTATTTATCGCGGTTTTCATCAGGGCCCTTGAGGATAAGTCGCGCTTATTCATGAAAATCGCTCCAGCTCACCGCCTATTGCTATGATGTTCGAGCTATGACCGCACATGAAGCCTACGATTGGCTAGAACAGCACAGCAAAGAAACCGCATATTTAGCGGCCTTTGGGGCTTTGGCAGGCTGGGATCAGGCGACCTACACCCCACGTAAGGGTCATCCACACCGGGCCATGATGCAGGCGGCCTTGGCAAAACTGCTCCACCAGCGCAGTACCGACCCCCATATTGGGGACATGCTCGAGCAGCTCGAGGGCAGTTCTTTTGTTGGCGACCCAGCCTCACCTGAGGCGGTCAACGTGCGCGAGTGGCGGCGGACCTACGACCTGCAAAGCAAAATCCCCGAGCGGCTGGCGGTGGAGTTGGCCCAGGCCACCAGTGAAGGTCAGGCCATCTGGGAGGAGGCCCGGCCCAAAAACGACTGGGAGGGCTTCAAGCCCATTCTGAAGCGGGTTTTTGCCCTCACCCGTGAGGCCGCCGATGCCATCGGCTATGCCCAGGAACGCTACGATGCCTTGCTCGACCAGTACGAGCCGGGGGCTACCGCGCGGCAGGTCGAGGGGGTATTCAAGCGCTTGCGGGAGGCCACCGTAGACCTGCTGGGGCGTATCGAGGGCAGCTCGAGCAAGCCTGACAGCTCCATCTTGCACCGCTCTTTTGCCAAGGCTGCTCAAGAAGATTTTGCCAATGACTTCCTTGGCAAAATCGGTTTCGACCTCGAGGCGGGTCGCCTGGATACCGTAGCCCATCCCTTTATGCAGGGCATCGGCCCTGGCGACGTGCGCCTGACCACCCGCTACTTGGAAGATTTCTTCAACCCGGCCTTCTTCGGCACGGTTCACGAGATGGGCCACGGGGTCTATGGTCAGGGTTTGCTGCCCGAATACTACGGAACCCCTATGGGAACGGAGGTTTCCCTAGGCATTCACGAGTCGCAAAGCCGCACCTGGGAAAACTTGGTAGGGCGCAGCCTGGGGTTCTGGCGCTATTTCTGGCCCAGGGCCCAGGAATATTTTCCGGCCTTCGAGAATGCAAAACTCGAGGATTTCTACGCCGCCATCAATGCCGTCAAACCCAGCCTGATTCGCGTTGAGGCCGACGAAGTGACCTACAACCTGCACATCATGATTCGCTTCGAGGTGGAGCTGGCCCTGCTGCGGGGTGAACTCGAGGTGGACGATGCGCCTGCGGCTTGGGATGCCAAATACCAGGAATACTTGGGTATCCAGGCCCCACAAATCAAGGACGGGGTAATGCAGGACGTACACTGGTCGGCGGGATTAATCGGCTACTTTCCTACCTATGCGCTAGGCAACCTCTACGGGGCGCAATTCTTTGCGCAGGCCGAGCGTGATTTGGGGAACTTGCAGGCCCAGTTTGCCAAGGGCGAGTTTGCCCCACTGCTCGAGTGGCAGCGCGAGCACATTCACCGCCAGGGCAGCCGCTACTGGCCCCGCGACCTGCTCAAGAAAGCCACCAGCGAAGACCTCAACCCGCAGTATCTGGTGGACTATCTAAACCGCAAATTTGGCGCGTTGTACGGGGTTTGATGTAGAACATGCCTAACGTCGAATGCAAAATGCCAAAAACTTGAAAACTAAAAACACAAACCGCGTCCCAAACAGCGTTTCTCGGTAAGGTAATTAGGCTGTCCTGGTGTAGCTTCAGGGCCCTTTTATTTTTTGCCTTTAGCTTTCAGCTTTTAGCGTTAGGCGTTTGACATTCGACGTTTTTGCCCTTAGTGTTCCTCATTTGAGGTTAGACGTTCGACGGCCTGGCCCAGCTTCACCGGGAATACATCCAACCTCACCGCAGCTTTGCTAGATTGGCATCATGCTCTTACGCGCCGTCATCATTGGACTTCTCGCATTTTCTTCGGCTCTCGCTAGCCCGGCTAGTGAACTTTTCCGAGAAGCGAGTTTTTACCTCGAGTTCTACTACTATGGCCCCTCGCAAGTGCAGCCCAAGGATTTGGTGGCGAAATATCAAAAGCAGCTCGAGCAAGACTGTGCCTCTCAAGGCCAAGCCTGCCCCATCGAAGTGGCCCGCCCGCTGATTGCCAGCATGGTGCGCGACCTGGGCGACGGGCACAGCTACTACCTCAGCCCGCAGAACTTTGCCAGAGCCGAGGCTAGCTTTTCTGGGCAGCCCGACCCGGTTCCCCTGTTTGGGCTTTCCTACGACCCGCAAGGCAGCGTGACCCTCGTCACCGACGTGTTAGCGGGTGGAGCCGCAGAACAAGCTGGCCTGTTACCAGGAGACCGCATCGTCGCGGTAAACGGTCAGCCGGTGACGGACATTCGCCAGCAGCTTGCTGCTGATAGCGCTCGTTTGGGCATAGCCAGAGGCCCAGTGGCGAGCCAGCAAAGGCTCGAGCTAGACCTCATTCGCCGTCCTACGCTCAACCTGGCTCTGCCCTATATGTACGTTCCTGCCGGGGTTCCCAAAGGTGTATTGGTCATTCGCATCCCCCAGTTTGAGACCTACAAGCAAGTCGGGCCAAAGGTTCACGCCTTGGTGCGACAAGCCCAGGCCCAGGGAGCCAGTACCATCCTGGTGGACGTGCGCGACAACGGCGGCGGCGAGGAAACCGAGTGTGTCTCGGCAGCCGGGGCCTTGGTGGGTAACTTTGAACTCGAGATGCAAAGCCATCTGGGCCTCACCCCCCTGGGCTTCAAAGACGGGGCCGTCACCGGCAACGACCCCCGCGACCCCCGCACCTACGCCGTGCCGAACGCGGTTCGCTGGACTGGAAAACTGGCTGTGCTGGTCAACAGCCACAGTGCCTCCTGCGCGGAACTGTTTGCCTATGTGGTGCAAAAAGCCAAAGTAGGGCCGGTGGTGGGGGAGCGCACAGTAGGGCTTTCCAACACCGCCACCGATTTTTTCCCACTTCTAGACCACTCGGCCATCGCCATCACCTATGTCCGTACCCTTAACCCCGACGGTATCCCTTTGCCGGGTGCCATTACCCCTGATGTGCAGGCCGCCGACGACACTGCGGCCTGGGCCCGAACGGGCCTCGACCCGGTGGTGCAAAAAGCCCTCGAGGCCCTGAATATCCACTAAGTATCTCCACCATAGATTTGCGCTTTAGGGGGTTCCCCGAATCTGACGCTCGCGCTTTCAGGAACGGGCCTTTACCAAGTCATTGAACTGCGGATATAGCGCTAGTCAGATTTGGGGGTACTTAAAAACCTGCTCACTCCCACCTTTGCTCTGAAGGGGCGGGCGTAAGGTTGGGTTCTGGAGGCCAAGTATGCGTATTGGCATTATCGGAGCGGGGAACATTGGGGCCACTGTTGCACGGCTGTGGCTGAAAGCAGGTCATGAGGTGGCAATCAGCAACTCGAGGGGACCGGACACCCTGCAAACCTTGATCGCCGAACTCGGCCCCAAAGCCCAAGCCCTGACCCTAGAGAATGCGGCCCGCTTTGGCGAGGTGGTGATGGAGGCGATTCCTTTCGGGCACTATGCCTCGTTGCCCGCTGCCGAACTGAAGGGCAAAATCCTCATCAGCGCGGCCAACTACTACCCCCAGCGCGACGGCCAGATAGACCTCGGCGGCCTCAGCCAGAGCGAGTTCATCGCCCAGCACTTGCCGGGCGTGCGTTTGGTAAAGGCCTTTAACACTATTTACTTTAAGCATCTGGCCCAGATGGGAGATACCACGCTGCCCCTGGACGAGCGCATCGCTATTTATGTTGCTAGCAACGATGCTGAAGCCAAAGCCACGGTTTCTAAGCTCATCGAGGAGATTGGCTTTGCTCCAGTGGACACCGGCTCGCTGAGTGAGAGCACGCGGCAGGAGCCCGGAAGCGCCATTTACAACCAGCCCATGAAAGCCAAGGAAGCCCGGAAGGCACTAGCTGGAATGGTTTGAGGGGGCTTGTATCCTCATAGCTGGTATTTCCTGAATTGGGACTCCTCGACCAGCTATGTCGACCGCCACGATGACCTTCCACGTACCCGCCTCGAGGTCGTGCATCGCATCCGGAAGGTCTGCGAGCGAACACACCCGGTCAACCATGGGTGCAAGGGAGCCTGACTCAATCATGTTGGCGAGAGTCTCGAGGTCTGCACTCAGGGCAAATGGGGAACACCAGCTGATTTCCTGCGGGCTAGAGGGGTTGGTCGCTTATGGATGACCCACTCGGCTCCGGTTTAGCGAAGCTGCGGGCTTGCTCTGCCAGGTACGGGTTCCGAAGTTGTCTCTCGCCGTTCAGACCAGAGCGCGTAGCCCAGCCAGGCCAGAGCCACCCCCATCGGAATCGCCGCTAACCGCTGGATCGCGTGGGGGAGCAGTGCGGCCAGGGGGGTCAATAAGGCTGTGCTAGCCAGCAGGCCGCCCGCCCAGCGCGGAAGGATGCCCGCGCGGAAGGTAGCGATGCCAAACAGCAAGCCACCGAGCATATACAGGATGCCTACTAGCGCATATAGCCCTGGAAGGGCTCCGAGATTAACCTCGCTGGCGCGCCCACTGGCGGCCCCCAGGAGACCATCTACAAACTTCGGCGCTACGCTCGCCAAAGGCGGAATGATAAAGGCTTCGGCAAAAACATAGGCCGTCTGTAGCGCCCAACTGAGGCTAAACAGGAGATAGCCAACCAGGCCCAACCAACCGACCTTTTCCACCTGCCTGGCATAGAGCCCCAAAATACCGAGCAGGAAGAGGAGGCACATGGCCGTCTTCAAGGGGGTGATGATGGCCCATGCGCCGGTGGTGACGGACGCAAGAACGTCAGCTGGATGGATCGGCTGAATGCCCGCGAAAATGATCCCTGCCACCATAGCTGCTAAACCAGTCCAACGGATGAGCCCCAAGGCTGTGATCTTCATTTTGCTCTCCTTGATCGGGGTATTTTCCAAACCGTGATCACATCAGCAGGCTATGTCGAGACCGTCACGACTACCTTGCCGCGCACCCGACCCGCCTCGAGGTCGCGCATCGCATCCGGAAGGTTTTCCAGCGAAGATACCCTATCTATCACCGGTGTAATTTTTCGGGCTTCAAGCAGTTGAGCCAGGGTCTGGAGGTCTTTGCTGTTCTCATTGCAAATGAATGTCACCAGACGCTGCCGGATGAACCGCGACACCAGCATGGCCCCCAACTGGCGGCCAAGACCTCCCGTCCACTGATCACCCGCCTCACCACCGACAAAGACGAATGTCCCGTTACCCGTGAGGAGGCGGCGCAGCCGCGACACTGGCCGGTTCCCCCCGATGTCGAGCACCAGGTCGTAGCGCTCATTCGTATCGGTGATGTCGGTCTGGGTGTAGTCAACCACTTTGTCAGCTCCCAGGGATTGCACCATATCCATCTTTGGCGTGCTGCACACCCCGGTGACCGTCGCGCCAAAGGCCTTGGCGATTTGCACCGCGAAAGTACCCACTCCTCCCGATGCCCCGATGATTAATACGCGCTGACCCGCCTGCACACGTCCGTGGTCGCGCAGGGCTTGCAGGGCGGTGAGGGCTGAGACGGGCACGGCGGCAGCCTGTTCGAAGGAGGTATTGGCGGGCATAAGGGCGAGCTTGTTGGCTCGAGCCAGGGCGTACTCAGCGAAGGAGCCGTTGCTGGTTCCCAAGCACGTTCCAAAAACCTTATCCCCTGGTCGAAGGCCGGTGACATTCTTGCCGACCGCCTCAACCACCCCCGCCACTTCCGAGCCCAAGGTGAGGTTTTTGGGTTTGCGAAGGCCGAAGCCAGCGAGGCGCATCAGGTAGGGCCGCCCGGTCATGATGTGCCAGGCACCCCGGTCGAGACCCGCAGCGCAGACGCGCACGAGCACCTGATCATGGCCCGTCTGGGGAATTTCGATGTCCCTAAGCTGCAACCCGTCAGCGGAGCTGTAGTCCTCACGCACGATGGCCTTCATGGGGCGGGGGCCGGTCAACGAGTCCTCAGCGGCGGTAGGGGTGCTTCGTATTGCGGTTGTATCCATTTTCGCTTCTCCTCAGAGCCCGCTCTTACCTTACAATGTAAGGCTCTAGCTAAAGATAGCCTTACATTGTAAGATTGTCAACTAGGGATAGCAATTATGCAGAATAAGACAGCGAAACCCGCCGACCCACCAACCCCGCCGCGACCACGACTGAGCCGCCAACTGGTACTGCGGATGGCCCTCGAGGTCGCTGACCGTGACGGCATTGATGCGCTCACCATGCGCAGACTGGCCCAGGAACTCGGCGTGGAGGCCATGTCGCTCTACTATCATTTCGCTAACAAGGACGAACTCCTGGGTAGCATGATTGACCTGGTCTTCGCCGAGATTAACCTGCCGCCTCTAGACGATTGGAAATCTGCGCTTCGTGCCCGCGCAATCTCAATACGCCAAGCGCTCGCTCGACATCCCTGGGCCATCGGTCTGATGGAGTCGCGCACTGCGCCCGGCCCAGCCACCCTGCGACACCACGACGCAGTTCTGGGCTACCTCAGAGAAGGCGGGTTCTCCGTCGCGGCGGCAGCGCACGCCTACTCGCTGCTGGACAGTTACATCTACGGCTTCGTGCTCCAGGAAATCAACCTGCCCTTCAACACCGCTGACCAGGCCACCCCTGTCGCAGCAACCATGCTGGAACAGATGCCTAGGGGTGAGTATCCTTATCTCACGGAGATGGCCGTCGAGCACGTTCTCCAGCCCGGTTATGCATATTCCAACGAATATGAAATCGGCCTTGATCTGATCCTCGATAGCCTCGAGAGACTACGCAAGGCTGGCTGACAACCTGGCGGCATCCACTGCCAGACGAGACCCCTGAGAGCGGTTCGGGAGCCTGGTTACAGCTATGCCCAGTTGAACCTAGTTGGTGGCGACAGCCTCGTCCTCAGCTATAGCGGGCAAACCGAGTTCGTTCCAGCGCTCATCCACTTGTCGCACCATCTCCGGCGACATCGCAATCTTGGGCGGCCAGCGCCGGGCAAAGCCCTCCTCGGCTAGCTTGCGCGTGCCATCCAGCACCAGCACCGGGCCTTCCGCGCCCGGCATCACCCAGGCATCGCGCTCGGGGTCTATGTTGTTGAGCACCGCCCACAGCAGCTCGTCGGCCTCGAGCCGGGTATCCGAATCGGTGAGCAGCAGCAAGCGAATTCCAACACTTTGGGGGGTTGCCAAAAGCTTTTCGGCCAATGCTCTGGCTTGTCCAGGGGCGTTTTTTTGCAATGTCGCGGCCCAGATTCCGGGCCACTGTTTTTGCCCGACTCCAGGCAGGGCGGGCAGGGAAAGGTGGGCTTTGGGGGTGAAAGGAACCACGCCACCTTCTTCCTCGAGCTTGCGCGTACCGTCCACAATCAGCTTGCCGCCGTAGCCCATGGCCCGAGCAGAGTGATCGAGCACGTCCATAGGCCCCCGCGTGACCAACGTATCGCGCCCCGGGACGGCGTTTTTCAAGGCTTCGATTAACCCGTCCAGGCCAGGCTTCAAGGGTGCGCCTTCATCGAGCACCACCATCACCTTGGCAAACATCATTTGCCCCAGCCCAAACATTCCGTTGGCAACCTTATAGGCTTGTCCGGGATAGGCTTTTTTGATGCTCACATTCACCCAGTTATGGGCCACCCCCGCCGGGGGCATATGGTAGTCGGCTACTTCGGGCAGAATAAGCTGTGCAGCGGGCAAAAACAGCCGCTCGGAAGCCTCCACCAAATAGGCATCTTCCATGGGCGGGCGGCCCACGATGGTTGCTGGATAGATGGCGTTTTTGCGGTGGGTGATGGCAGTAAGGTGGAAGCGCGGGTAGAAGTCCTCGAGGGTATAAAACCCGGTGTGGTCGCCAAATGGCCCCTCCACCACCAGCTCCTCGGCGGGGTCTATATAGCCTTCCAGAACGAACTCGGCCTCGGCAGGGACGGGTAAATCCACTGTCACCCCTTTGGTTAGTTCGACCCCTGCCCCGCGCAAAAAACCCGCCAGGTTGAACTCGGTCACGCCAGGAATCGGCGGCACCGGTGCGGTGGCGGCATAGGTCAGGATAGGGTCTCCACCCAGGGCCACAGCGACCTCGAGCCGCTTCCCCAAGCGTTTAGCCTTGTCGTAGTGCCTGCGCCCGACCTTGTGGAGTTGCCAGTGCATCGCGGTAGATTGCTTGTCCAACACCTGCATCCGGTACATCCCCAAGTTCAGCTCGCCCGCGCCACCGGGTGGCGCGTCGGGGTCTTTGCTAATCACGATGGGGAGCGTGATGTACGGCCCGCCATCCAGGGGCCAGCATTTGAGCACCGGGATGCGGGACAAATCAATCTGCTCGCCCCTGAGCACGACTTCTTGCACCGGGCCGCCGTTTACCCGTTTGGGGAAAAAGCCCTTCAGCTCGCCCAGCTTGGGCAGCAGGCCCATCACGGCTTTGAGACCACCCTTGCCAGGGTTGAGCTGGATGAGCTTGGAGACTCGCTCGGCCAGCGCGTCCAGGCTGGGCACGCCCATCGAGCGCGCGGTGCGGGCCGCACTGCCATATAACCCGATAACCACCGGGAAATCCTTACCCTCCACATTCTCAAAGAGCAGGGCTGGGCCTCCCTGCTTGACCAGGCGGTCAGCAATTTCAGTGATTTCCAGCTCGCTGCTGACCGATTCTCGGACGCGGATCAGCTCACCCCGGTGCTCGAGTTCGGCCATAAAGGCTCGTAGGTTCTTATACATCCTTCCCAGATTAGCGCTGGAGGGCCGGGACGAATGTAGCAGCCAAAGAAATAGTGGCGGTTGGTCAATCTTTCAAGAATGCGGCCAGATTGCGCGGGCTCAACACAAAGCTGAGGGTGGGGGTGGTTGCCGGTTGCTGTCCGAGCTTTTGTGCCACCAGGGTCAGGCTGATACGCGCCAGGCTGTAGGTGCGTTCGGGGTCGCCCGTTACCGCTACGCAACTACTCTGGACGACGGTTTTCTTGGCCTGAAGCCAGGCATTACACGAACTGGTAGCGAAGTCCAAGCTGAATCCGGCATTGGGCTGAATATAGTCGGCCAGCAGGTTTCCACCGCCGGTATTGTTCTGGTAGGAGCGCACCAGACTGGGCAGTGCCCCTTGGGCCACCTCCGGCAAGGGGTTTAGCCAGTTGGTCTTGGACATATTTTGTTCGTACAAGTTGTTCCAGGTGCCCTCCGAGGCCGAGCTAGGGCGCAAGTTCTCGCGGTATTCGTAAATCATCCAGCGGTTGTTGTTGGTGGGATCGGCCCCCGGATTTTCCGCTCCGGTGGCTGCCGTGACCACCGCCCCCCGGTTGAGGACATAGAAGGCTTTGAACTGATAACAGCTCGGGTCTTGCGACTGCGAGCTGCTATATTTGCACTGCTGGTCAGTGACGGAAGGTGGGGTGATAAGGGCAATTACCGGGTCGGTTCCTACTGTCCAGATGTTTTTATTGCTGCTGGGGTTTTTGCTAGTATAGCCATTCCCACCAATGGTCAGGGTGGTTCCGGGCGGGAAGACGTATACCGCCGAGGCTACGGTGTCGGCGATATAGTTGCCCGCAACGCGCACGTCCTCGAGCATCTGCTGTTGGGTCTGGATAACTCGGGTGGCGCTCGAGCCGCTTTGGATGCCGCCGGCAACCAGTCCCAGCACCAGCAAAGCGATTGCCGAAGCCACCAGCAGTTCAATTAGGGTAAACCCGTAGTTTCGCATCACTTTCACCTATGGCACACACACCACTACCCCGTTGGTTCCGGTGGGGGCGGCAATCTGCGAGGAAAACTGCTGTTGTTGGGGGGCTCCACTGCTGCGCGAAACGGTGATGCTGATATTTTTAAGGCAAGGAATGCTGCCGCTGGCATCGGGGCTGTTGGGGGTGATGGCGGCGTTGCTCGAGGTGGTAATTACTGGCTCTGACACGCCGAATACACCTCCGCCGTACTGGGTCTTGTCCGGCACTTGATTGGCAACATAGTTGTCCTTGAGGGTCCAATCGGCTTTGAGTGAGTCCAGATAACTGCGTCCTACAGCTTGGATACTGGTATTGCCCTGGGCCTGGCGGGTCGCCGAAAAACTGCTCAGGAGATACCCCAGGGTAATCCCGCCAATCGCCACAAATATCAGCGCCACCAGCACCTCGATGAGGGTGAGACCCTTACTGTTCACGAACCACCACCTTCCCGATAATCCCAATCACGTTGACCCCAATTTGTTTAGGGCTCGAGTCGGTTCGGCTCAGGGTGATGGACTGTGTGGCAGCACTGGCATTGAGTCCGTAGGGTGCGGTGAAGCTAATCCAGTTGTTATTTTTGAAAGCGAGCTGGGTTCCCGTGGGCAAGGTGGCGGCCCGGCCTTGCCCCACCACAATGCCCGAGTTGGTGGACGAGGGGGTCGAGCTTTGGGGGCCGTAGATGTAGCTGTTGGCACTGTCGGCCCACAGTATCCAAGACTGGGAGGTGCGCCGGGCCTCGGTGCGAATGCGGTTGAGGTCGGTAGCCACTTGGGTCGCGGCCTGACGCAGTACCAGAATGCGCTGATAGCTGAGAAAGTTGATGATGCCAATCGCTGAGAGAATGCCAACCACCAGCAACACCCCCAGGATTTCCAAAAGGGTAAAGCCTCGAGTACTCATTGGATGTCCTTGAGGGTCTTAACCTGCCACTGGCTGCGGAAAAAGTTGAGGCCCACTTCCCCCTGAATAGCCGGGCTCAGGCGCTTGTCGTAGTAGATGGTGAGGCCACTGGGGGTGAGAATGCCGGTATCGGCGGCCACAATCGAGCCGCGCAAATCCCAGCGCCCGGCGGTAGGGCTGGGGTCGCAGTTGCCTTTCCCGGCGGTGCAAGAGCTGAAGCTGCCATTGCTCTGAGAAAGGGCAAACACCGCGTTGGCTGAGTAGAGCAGGCCGTCGTAGCGCAGGGGCTTGGTTTTGCGCCCAGACATGCTCTGGATGAACAGGTTTTTCAGGTTGTTGCGCAGTATCCAGTTGTTTTGCGGTCTGAGGCTGTATTTGGCGGCTCGAGCCAGCCCAGCTTGCACCTCGCTTTTGGGGATGGTGATGGTGGTGTTGTCGTCCATCACCACCTTGATATCGCTCGAGCCATCTACAGCGCTGTAGTTGTTGTACAGGCGAGAGTGCTCCTCGTTGGTCGCCAGGAAATACACCTTTTCCGAAGTCTCGTTGTAGGTGTAAAAGCGGGGGGTGTAGGTCTGTCCTTTTTGCCGAGCGGTGGCCCACTTGCGCATCTCGAGGCGGTTGAAGTTGCCTACTTCCATCGCCGCTAGGGTGGGCACGGTACAGCGGGGGCCGTTGAGTGTGCCCGAGCCGGTGGGTGCGCCCGTACCATACCAACGCTTGCTACTTCCGCTGCCGCTCGAGCTGAACTGGGTGTAGAGATTTTCGGGTCGCCTGGCCCAGTCGGCATCAGCAACACTGCTGGGTTTGCGTTTCCAGAAGTCGTTGCAACCGGCAAACTTGAACAGTTGGCTGGCACTGACATAGGTTTTCCCGCTGCTATCAGTATTGTTTTGCTCGGTGACGCTGCTCAGGGCGGTATTGGGGTCGCTGGGCAGGGTGCCGATGGCGCTGGTGCTCACACCGCTCAGGTTGGAGTAGCCGCCCTCGAAGCCTGCTTCGTAATCGTCTTTGTTGTTGAGGTTTCCCGCCAGGGTGTAGTCGGGAATACGGCCATCCGTCAAGCGGAAGCGGCTCTGATAGTCGCCCACCAGGGTGTTGCCCGCGGAAATCAGGTTCAGGCTGGGGAAGTTTTTATCGCTCTTGGCCTTGCTGTAGTCGCAGTCGGCGGTGCTGCTGCCGCTGCCGCAGTCGTAGGTCAGGTCGCCCATCACGTACACGTTGCCGCTGGCGATAATGGTTCCCTGACCGCGCACCCGGCCCCGGATGATCACGTCGCCGTTGATGAACACGGTTTTGTCTATGTTGATGGGTGTGGTGGAGCCGTCAATGACCACGTTGTTGCTGCCCAGCCCACTGCCTTGCCCCAGGTCGCTCGAGGTTTTGCTCTGCACGCTTCCGCCCCAGGCGATATTGCTCTGGGCCGAGGTAAAAATCTGCATGGGAGCTTTGATACCCCCGCTGGGGTAGTCGTCGTTGCTACCGTTGATGCTGGCCTGCACGGTGGGCAACCACTCGGTAGAAAAGTCGGTGAGGCGGTTAACATTGCCGCTGGCATCGGGTTTCTCGGGGATGGGCAGGGGAAAGGTGCTGGGCAGGGGGCCATCCGGCCAGTCTTTCTTGGCGCTGAGAATGCTGTTATCGCCGGGGTTGTTGGTGTCGGTAGGGTAGTTGGTATAGAAGTTTTTGTTGGCTGTGCAGGTGGTGTTGGTGGCGTAGTTGGCGCAGTTGGTTTCGATGAGCGAGTTGTTGACGGCGCTATTGTTGGTAATTTGGCTCTGGCCGGGGGTGAGGGTGCTGCGCAGCGAAGGGGCTGGCCCAGTGGAGAAGTTGCCCGTCCAGCCCTGTAGGGTGCGGGCCGTACCACGGGTATAGAGGGTACCGTGGATGCTGGTGTCGGTATCGTCGCTGCCACCCCCGGAGAAATAGCGGTTTTCCAGGCGCTCGAGGGTTCCTACTTTGATGCGCTCCCAGGGGTTTTGCGAGGTGGCACTACCCACCCGCCAGCTTCCGTCGTTCTGCTGGGTGGGGTTTACGCCGTTGAAGGCATCCATGCCGCGAAAGTCGGAGTGGCAGAACACGCAGTTGGCGTTGTTGGTGAGCAGGGCGTAGTCGAAGGGGAAATACCCCCGGTTAATCTCCCAGTTTTGCTGCAAGACTCGAGTGGTCTGGTTGTTGCCGCTGCCCTTCGTACCAATCGCCGTGACCCGCAGCCGGATAGTCTGCAAGCGGCCCGCGTTGTCGTATTGATCCGCCAGGCGCTGGATGGTTGTGCTATAGCTGCTTGCGCCGGGCAAGGTTGTAGCCGGGATGCTATAGGTGGGGGCGGTCTTGGGGTCGTCGGTGTTGGATGGCCCCAGGTTGAGGGTGGCGAGCTGGCCGGAGTAGCCGGTGATGGTTTTGGCAAACGAACCGCTGCTGACGATCTTGTGCCAAACTGTAACTACACCCTGCTCGAGCCCGGCCTCGGCAGCAAACTGGGCCTGGGTGGTGAGTACATTGCTGGTAGCATTGCGGGTGTTGGAAACCCCTGACAAGCTGGCGGTGAGCACCAAAGTAAAGAGCACCAAGAGGGCTGACAGGGCAACAACCAAAACAAAACCTTTTTGTTTCATCGCTTGCACATGATGATGAATTGAAAATGAAATGCCTACCCCTAAATGGGGGGGTCGCAAAATTGATGGGCTGGTTTACAAAAACCCAAGTGAGCGGGCTCGCTCGAGGGCCTCTACCCGGTTTCTGGCCTCGAGCTTGGCATATAACCTGTCCAGGTAATCTTTTACCGTTTCGGGCGATAAGGAGAGGTTGCGGGCGATTTCCTTGGTGGATAGCCCGGTTGCCAGTTGGGCCAGTACCTCGGCCTCGCGGGGGGTCAGGGAAGGCATGGGCGGGGGGGTCAAGCGAGGCTCTTTGCCCTCTTTGAGCCGCAGCAATCGCACCGCCAGCGCTTCCGGCGGCACTTCCTTAGACCAGTAGGCATCGGCCCCGGCCCTGGCAGCCTCGTGGATCAGGGCCGGTTCGGTAAAAGTAGTCAGCAGGGCGATAATCTGCTCGAAGCCGCGTTCGCGCAGCTTGCGGGTAGCGGCAATACCGTCTAACTCGGGCATCTTGAGGTCGAGCAAAAGTGCATCGGGGAGATGTTTAAGCGCCAGTTCCAGGGCTTGTAGGCCGTTATTGGCCTCAGCTACCACCTCAAAACCCGCTTGCTCCAGAGCGGCCCGCAGGCCCAGCCGGAATAAGGGGTGGTCGTCGGCAATCAGCAGTCGCACCGCTTACCCCAGGCTCAGGCGCAGCTTCGTCCCCACAGCGACATCCAACGACTCGAGTTTGCCGCCATGCACCTCGGCGACCCGTTTGGCGACGTATAGACCCAAGCCTGCCGTTCCGGCCCGTACTCCCCGCAGTTGCACGCTACGGAAGGGTTGGGTAAGCAACGCAAGGTTCATCGGCAGACCGGGGCCATCATCCTCGACCTCGAGCCAACCCTCCCCGGCCCGCAGGGTCAGGGTTTTTTTAGCATGGCGTAGAGCGTTTTCCGATAGGTTGGTGATGGCCCGGTCGAGCAGGTTGCGGTCAGCCCTGGCCTGCCCGCTGCCTTCGATCTGCAAACGGATGCCCCGCCGCTCGGCCTCCCGCACATAGCGCAGCCGCATATCGTCCAGCAAAGCCCGCAGGTTGACCACCTCGAGCTGGGGCTTTTGCACCTCCAGGCGGCTGGCTACCAGCAGATTCTCCACCAGTTGATAGCTGCGCCCGAGTTCGTCGCGTAGCTCGTGCAAGACCTCCTTGCGCCGCTCGGGGCCCAAGTCATCGGTGCGCTCGAGGTATTCCAGGGCCCGAATCGAGGCCAACATGGGGGTTTTGAGGTCGTGGGTGAGGGCAGCGTAGGTGGCTTCCCGAGCTTCCAAAAGCCCCTTGATGTGGTGGAGCAGGTCGCTAAAGCCTTCGCGCAGTTGAGAGACCTCGAGCGGTGGGCGGCTTTGCGGTTTGGGCAGTTGCAGCTCAGCCAGGCTGCGGTCGGTGCCGCGCAAATAGACCAAGCCTCGAGTGAGTTCATCTACCGGATTAATCAGAATACGGGAGAGAAAAAACCCCGTGAAAGCCGAAAGAACCGCCACCGCCACCCCCCACACCAGCATCGGCAGCAAGCTAGGGCTAAGGTCGTGGTTGCCCAGCCAGACCCCGGCCATCGCCGCACCGCTGCTGGCAAAGGTCATGATGCCAATTACCCAGGCCAGTTGGAGCCGCAAGGACATAGCTATAGGGTAGCCCAGAAGGGGACGGCTCGAGGGTCGGTTGGGCGGTCGCAAATATCGGAGGGTCATCTTTGCGGTCAATGGTCAACCGTTCCTACTCTCTTCCTGTCGAAAGCACCGCCAGGAAGGCCTCCTGTGGCACGTCCACCTTGCCGATGGACTTCATGCGCTTTTTGCCCTCTTTTTGCTTCTCCAAGAGCTTTTTCTTACGGCTAATATCGCCGCCGTAGCACTTCGCCAGCACGTCTTTGCGCAGCGCCTTGACCGTCGCACGGGCAATAATCTTCCCACCAATCGCGGCCTGAATCGGAACCGCGAACTGCTGGCGGGGAATCACCTCGCCCAGCTTGTCTACAATTTCGCGCCCCACGCTATAGGCTTTGTCCTTGTGGGAGATGAAGGCCAGCGCGTCCACACCCTCGTCGTTGACCAGAATCGTGACCTTGACCAGCTCGCCCTCCTGGTAGCCAATCTGCTCATAGTCCATCGAGGCATAGCCCCGCGAGATGCTCTTCAGTCGGTCGTGGAAGTCGTACAGGATTTCGCCGAAGGGAACCTCGTAGACAAGTTCAACCCGCTTGCCAATATAGTGCATATTGCCCATCTTGCCGCGTTTTTCTTGCAGGAGCTGCATGATCGAGCCGACGTACTCTTCCGGGGTATAGACCGTGAGCTTGACATACGGCTCGTAGACGGCCTCGAGGCGATCCGAGGTGGGCAGCTCGGAGGGGTTGTGGATCTCCAACTCACGTCCATCGGTCATGTGGACGCGGTAAATCACGCTGGGCGCGGTGGCGATGAGGTCTAAGTCAAACTCGCGCTCGAGCCGCTCCTGCACAATTTCGGCATGGAGAAGCCCCAAAAAGCCGCAGCGGAAACCGAATCCCAGGGCCTCGGAGGTTTCCGGCTCGAAGGAAAGGGCAGCATCGTTGAGCTTGAGCTTCTCGAGGGCTTCGCGCAGCCGGTTGTATTCCTGTGTGTCGGTGGGGTAAATCCCCGCGAAGACCACCGGTTTGGCCGGTTTGAAGCCCGGATAAGGCGCGGCACAGGGGTTTTCTGCCAGGGTGATGGTATCACCTACCTGGGCATCGCCAATCTCGCTAATGCGGGCCGTGACCCAGCCCACCTCGCCGGGGCCAAAGCTGGGAACAGCCTCGAGCAGGCCGGGCCTGAACACCCCCACCCGGTCTACATTGAACTCCTTCTCGGTAGACCAGATGCGAATGCGGTCGCCGGGTTTGAGGCTACCGTCCATTACCCGCACGTATGGAATTACCCCCTGGTAGGCATCGAATATCGAGTCGAAGATGAGCGCCTGGGTAGGGTTTTCTGGCTTCCCAGCGGGGGCGGGAATCTTGGCCACGATGGCCTCTAGGATGTCCTCCACACCCTGACCAGTTTTGCCCGAGGCAAACACACAGTCGTCGGCGGGGATGCCCAGCACTTCCTCGACCTCGAGGGCCACCTCCAAAGGCTGTGCCCCCGGCAGGTCAATCTTGTTGATGACCGGGATAATGGTGTGCTGGTGCTCCTGGGCCAAGTAGAAGTTGGCGATGGTCTGGGCTTCCACGCCCTGCGAAGCGTCCACCACCAGCAGAACGCCTTCCACGGCGGCTAAAGCCCGGCTCACCTCGTAGCCAAAGTCCACGTGGCCCGGCGTGTCAATCAGGTTGAAGGTGTAGGTCTGGCCGTCCTTGGCAGCGTAAAAAAGCCGCACCGCGCTGGCCTTGATGGTGATGCCGCGCTCGCGCTCGAGCTCGAGGGAGTCCAAAAACTGCTCGCGCATCTCCCGCGCCGAGACGGCCTGGGTCATCTGGAGAATGCGGTCAGCCAGCGTAGATTTGCCGTGGTCTACGTGGGCGATGATGGAAAAGTTGCGTGTTCGATCCTGCACAAATGTCTATTCTATCCGATGGGTGGGGAAACTCTGTAACGGATGACGAGCCTTGGCAAGTCGGTATAACTCGGTTATACCAAGGGGGTGAAAACTGCTATCTCTCTGCCTGACAAAACCTTTGAGGAAGGTGAAAAACTAGCCCAGCAGCTACGCATTTCCCGGAGTGAACTTTACGCCAAGGCGCTGGAGGAGTACATCCGCAAACACGGTTTGGAGGCGGAAGTGGAGGCGTTCAATCGCGCTCTCGATGGGTTGGATGAGGAACCCGACCCGGCACTACAGGCCGCTGCACGCAGGACGTTTGAGGCCAATGAGTGGTAATCCTGCGGGGGCAGGTCTGGTGGGGTGATGTGGATACCGGGCTACGGCGCATCCTTTCCCTATGAGTTAGGATGAACCTCGTGGATACGGCAGTCGCGCAGAGCCTGCGCTATAGCCTCAAATACGCCGGGCACGCCGCCGGAGAGCAGCGCATTACGCTCGAGCCCCGCCAGGGTGGGCTGCGGGTGACCTTAGAGGCCAACGTCGAGCTCCCCTTGCCCAAAACCCGCCAGCGCTGGGAGAGCGAACTCGATGCTGAGGGGCTTCCCCGCACATACCGCGAGCGCGTGGAGGGGGGCGGCAGCAGACTTATGGAAGTCGAGTTCTCCAAGGAGGATGGGCTGGTCACGGTGAGCCAGGGCCGCGAGGATTTCGCCATCCCCTACCTGAGCGAGATGCACGACCCGCTCTCGCTAATTCTGGCGGTGGGCGAGCTGGAACTCGAGGTGGGTGAGGTCGAGATGTTCAGAATGGTCGGGGGCCGGGCCTACGCCGAGCGGCTGCCCGACGGAACCCTCAAGCTGCCCTGGGAAGAAGCCGAAAAAACCGTGCGGGTCTACCGCCTGCGCCCTGGTTTGAGCCTCCTATACTTCGACCAGGACGACTACCCGGTGCGCCTGACGCAAAAGGTTGGGGAGCATGTCTTCGAGGCCGAGTTGGTGCAGATACAGCGAATAGACCCCAGCCAGCGGCAGCCCCAGCCGCGCCAGGAGCGGCCACAAGCTCGCCCGCGCATCGTGGCGGGCGAGCCACCCAAGGAGCGCGAGGGGGATGCGAACAATCCCAATCGCCGCCGTCGTAGGCGCAGGCGATATAACTGATGAAAGATAAAGGATGAAGGCGGAAGGTCTTTGGCCTGTATCCTTCATCTTTCATCAGTTATCCTCTTCCGAAGGAACCCCATGATTAAAACTCCCAAAGAGGTGCGACCCCACTTCGCCAACCGCCGCCTGACGGTTGAATACGGCGACGCGCTGGACAAGGTGCGCCAGATTTTAGGCGCGATTGAGCAGGAGGGTGATGTCGCTCTAGACCGCATTAGCACCGAACTGGACGGGCATCCTGCCGAGGAAATCCCCAAGCGGATTTGGCGCGAGGCTTACGAAAACCTGGATTCTGAACTGAGGGACGGCCTCGAGACCGCCAAAGAGCGCATCGAGGCGTTTTACTCACGTGAGCCCCGAGGGGGCTTCTTGCAGGCCCACGCGGAGGGCGTTTTAGGGCAACTGGTGCGGCCTTTAGACCGGGTGGGGGTATACGTTCCGGGTGGCAGCGCCCCTTTGTTATCTACTGTGTTGATGACCGCAGTCCCGGCCAAGGTTGCGGGAGTCGGGGAGATCATCGTGGCTAGCCCACCACGGGTGCATCCGGGAATCCTGGCGGCGGCCTGGGTGGCAGGCGCAGACCGGCTGTTTGCAATGGGCGGGGCGCAGGCGGTGGGGGCGCTGGCCTACGGGACAGAGCGGGTTCCACGCGTGGACAAGGTGATGGGGCCAGGCAACCGCTACGTGGTGCTGGCCAAGCGCGAGGTATACGGCGCAGTGGGCATGGAGGGCCTGCCTGGCCCGACGGAGACACTAATCGTAGCCGATGCCTCCGCCGACCCACGGCTGCTGGCTGCCGATATGTTGGCCCAGGCCGAGCACGGCCCCGACTCCGAAGCCTGGTTGCTCTCGCCCTACCACGAACTCTTAGAGCGGGTGGACGAGGAACTTTATTCACAACTCTCCACGCTTCCCCGTTCGGAAACCGCCAAGAAAGCCCTGTCCAGGAGCGGCTTGGTTCAGGTTGAGAGCCTCGCTGAGGCGCTCGAGCTGGCCAACTTGTACGCGCCGGAACACTTGTGCCTGTCGGTACATGACCCGCTCGAGTACCTCGGGCAAGTCCGCAACGCGGGCGGGATTTTCCTGGGCGAACACTCCTGCGAAGCACTGGGGGATTACATCGCCGGGCCGAGTCACGTGATGCCTACCACGGGGACGGCAAGGTTCGGCGGCGGGCTGGCCCTGCGAGACTTTCTCAAGGTGATTCCGGTGGTGGGCTTGACTCAGAAGGCCGCCGCGAGGTTATCCGTGCTGGGCGCAAGGATGGCTCGAGAGGAAGGCTTGGAGGCTCATGCCAGAGCGCTAGACCGACGGGCCAAGCTGGATTAGCCCGCTTCCTGACGCGCTTTTTTGATGAGTGTTTTCCTCGTCCTACACGCACGTCGGTTTTTGGGTTGACCCGCGCCTACAAGTGTTTGTTTTTGCGTTCGTCGTTTCGCGTTGGACGTTCGGCATTTTTCACGCCTCGGTTCCACTCGGGTAAGTGTTTGAGGATAAGCGGGAGCGCGATTCCCAAACCGAGCCAGAGGTAGGCCATATTCCCGCCGATGAAGGTGCTCGAGAGCGGCAACACCAGCGCCGCCAGCAACACCGCGCGATAGGAGCTGCGGGTCAGCAGATAGGCGATGCTGAACAGCACTGCGGCCGCGATTAACAGGCTGGGTTTTACCGCCAGCAGCACGCCGAACGCCGGAGCGATGCCCTTCCCGCCACGCCCCAACAGCCATATCGAATAGCAATGCCCGATTACCGCGAGTGCTCCCGCCAGCAAACCTCCGTTCAAGTCTCGAGCAAGAAACGCGCCCAGCGCCACCGCCATCAGCCCTTTAAGCACGTCCAGAATCAGCACCAGCACTCCGGGAATCGCGCCCAACACACGCCAGGCGTTCACCGTGCCGACGTTGCCGGAGCCTTCGGCAAGCAGGTTTTTGTTCTGCACCAGCCCGAACCAGTAGGCGAAGGGCAAGCTGCCGAGAAAATAGCCCACCAAGGCCGCGTATAACAGTTCCATGAGGGCTAGGTTATCAGAATGGTCGGAGGACGTGAGCGGGGCTTGCTCGAGGGGCTAAGGACAAAACGGGTCGCCAATTCAACCCACAAAACCGCTGTCATTCTGAACGCAACGCCGTGGAGTGAAGAGTCTGATCCGCTGAAAGGCCCTATACGTCTCGAGCTTCGCAGCGCATCAGATTCTTCGGCAAGGGCAGCCTCAGAATGACAGCGGTGGTAATTCGCTGGGTTGGCGACCTCAATCAGTTTTCTTTCATAAATCCGGTCAGTCTAGATGTACATAGATGTACATAGATTTTCATTCATATGCGAGTTTATGCACGTACGTTTCACCCTTATACAGCTTATTGGGTGAGACTGCCCAGCATAAAAGTGCTCGAGGTCAGTCATTTCGAGTACGTGACGGGCTGCATTATCCACGTCCAGCACGGAGAAAAGCTATTGACCTCGAGCTGTTCTCTTTGTATACTTATGCGCATGGCTTTTTACGGCTTTCAGTTGTGCTTCACCGGGTTTGACTGTACTGTAGAGGCTTGTGTGGCGATGGGGCCAACCTTAGAGGTGCATGAATGAAAATCGTACTCGCATACTCCGGCGGCTTAGACACCAGCATCATCCTGAAGTGGCTTATTGAGCACTACAACGCGGAAGTCGTGGCCTTCACCGCCGACATCGGGCAGGGCGAAGAAGTCGAGGAGGCCCGAGTCAAGGCCCTCAAGACCGGAGCCTCCAAAGCCTACGCGCTCGACCTGCGCGAAGAGTTCGTGCATGACTTCGTGTTCCCGATGTTCCGTTCGGGGGCGCTGTATGAGGGCTACTATTTGCTAGGAACCTCGATTGCCAGGCCGCTCATCGCCAAACACCTGGTTCGCATTGCCCAGGAAGAGGGGGCGGAGGCCATCTCGCACGGGGCTACCGGCAAGGGCAACGACCAGGTGCGCTTCGAGCTGACCGCCTATGCCCTCGAGCCCGGCATCAAGGTAATTGCCCCCTGGCGCGAGTGGGACTTCGTGGGCCGCCCCCAGATGATTGAATATGCGGCCAAACACGGGATTCCGGTTCCGGCGACTTTAGAGAAGCCCTACAGCGTGGATGCCAACCTGCTGCACAACTCCTTCGAGGGCGGAGTCCTGGAAGACCCCTGGAACGAGCCACCCGCCGGGATGTTCCGCCTGACCCTAGACCCTGACAAGGCCCCGGACGAGTACGAGTACCTCGAGGTAGATTTTGTCGGTGGGGACGCGGTGGCAGTGAACGGAGAAAAGCTGTCCCCAGCCGCGCTTCTTGCCAAACTCAACGAAATCGGCGGCAGGAACGCGATAGGCCGGATTGACCTGGTGGAAAACCGCTTCGTGGGAATGAAGTCGCGCGGAGTCTACGAAACCCCCGGTGGGACGCTCTTGTACCATGCCCGCCGGGCCGTGGAGAGCCTTGCCGTAGACCGCGAGGTGTTGCATCAGCGTGACCAACTTGCGGCCAAATACGCCGAGTTGGTCTACAACGGCTTCTGGTTCGCTCCCGAGCGCGAGGCCCTGCAAACCTACTTCGATCATGTGGCCAAAACCGTTACCGGCACGGCACGGCTCAAGCTGTACCGGGGCAATGTTATCACCAGCGGGCGCAAGTCGCCCTTGAGCCTCTACGACAAGAGCCTGGTCAGCTTCGACGAAAAAGGTGGGTACAACCAGGCCGATGCCGACGGGTTTATCAAGCTGAACTCGCTGCGGCTGCGGGTGCGGGCCAAGACCCAGCCGAAGGACTAGCAGAGGGCTGAGAGCAGGGAGCGAAATGCAGATTAGATTGCGTGAAATTGTCGAGGGGGCCGCTTCTAAACTGGCTTCGGTAAGTGAGGAAGTAGCTTCGCACAAGCCTGCACCGAACAAGTGGTCGGCTAAAGAGATTTTGGGCCACCTGATTGACTCGGCTTGCAACAACCACGCCCGCTTCGTGCGGGTCGGGCTCGAGGACAGCCTGACCTTTCCCGGCTACGTGCAGGATGAATGGGTGCGGCTGCAAGCCTACCAAGAACGCCCCTGGAACCAGGTTTTGTCGTTGTGGAAGTTCTATAACCTGCATCTGGCGCACGTCATCGAGCACTTGCCAGAGGCCAGCCTGGAGCACCACTTTACCGTGGGAACTCGGGCGGTCACGCTGAAGTTTCTCGCCGAGGACTACTTAGCACACCTCGAGCACCACCTCAACCAAGTCTGGGAGCGGGTTGGCTGATGATAGAGATTCGCCCTGCCACACTTACCGATGCCGAGGCGATTGCTAAAACCGTGCGCCTGGCTTGGGCCGGAAAGGTCGCGCCGGATTCTTCGGGACACGCGGAGACGGCGGAGAAAGTCGAGAAAGACCTCGAGCGCGGTTATGCCTGGGTTGCCAAGGACGACAGGAAAATCGTCGGCACGGTGCGGCTGGTGCGGCATCCGCACGAGATTGGGGTGTGGGAGGTCAAGAAGCTGGGGATACTAAAAGAGTATCGCAAACAGGGTTTGGGGGCGGAGTTGATGAATGTCTTGCTAGCCAAAGCCATTGACATGGGGATCAAGGAACTGCGTTTGGCTGTCCGGCACGACCAGCCCAGGCTGCTCGAGTGGTACGCCGGATTCGGCTTCGTCCACGACCCCAAACTGCGCTACAGCTCGCCCAACCCGCTCACACCCTTGCCTTTCGTGATGAAAAAGACCCTCGAGGTGATGTCATGAGTTCAGGCGATAACGCAAGAACTCCTCCCCCCTCAGCAAGGGAGGGTGGGGTAGGGGGTGGTTCTACCCCACAGCGCACTTGGGGCGGGCGTTTCTCCGAAGCCCCTAACGAACTCGCCCAGCAGTTCAACGCCTCCTGGAGCTTCGACCAGCGCTTGGCTTTGGTGGACATCGAAGGTTCACTGGCCCATGCTGCAATGCTCGGCAAGCAGGGAATTATCAGTGCCGAAGAGGCCGAAACCTTGCGCAGGGGGCTGCTCGAGGTGCACCAGGAAATCCTGGACGGCCAGTTTGAATGGCGCGAGGCGCTCGAGGATGTCCACATGAACGTGGAGACCCGCCTGAGCGAAATCGTCGGGCCAGTGGGGGGGAAACTCCATACTGCCCGCAGCCGCAACGACCAGGTAGCGACGGATTTACGGCTCTGGCTGCGCGGTGAGCTGAGCGCGATTCTGACCGAACTGAAGGCACTTCGTAAGGTTTTGGTTCATCAAGCCCAGAAGTACCTCGAGCCCCCCCTAATCCTCCCCGGCTACACCCACACCCAGCGGGCCATGCCGGTGCTCTTGTCGCACTGGTTTCTGGCCTACTACGAGATGACCACACGGGACGCGGGTCGCCTCCAGGACGCATTAAACCGCCTCAACGAATCGCCCTTGGGAGCGGCGGCCTTGGCAGGAACGGGCTTCCCGATTGACCGGTACCTCACCGCGCAAACTTTGGGATTCACTCGCCCCATGCGCAACTCGATGGACGCGGTGGGTTCGCGTGATTTCGCCCTCGAGACCCTGGCCGCCCTGGCCATCGGCCAAATCACCCTCTCGCGCATCGCCGAGGAAATCGTGCTGTACAGCTCCTTCGAGTTTGGCTTCATCAGCCTGCCGGATGCCTTCAGCACGGGCTCGAGCATCATGCCACAGAAGAAAAACGCCGACCACGCCGAGCTGATTCGGGGCAAGGCCGGACGCACCCTGGGCAGCTTCGTGGCGCTGGCGACCCTGATGAAAGGCTTGCCGCTAACCTACAACAAAGACCTTCAAGAAGATAAAGAGCCGATTTTTGATGCTTGCGACACCTACCGAGCCTCGGTCAAGCTGCTGGCGGCGATGCTGCCGGGCCTCGAGTGGAAACCCCAGCCCATGGCCAAAGCAGCCGAGTCGGGCTTCTCGCTCGCCACCGACCTGGCCGATTATCTGGCCGAAAAAGGCGTACCTTTCCGCGAAGCCCACCACCTGGTCGGGCGCATCGTGCGCTACTGCGGCGAGCACGGTAAGGAACTGCGCGATCTGAGTTTGGGCGAGTTGCAGAGCTTCCACCCAGCTTATGAAGCGGATGCCCCCCTTCTAACCCGCCTCGAGACCGCCATCCACCGACGACACTCCTACGGCGGAACCGCACCAGAAGCGGTTAAAGAAGCCCTGGAAGCCGCAAAACTCGAGGTCAACCAATGAATCAAGTCATAAACCCTCCCCCCTTGCGGGGGAGGCCGGGAGGGAGGTCGAAAGCGCAGCTTTCGTTAGTGCTGGACGAGTCAAGGGCATTCGCCTTCGGCTCACTTCTCCCCACCCCGGCACGGGCACAGCCCGGCGGCGCAGGCCGCTCGGCCCTACCTTCCCCCACAAGGCGGGAGGAGAAAAAGGGGAGGAAATGAGCAGCATCATCGAGCTAGGAACCACCATCCTGCCGCCAGTGCGCTGGGATGCCAACGTCGAGCTGCGCAAGGCCAAGATGGCCGACGTGGAGGGGATTTATACCCTCATCAAATACTGGTCGGAGCGCGGCCTGATGCTGGTGCGCAGCCACAACCACCTCTACGAAAACCTGCGCGACTTTTTCGTCTTGGAGGATGAGGACGGGCACATCGTGGGTTCGGGGGCGCTGCACCTGCTGTGGCACGACATCGCCGAGGTGCGCGGGCTGGCCATTCACCCTGAGCGGCAGGGACAGGGCTTGGGCCGCTGGCTGGCGCTGGCTGCCGAGCGCGAGGCCAAGGACATGGGCGTTCCGCAAATCTTCGCCTGGACGCTCCAGGTCAAGTTTTTCACCTCACTGGGGTACGCGGTCACGACTCGAGAGAACCTGCCCCCCAAGGTCTACCAGGAGTGCAGCGCCTGTCCCTTCTACGACAACTGCCGCGAGATCGGCGTGACCAAGGTGCTCGATACCGACCAGGCCTTCAAAAAACCGGCTGTCTAATCAGCTACACTTGGGAATATGGGCACGCTGACCAGCTACATCAAAGAGGCCTTGCGACTGGCTCATTAGGAGACCATCGAAGACCCGCTGTTCGATTAAATTGGCACGATTGCAGGTTTAGAAGGACTTTGGGCCGGAGCTGAGACCTTAGAAGCCTGTCGGGATGCGCTGGAAGAGGAACTCGAGGACTGGATTCTGCTGGGTCTACAGCTAGGCCACACTATCCCTGTTATCGCCGGGAAAATCGCCGCCAGGCCGGAGGCCACGCCCATGTGCTCGGCGGTCATCACCCCGCCCATGCCGCCGCCCAGCAGCAAGGCTCCTACCCTAGCCGCACCGCCCCACTCCGCTCGCGTGGGGGAAGGCGTTTTCCTGGCTCGCAATATGGCGTACAGCACGGCCCCAGCAATCAGGAAGCGAATCGCCCCCGCCATCAAGGGCGGGAAGTCTACCACCGCGTAACGAATCGCCAAATATGTCGAGCCCCCAATGAGATAAAGTGCGACCAGGGCGACAAGAACCCGGCTGGGGTTGGTTGGGCGGGAAAGGGGGATTTGCATAGGAATCCTTTTATGGGCTTGTCTCTCGTCTACCCCGTACTTCCTGAAAGAATTTCCCTCGAGACTCGCCATAGCAACTCTGGCAGCACCCCATAGGCATAGGGGGCATAAACCCGCTCGAGCCACTGGTGGTAGTCGCGGCCCCAGGGGCCCAGGTTGAAGGTGGGTAGGCCTAGGGGAGCGGTTTGGAGGTGGGCCGAGAGCGCTGGGGTGTTGGCGTTTACGGTTGCCACGTCGAGCGCAGTGGCCTGACCGAACCAGCTCATGTCGGAGATTCCGGCGAAGAACCCCCGCTCGTACACGCTGGTTGCGGTCTCGAGCCCGGCCCGCTGGAGTGCCGCTCGCACGGTTTGGGTCACTGGACTCTGACCCTGCGCCAACACCGCAGGATAGTGCTGCGAAGCAAACCCCAGCACCACAGCAGGGCCGATCAGCTCGCTCTTGCCCCAGGCCCAATCGGTGATGAGCTGACTGCGAGTGGGCAAGTCAAGGGTGGTGTCTAATTGGGCCACAAACGCCGCTAGCTCGGCCTCAAAGCCCGGCCCCATCCGCTGTTTTTGGCATAGCTCGGCAAAGCTTAGCACATATGGCTCGACCTCCAAAGCCTTGGGCTGGGCTCCCCAACTTGCCGCACGGCAGCGCAGCTCCTGCAAGGCTTCGTGGAGGGCGACTTGGATTTCTTGGCGAAACTCAGCCAATACTCCAGCCGCACTCTTGCCGTGGCTGAGAACGTTGAAACAGGCCCAGGCTCGGCCCGGGGTGGTCACGTCGTAGTGGGTTTTGAGGTCGGTTTGCTTGAGCGTGGTGGGCGGTGGAGCGGTCTCGCCCGAAGCGCTGTCGGCCAGGGCAGGATTACACTCCAGACGGCTTACCATCTGCGAGAGCAAAAAGTTGGGGTTGATGCCCTCGAGCGGATAACCGGCGTGGGTATCTATCCCCACCACATAGGCCGAAACCAACAGCTTGCCCACGCTACCCAAATACCAGGCTCGTCCCTGCGAGCCATCACCCTCATCAGATGTGGCATCAAGGTTGATTACCGCAGCAATTTCCAGACCCAGCGTTTCTCGTAAATCCCGAAGCTGGGCCACCGAACTCCTGGCTCCCCAGGAGTTGTTTTCTTCGTCAGCCACAGCCAAGAACAGCAGGTTGCCGACAGGCTTATCCAGCCTCGAGAAGGCCTCCAGCACCGACATCCCCGCCGCCAAACCCGACTTCATATCCAGAATGCCGCGTCCTGGTTCATAGTCCCCCGATACCAGATCGCGCAAGGCCCGGTGCTCGGCCTCGGAGCGGGCGTTGGCCTCGAGGTCGGCAATCAGGCGGGGTAGAAGTTGGTCGGGGTCGAAAGCGTAGGGCTCGAGGGGGCCATATGTTTTTACGCTGACCACATCATAATGTCCGGTCAACACTACGGTCTTCTGGCCTTGCCCACGCACCAGCGCCAGCACGTTGGAACGCCTAAAGGGATCGCCCAAGATGGGCTCGAGCCAGAGTTGCTGGGGATGCTGCTGGAAGTAAGCAAGCTCGGCCAGAATGCCCTCCAAGTGCTTGGCAAAGCTCACCTCGCCCACACTTTCGGTGACGCTGGCGTGGCGCACCATGCGGTGGGTAAAGCGGCGGGTCTGATCAAACCAGGAGTTAGACATATCGCAAATCACCAGTTAGAAAGAGGCTCTAGAGCCCTTTGGCCCAAAGTCTGGGGCCGAAAACACCTGTTGTCATGGTCGAGAGCCAGGGGGCGCTGCGAATCAGGCCAAGACCCATCAAACCCCCAAAACATAGGTGTAGTCGAGACCGAGGAAGAAGCGGTCAGGGCTCGATAATCACTTTTCCGGTGTTCTTGCGGCTCATCACGAACTCGAAGGCTTTGCCCGCGTCCTCGAGGCTAAACCTCTCCCCTACTACCGGCTTGACCTGGCCCGAGGCCAGGAGCGGGGTCATGAACGTGGTGGCTTCCTGCATCAGTTGGGGGTCGCTGACGAAGGGCGTGAGCCACACCCCCATCACGCTCTGGTTGCCCTTCATCAGCACCACCGGATGAAACTGGGCCATCTCACGGCTGGCCGAGCCAATGACCAGCAAACGCCCACCATAAGCCAACATTTTGAGGCTGGCGGCGAAGCCAGGGCCGCCCACTACCTCCAACAGCACGTCCACACCCTGCCCGCCGGTGGCCTCCCGAACGGCATCCACCAGGTCTTCGCGGGTGTTGAGCAAGGTCACAGCGGCCCCCAGGTGGTGACACAGCTCGAGCTTGGCCTCGCTGCTCGCCAGGGCAATCACCTTTAGGTTCATGGCCTTGGCCATCTGAATCGAGGCTGTTCCCAGCGCCCCGGCCGCCGCCTGCACCAGCACCCACTCGCCCGGCTTGGCTCGAGCCTGGGTTCTCAGCGAGAAATAGGCGGTGTAGTACGAGACCGGGAGGGCCGCCGCTTCCACCGCGCTGAGGTTTTGCGGCACTGGAAGAACCGCTCTGGCACTCACCGCCGCATATTCGGCAAAGCCGCCGGTTCCAGCTAAAGCCGCAACCAACTGACCTTTTTGCAAGCCGCTCACCCCCTCGCCCAGGGCCTCGATGGTTCCGGCGAACTCCATGCCAGGAATCATCGGCAGCTTGGGCCGGGTCAGGTATTCACCCGCCACGTTGAGGATATCGGCGAAGTTGAGGCCCACTGCCCCGACCTTGAGCAAAACTTGACCGGGGCCAGGGGTGGGGGTGGGCAGCTCGGTTAGCTCGAGTACTTCGGGGCCGCCGGTGCGGATGACTTGAATGGCTTTCATAGGATGAACGATAAAGGATAAAAGATGAATGATAAAAGACCTTGATTTTGATCTTCATCCTCGAGCCTTTATCTGTCATCCTCCTGTAACCTCAGCGTAACCTTTCAGACAGTAGCCTGTAAAACAAGGAGGAAAGGTATGCCCTATTTGCTCATCGAAGGCAACTACCGCATCGTGGGGGGAGCACCGGACGGTGACTCCATCAAGTTCTACCCCAGTAAAGTGGCCCGCTGGGACGAACTCGAGGCCCTGGGCAAAACCCACCGCATCCGCAAAAATAAGGATGGCGGGGTACAGCAGCGCCTGGATGCCATTGATGCGCTCGAGACCCACTACACCCCATCGGTAGGCGGGGCCACCGTCGAGCACCAGCCGCTCAAGTTTGCCCATGCTGCCAGGGACGAGCTGCTCAAGTTTCTGGGCTTTACCCAGGTTCAGCAGGATGTCAACGAGAAAGTCCTCTCCTCGCAACCCGCCCAGGTTCCTGGCTACATCATCTCCAAGTTCGTGGACACCTACGGACGAGCGGTATCGTTCGTCTACAAAGGAAAACCACCCGAGCGCGATGGGAGCACAGTTTTCGTCAATGCGGCGATGCTCAAGCAAAGTGCCAACTATCATCTGCTGGCACAGGGGCTGGCCTATCCCACCTACTACAGCGGCTTATATTTCGAGTTGCGGGGCGAGCTGACCAAGGCGGTTGTGGCAGCCCGCAAAGGCAAGGGGCTATGGCCAGTGGACAAAACCACCAAAGGTTTCGAGGTTAAAAAAGCCACCAGCCTGACGGAAGATGTGGTGATTGTGCCCAAGCTGTTCCGCCGCCTGAGCGATTACCTCGAGCTGAACCAGGGCAGCCTCTCGCTGGAGGGCCTGGACAGCTATCTGCGGGCTCGCAACGACGAGGTGGTGGTGCTCGACAAGGGCCAGAAAACCGGGCTGCACTTTTTGGTGGAGGTCAAAGGGCGGCAGGTGCGGATGAAGGAGCCACCCGAAAACTTGATGTTCTTGGAGAAGTAGCCCCTAAGGGCCCGTCTACCAGCGGGATTGTAGGGACGCATAGTTATGCGTCCCTACGCACACCCACTGGCTATTTCTCTGGTAATCTGCGGGCGATGGCCTTACATCTACCGGATGGCCCGACGGGCGAGGTCGCCAAGCGCCTCGGGGCTTATTACACCAGCCTCCCCGTCGCGGAATTCCTGGTGAGGTGGGCCCTGCAGTCGCCCAACGATAGGGTTTTAGATCCCTCGTTTGGGGGTGGGGTGTTTTTGTACGCTGCCAGCCAGCGCTTGAAGGAACTCGGCGGGAAGCCACAAAAACAAGTGTTTGGGGTTGAGCTAGACGCAGAAGTCCACGCCCGGACAGCCAGAATTCTTGCTGAGGGTTTCCGGGTCGGAAACAGCAGTCTCGCCCATGGGGATTTCTTTGACGTGGACGCAAATACTTTTGGGAGCCCTGAGGTTATCGTGGGCAATCCCCCTTTTATTCGCTATCAGCGTTTCACGGGTGCAGGGCGGGATAAAGCCCTCAAGCGAGCCGCTGCTGAGGGTGTGCATCTGAGCAAACTGGCGAGTTCCTGGGCTCCGTTCTTGGTTCACTCGGCTGCCCTGCTGAAAGACGGCGGGCGTATCGGCATGGTGATTCCAATGGAGTTGGGACATGCGGCCTATGCCCGACCGGTGCTCGAGTATCTCGCTGGCCGCTTCGAGCAGGTCAGGTTCCTGACCTTCCGAAAGAAACTTTTTCCCGACCTAAGCCAAGACGTTTTGCTGTTGCTCGCGGAGAACAAGGGTTGGTTTGAGGCAAGTTTTCATACACTCGACTTAGAAAATGCCGAGGCTTTAGCACGATTGAGAACTCCACTGAAGCGTGCCAAAAAACTCGAGACCCGAGAACTTTCGAGCGGTAAGGAGCGGCTGCTCGAGGGCTGGATTCCGCGCAAGGCTCGAGAGCTTTACCGAGAGTTACGCGACTCCGCACGAGTCCAACGTTTGGGTCAAATCGCTGATGTCGGCATCGGATATGTGACCGGGGACAACCAGTATTTCCACCTCAGCCCGCAACAAGCGCGCGAACTGAAGATTCCGAAAACTTTCCTCAAACCCGCGATTCGCCGAAGCCGGGCGCTGGCTGGGTTGCGGCTGACACAACAAGATTGGCAGAAAGCTGAACAGTATCTGTTTTATGTCAATGGAGCCAAAGAGCTGCCAGACACAGTGCTCAACTACATCGAGCAGGGAGAAACAAACGGGGTACATCTGGCCTACAAGTGCAGGGTTCGCAAGCCCTGGTACAGCGTGCTGCACGTGTATCTGCCCGCTGCGTTCCTCACCTATATGAGCGGAGAAACGCCCTGGCTGGTCGCCAACAATGCCAGTGTGGTAGCTCCAAACACTTTGCACGTTCTGCGGCTGCATCCTGGTGCTGAGGTCAGCAGTGAGGGTCTGTCCGCACTCTGGCAGACTTCCCTAACCCGCCTGAGCGCCGAACTCGAGGGCCACGCGATGGGTGGCGGGATGCTCAAGCTCGAGCCCACCGAAGCCGAGCGGGTAGTTATTGCAAAGCCAAACTTGAATGGGAGTCTGGGGGCACTCGCGCACGACCTGGACGCTTTACACCGTGCGGGAAAGGGTAAGGAAGGGCTCGAGCAGGCCGATAGAACCGTGCTAAGAGATAGTTTGGGGCTTTCTAAGCGCGACTGTGACCTCTTGTCGGGGGCAGCTCAAAGCTTACGTGAGCGAAGGCAAAACCGCTGATACCATAATCTTCCTCGCAATCCGGGCGCTCCAAACTGCGTTAGCATCAACGCATGGCTAACTGTACGCACCTACGGGCTTTGGAAGCCAATCCACCCGACCTCGCCAGCGACGCACGGGGCTGCGAGGAATGCCTGAAGATGCGAGACACTTGGGTTCACCTGCGAATCTGCCTCGAGTGCGGCCATGTCGGCTGCTGCGACAACTCCAAAAACAAACACGCCACCCGACACTTCCACGAGTCTGGTCATGCCTTAATTCAATCCTTCGAGCCTGGGGAAAGCTGGGTCTGGTGCTATGTAGACCAGCAAGCCGCGATGTTTCCCGATAAGCTTTATCACAAAAAGTAGCTGTCCCGTCCTGGACGGGCTTTTGAAACAACAAAAATCCCCGCCACTGGCGGGGATTTTTTAGTGTTCGACCTTCGACTTTTGACCTTCGACAGCACTTCAGCGCCTAACTCACCCGCTCCACCCGCAGCATATTCGTCGTCCCTCGCACCCCAAAGGGCACCCCAGCGGCAATCACCACGTATTCGCCTACTTCCGCCAATCCGGTTTCTTTGGCTTTGGCGACAGCGATTTTCACCATGTCGTCAGTATCTTTGGGGTCGGGTGCGGTGATGGGCAACACGCCGGAGACAATCGCCAACTGATAACAGATGTGGGGGTTGGGAGTGCAGGCCAGAATTGGCACCGGTGGGCGGGTACGGGCCACCCGGCGGGCCGCCCCGCCCGTCGCAGTAAACACCACCACGGCCTTGGCTCCCACCGCGTCTACCACGTCGTCTACAGCTAGCGCAATGGCATCTTGGATGGTGCGGTTGGGTTCAGGGCGCAAAGCGTTGAGGCGGTCTAGATATTCCTTGGTGGCCTCGACAGTTTTGGCCACGCGGGTCATAAAAGCCACCGACTCCACCGGATAGGCTCCTGCGGCGGTCTCCGCCGAGAGCATGATGGCATCGCTGCCATCAAAGATGGCGTTGGCAACATCGGAGGCCTCGGCGCGGGTGGGTGAGGGGTTCTTGACCATGCTCTCGAGCATCTGGGTGGCCGTCACTACTGCCTTACCGGCCTGCACGGTCTTGAGGATGATGCGCTTTTGCACCGCCGGGACTTCTTCCAGCGGCATCTCCACGCCCAAGTCGCCACGGGCCACCATGATGCCGTCGGCCTCCTCCAGAATCTCGTCGAAGCGGGCCACCGCCGAGGGTTTCTCGATTTTTGCCATTAAGCGGGCACGGGAGTTCTGGCGGGTCAGGTAGTGCCGAGCCAGCAGGAGGTCATCGCGGCTCCGCACGAAGCTCATGGCCACCCAATCCACCTCGAGCTGCACCCCCAGTACCAAATCCTCGATATCTTTGTCGGTGAGCGCCGGAATCGAGAGATCGGCTCCGGGAATATTGATGCCTTTGTTGTTGGAAAGCCGCCCCCCGATGATAACGGTGGTGTGGATATCGTTGACCTGCACTTCATCCACCCGCAGGCGAATATTGCCGTCGTCCAGCAGGAGCATCTGTCCTGGTTCCACATCCGCAGGCAGCCCCCGGTAGGTGGTAGAAACCCTGTGCTCATCGCCCTCTACCGGCTCGGAGGTGATGATGAACTTCTGCCCCTGCTGTAGCTCTACCACCCCCTCCTTAAAACGACCACAACGAATCTTGGGGCCTTGTAGGTCTTGCAGGATAGCCACGATACGGCCCATCTCCAGCGAAATTTTCCGAATCATCTCGACCCTACCCCGGTGGTCTTCCGGCGAGCCGTGCGAAAAATTGAGGCGGAACATATCCACCCCGGCCTCGATCAAGGCCCGGATGACTTCAGGCGTGCTGCTCGCAGGCCCTAAAGTGGCGACGATTTTGGTTCGTTTAGGAAGTCCCATAGTTACCTTGTCGAAGGTCTAAGGTCGAAAGTCGAAAGTCAGGGTTGGCCTTCGACCTTCGACCTTCGGCATCATTTTTTGAAGGCTCCGAAGCCTAAAAATCTCGCTCCCAGCCCGAGTTCTTCCTCGATGCGCAGAAGTTGGTTGTACTTCGCCAGGCGATCCGAACGGCTGGCTGAGCCGGTCTTGATCTGGCCTGCATTTACTGCCACGGCAATATCGGCGATGGTGCTGTCCTCGGTCTCGCCCGAGCGGTGCGAGAGGATGGTGGTATAACCCGAGCGCTGGGCCAGACGAATGGCCTCGAGGGTCTCACTGAGGCTGCCAATCTGGTTAACCTTGACCAAAATCGAGTTCGCCACCCCCAGGTCAATTCCCTTCTTGAGAAAAGCCGGATTGGTCACAAAGAGGTCATCCCCTACCAGTTGGCACTTGTGCCCGATGCGCTGAGTGAGGTGCTTCCAGGTGTCCCAATCGTCCTCGGCCAGGCCATCCTCGATGCTGACGATGGGATATTGGTTTACCCAATTTTCCCAGTAAGCCACCATCTCCTGGCCCGAAAGCGATTTACCATCGGCCTCCAGGACATATTTTCCATTTTCGTAAAACTCGCTACTGGCGGGGTCGAGGGCCAGCGCAATATCCTGGCCCGGCTTGTATCCCGCTTTGGAGATGGCCTCGAGAAGCACCTCTACAGCCTCCACGTTCGATTTTAGGTCGGGGGCAAACCCGCCTTCGTCTCCAACATTGGTGTTATATCCCCGGCCCTTTAAAACCGATTTTAGAGCGTGGAAAGTTTCCACCCCCATGCGCAGGGCCTCGGCAAAGCTCGGAGCACCCCCCGGAACCAGCATGAACTCTTGGAAATCCACATTGTTATCGGCGTGCTTTCCACCGTTGATGACGTTCATTAGGGGCACTGGCAGGGTCACACCCTGCACCCCACCCAAATAGCGATACAGTGGAATTTCCAGCACCTCAGCTGCGGCGTGGGCGGTGGCTAGGGAGACCGCCAGGATGGCGTTGGCCCCCAAGTTGCCCTTGTTCGATGTGCCATCGAGCTCGAGCATAGCCCGGTCTATCGCCTCCTGATTGAGCGCGTCCAGACCCTGAACTTCGTCAGCGATGCGCTCGTTTACCGCAGCCACCGCCCGGAGCACGCCCTTACCCGCGTAGCGCGGTCCCCCATCGCGCAACTCAATGGCTTCATGGGCTCCCGTGGAAGCCCCCGAGGGCACCATGGCCCGACCCCGAGCACCCGACTCGAGCACCACTTCGGCCTCGACGGTAGGGTTGCCGCGCGAATCCAACACCTCGCGCCCTTTGACTTCGACAATCGTAGTCATGTTTAGAAGTGCCTCCTGTGGCTGATTTCTGTGGAAGGGTTTACAGCCTTCCGCCAAGCGGCTACCAGTCTACACCGCCAGGTTGGGTTTGGGGGCAGAGGGGTTTTGATATGGGTCAAACCCGCAGCGGTACTACCACGGCTAGATACCCACTATCCTCCGTAGCTTGCACGATGCTGGGACTGGTGGGGCCAGAAAGCTTGATACGCACGGTGCCCTCGACAGGAGCCAGGGCATCTATCAGGTATTGCGCGTTATACGCAACCATAATCTGCGACTCTCCGCTGGTTTCGATGTTCAGCTCTTCCCTACCCCGCCCATAGTCACCCTCAGCATCAATGTCCAGCTTGCCCTCATTAAATAGCAAGTTAACCCGGTGATTATTGCGATCAGAAAGCACCGCCACCCGCTTGAGACTCTCCTGTAGGGCTTCGGCAGATAGCGTGGCCTCGAGCACGAAGCTCTGGGGGATAACCCTGGCGTAGTCGGGAAACTCCCCTTCCATCAACTTGACTGCCATCCTCACAGCATCCCCTACCAGGGTCAGTGTGCCCTCCCCCACTGCCAAAGCCACCTCACCCTGAACATCCTTGAAAACCCGAACGATCTCATCGGCGCTGCGAGCTGGAATAACCAGCTTGCGCGACTCCAGGGTGATGGGCAGGTCATAGCGGGCCAGCCGAAACCCATCCGAGGCCACCGAACGCAAACCTTGTGGAGAAAACTCGAGCTGTACCCCCCGAAAAATAGCCCGATATTCCTCGGTACTGGCTGCATAACGCACTCGAGTAATAGCCTGGGCTAGCCGGGAGGCGGATATTTTTTCTGAACCAGGATTGCCAAAGGTAAGCTCGGGATAGCCCTCCGAACTGGTAATCGAAAGCTGGGTATTGAAGGCTCCAGAGTGAAGCTCGAGGCGCTCGCCAAAGATAAGCTCGACCAGTTCGCCCGGCAAGCTGCGCACAATCTGGGAAAAGGTCTGGGCTGGTACGAGCATCTGACCCGTCCCTTGGATTTCAGCCGGTAGGCGAACCTCGATATCCACTTCCCCGTTAGTTCCCTTCAGAATCAACCCGTTATCGCTCAACTCTAAGGGCAGATACGTCAGGATAGGGTTGCTGCTACGGCTGGGGATAATCCGCTCTAGGATAGATAACCCTTCGGCAAGGGTGCGTTTAGGAATACGGACTTCCACTAGCGTCCTCCTGGTTTGGGGTTGGCTTGTCTTTTCTTCATCAGCGTATGCATTGTATCAGCATGGCCTTTGAATGTGATTTTGATAGTTTTGATGGTTCAAAAACCAGCCTCTAATTTAACTACTTCTATCTGTTTTAAAGAATTTAAGTAATTAGTAGTAGTAGTAGTAGGGCCTGTGGATATGTGGATATGGTGACTTAAACCCCCAGCCTTATCGAATTGAGCCTGTGGATAAAGGGGGTATAAAAGTGTGGACAAGCTGTGGATAAGTTGTGGACAGAACTGGGACTTATCCACAAGCCCATACCAAACGCATTTATCCACAGCTTTATCCACAGGGTTATCCACAAGTTATCCACAGGGTTATCCACAGGCTGTGGGAAAAGGAGCCTAGCGTAAGCGCTCTTTTATAGTTTTGACCGCCTGAAGCAAGCTGACATCACTATCTACTGCCTCTTGTATCTTCTGAATGGCGTATAGAACGGTGGTATGGTCTCGCCCATCGAAGAACTGACCGATTTCAGGAAGGGACATATGGGTGACATCGCGGATCAGGTACATAGCGACTTGGCGGGGAATCACCACTTCTTTGCGGCGGCCTGCCCCCCGAATCTCCTCAGCTTTCAAACTATAGTGTTCGGCTACTCCCTTGACGATCTCTTCGGGGGAAATGTTGGTTTCGGTAGCCGTGAACACATCAGATAAAGCTTTAATGGCGATCTGCTTGGAAAGCTGTACCCCGTTGAGTGAGGCATAGGCAATCACCCGCATCAAGGCCCCTTCGAGTTCCCGAATATTGGAAGTGACTTGTTTGGCGATGTATTCCAGCACCTCTTCGGGAACGCGCATATTGCGAAACTCGGAGTTCATCTTGAGAATAGCCACACGGGTCTCGAGGTCGGGAGACTGGATATCGGTGATGAGACCCCATTCAAAGCGGCTGCGCAGGCGAGACTCGAGAGTCAGGATGTCCTTGGGTGGGCGATCTGAAGAAAGGATGATCTGTTTCCTGGCCTCGTACAGCGCGTTGAAGGTGTGGAAAAACTCATCCTGGGTACGTTCTTTACCGGCAATAAACTGAATATCGTCCACCAGCAGCAAATCTACCGAGCGATAGCGATCTCGAAACTCCGAGGTACGGTCTTCTCGAATGGAGTTAATTAGTTCGTTGGTAAAGGTCTCGGTGGTCACGTACTCGATTTTCTTGTCGGGAAAACGCTGGGCCACCGAGTGGCCCACGGCATGCATCAGGTGGGTTTTCCCCAGTCCCACCCCACCGTATAAAAACAAAGGGTTGTAGGCATAGCCTGGTGACTCGGCCACCGCCACCGCAGCCGCATGGGCTAAGTTGTTGTTTTGCCCGACCACAAAGTTTTCAAAGGTATATTTGGGATTGAGCCGGGCTCGAGGCGCTTTGGCCTGAGGTTGATTAGGTGCTGAGAATATATCGTCCTGAACAGGATTTCCCGGAACTACCCTGAGTTCAAAACGAGGGGTTTGTGCCCCGAGGCGGGTCAGGGCTTCCTGGATCAGCTCAGCATAGTGTTTTTGAATCCAATCCCCAGCGAACGAGGTCGGCACCCCCAGCTCGAGAGAACCATTCACGACCCCCAAAGGCCGGATTTTCTCGAACCAGGTGTGGTACTCGACCTCGGTAATGCTTTGGCGCACGTACTCGAGGACGTTCTGCCAAACAGTATTTTGGGTCAAAGGTTAATCCTCCGTCCCGCTATTCTAAGACTTATCCACAGGCTTGCAACCACATTGAGAAGGCTTTTAGAGCGGCTTTTGCAAAGAATCTTGGGGTGGCTTGAGGGTATTTACTGTGCCCGTCCGAGATTTTGCCGCTGGGTGCGGTGGCAAAAATCAGAGAATCGCGATAGTGGGAAGGTCTAAAATCTGTCCTTCGCGGCGGCCCTGCTACAATGTTGCCGATGGAAGTCTATGATGTGATTGTCGTTGGCGGAGGCCATGCCGGAATTGAAGCCGCCTGGGCCGCGGCTCAGCTCGGGGTGAGGGTAGGTCTAATCACCTCTAACCCCGAGCGCATAGGGCTCATGCCATGTAATCCGGCAATAGGTGGTCCAGGCAAAAGCCAACTGGTGGCCGAAATCGAAGCTCTGGGTGGGCTGATGGGCAAGCTAGCTGATGCTACAGCGATTCACACCCGTGTGCTCAATCGCTCCAAAGGACCCGCTGTACAGAGCTTACGGCTTCAAGTAGACCGTGATGGCTATGCCCTCGAGGCCCAGCGTGTTTTGCTTGCCCACCCCAATATAGATAGCGTTCGCGCCGAGGTCTCCGCTATTTGGCTGGAAAACCATATGCTCAAGGGTATATTCACCGCAGATGGTCGGCGCATGGCCTCATCCGCTGTGGTTGTCGCTAGCGGAACCTTTCTACAGGGCACGGTTTGGTATGGACGACACTCTAGGGCGGCGGGTCGTCAAGGTGAGCCACCTGCTCGGTTTTTGTCGGATAGCCTGAGAGCTGTTGGGCATCAGTTATTTCGCTTCAAAACCGGTACGCCACCGCGGATCCAGGCGGAATCGGTAGATTTTACAAAACTAACGGTCGTGCCCGCTGACGACCCTCCAGAGACTTTTGCTGGAACTCCAGGGCCGAATGCTTCGGTCTGTGCGACTTGGCAAACCCGCACTACCCCAGCGACCCATAGGCTTATCCAAGAGAACCTCCACCTTTCCCCATTGTATGGGGGAGATATCGAAGGGGTGGGGCCACGTTACTGCCCTTCGATAGAAGACAAAGTGGTGCGTTTCCAGGATAAAGATAGCCACTTGTTGTTCGTTGAACCCGACGGCCTACAGACCTCAGAGCTTTATTTACAAGGGTTTTCCTCGAGCCTGCCCCCTGAGCTTCAGATCAAGATGGTACAGAGCCTGCCGGGCTTTGAACAAGCCTCCATCCAACGCTATGCTTACGCTGTCGAGTATGATGCCTTAAATCCCCTAGAGCTCACCCCCGGTTTGCAATCCAGACTCCTCCCAGGTTTGTTTTCAGCAGGACAAATCAATGGTACTTCTGGGTATGAAGAAGCAGCCGCACAAGGCTTGCTGGCAGGTTTGAATGCTGCCCGATTTGTCCTCGGCTTGCCGGTCGCCAGCCTTCCTCGAGAGTCAGGTTATATCGGGGTAATGGTGGATGATTTGGTTCACCTTGGAACCAATGAACCCTACCGAATGATGACCTCGAGAGTCGAGTTGCGCCTGCTCTGTCGTTCGGACAATGCAGATGAGCGCTTGATGCCCTTCGCGCTGACCTGGGGACTACGGCCCAAGACAGACCTTAGCCAGATGGAGCAAAAATACGCTCGAGTACAGAATGAACTTTTGCGACTGGAAAAAATCAAGATAAATGGTACTTCAGCACTACACTATTTGCGGCGCAGCCAAACCTGTTATGCCGACCTTCTTTTGTCAGTGGGGGAGCCAACCACACCCTTAACCCCAGCTGAGGCCCTTCAGGTAGAGATTAGGGCTAAATATGCTGGCTATATCGAGCGTCAAGAAAAATCGCGCCGTCGCTCTGAAGAATTGGAAAATTTTCCACTACCAAGCAATCTTGATTTCGCAAAAGTGCATAGCCTATCCAGAGAGGCCGTGGAGAAACTCTGCAAAACCCTACCTAAAACGGTGGCTGAAGCCTCCAAAGTATCGGGTGTGCGCGACTCTGACATCACCGCCCTGATCATTCATGTGACCAAACAACGGGATCGGGTTTCACGAGAAACTTGACGGTGAAACAACACCCCTTATATTTTTTAAGAGCCGTTTCACGGGAAACCTCGAGGGTAGAACAACGGAAATATAGATGAACGACTTTGAAACAGGATTATTGGTTGGAGTGTTGATTGGCGAAGGACATTTTGGTGGTGATGGTCGCCAACCTCACATAACTATTCGAATGCATGTGCGTCACGAAGCACTGTTTCGGCTATTGGTCGGGTTGATTCCTGGTTCCAAGCTATATGGCCCCTACCATCATGACAAGCGCACGTATTATCAATGGATGGCTCGAGGTGCTGTCCTTCGGGAACAGTTAATCCCTATTTTGGATCGGGTGTTTATAGAATCAATCGATTCTTATGCGCATGGCCGCTACCTCGAGATGAAGCGGAAGTATAACCTATAGAATATGCGACTGAGTTCTCAGGGGAAAGAGCTATTTATTGCAGCCAGCCGTGATTTGGGGCTCAATCTGACGGGGCAGTTTGAACTTTTCGATCAACTCTTTGACTTACTGACCGAGAGCAATCAAAAAATGAACCTCACCGGGTTAACCAGCGAACCAGAAATTGTACTTAAGCACTTTATAGACTCCCTGAGCTGCCTGCGCTCTAATCGGCTGGAGGGAACCCTGCGGGTAATAGACGTGGGCACGGGAGCAGGGTTTCCAGGCTTGCCTTTATGTATTGCTAGGCCCCAGCTCGAGGTGGTGCTGATAGATGCGACCCGCAAAAAGATAGGGTTTGTGGAGAAGGTATTGGAGGCATTGGCCTTGCCCAATGCATACACGTTGTGGGGGAGAGCAGAGGATTTGGGGCATCAGACGGCCCACCGAGAAGAATATGACCGGGTGGTCACTCGAGCGGTGAGTACCCTGAGCACGCTCTATGAGCTGTGTCTACCGCTATTGCGGGTGGGGGGCTATCTAATTGCACAGAAAGGGGTCGAAGCCCAAAGTGAAGTTGCCGCATCGGGGACAGCCCTGGAGAAGCTGGGGGGGAAACTGGTTGAATCGGTGTGGCTCGAACTGCCTATAATTGGCGATTCTAGGTGTTTGGTAATTGTTGAAAAAACTTCTCCTACACCGGCTAAATATCCCCGTAGACCGGGAATGCCCGAGAAAAATCCTTTATCCTAGTGAGAACGTGAAGCGCATTGGGATTGTTAATCAAAAAGGTGGTGTGGGTAAAACCACTACAGCCGTCAATCTATCGGTATATCTGGCAAAAGCTGGGCAGAAAGTCTTGCTGATAGACCTTGACCCTCAGGTAAATGCCACTTCGGGGCTGGGGCAGACTGCTGATTCGGAGAGTATTTATAGCATCCTGGTCGGAAATACCAACCCCGAAACCGCAATCCTCGAGGTGACCGAGGGTCTAGACCTGGTGCCAGCCAGCCCGGATTTGGTGGGGGCAGCCGCCGAGCTGCTGGAAAATCCCACTCGCCTAGCTGAGGTGATTGCCTCGCTGGAGGCCAACTACGACGTAGTTTTACTGGATGCCCCGCCCAGCCTGGGGCCGATCACCTTGAATGTGCTGGCTGCCGCTGAGGGGCTGATTGTGCCTGTGCAGGCTGAGTATTATGCCCTCGAGGGGGTGGCAGGTTTGATGGATACGGTAGATCAGGTGCGCTCGGAACTTAACCCTGGGCTGCGGCTTTTGGGTATCCTGATTACCATGTACGATCCGCGCACCTTGCTCTCGCAGCAAGTCGAGGCCAACCTGCGGGCTAATCTGGGGGAAAAGGTGTTTTGGACAGTAATTCCACGCAATGTTCGACTGGCTGAGGCTCCCAGCCACGGCAAGGATATCGCTCAGTATGCTCCGACCTCGAGCGGAGCCCACGCCTATCGCCGTCTGGCCGAGGAGGTGATGCGCCGTGTCCAAGAAGCCTAGTGGACTGGGACGAGGCTTGCAGGCCTTATTGCCTAAAAGCTCAGCAGGAGTCTCCAAACTGCCCCTCACCCTAATCAAGCCCAACCCAGATCAGCCCCGTCGCTACTTCGACCAAGTTGCCCTGGATGAGCTTGCTGCTTCCATCAAGGAAAAAGGCTTGCTACAGCCCCTCATGGTGCGCCCCAAAGGGGATATGTACGAGTTGATTGCCGGGGAACGCCGTTACCGGGCCTCCCAGCAAGCGGGGTTGCGGGAAGTGCCGGTGGTTATCCGCGATATCAGCGAGCGGGAAGCCCTCGAGCTAGCCCTGATTGAAAACTTGCAGCGCGAGGATCTCAACGCTATCGAGGAAGCCCAGGGGTATCGGCGTTTGGTAGACATGGGCATGACCCAAGAAGAGGTGGCCCAGGCAGTAGGGAAGGCCCGGGTAACGGTATCCAACGCCCTGCGCCTGCTCCAGCTTTCCCCCGAGGCTATCCAAGCCCTGGAGTCCAACAAGATTACAGCCGGACATGCCAGAGCCTTGCTGATGCTGCCTGAAGCCAGGCGTTCTTGGGGGCTAAGCGAGGTAATCACAAAAAACCTCAACGTGCGGGAAGCCGAGCGGCTCAAAGAAGCTCCGGTGCGGGCCAAGGCTTCAGGAGGGCGCTCGGTGGAAGCCTATGCCGAAATAGCCCGAGCGCTCACGCGACAGTTGGGCACGCGGGTGCGGTTTACCGCAGAGAACCGGGGCAGGCTCGAGATTGCCTACCATTCGGAAGAAGAACTAAACGCTATTTTGCAAGCTCTAGGATATGAAAGCTAGAGCGGGTGAGATAGGGTAGAGATAGGTGGGCGATCCACCTAGACACCGATGTGGGCATCTTTGGAGCTCGGGGTTGGAGAGAGCCGGCGGCGACGATTTTGCCGTCCGTGATGATGAGAACCTCGAGGCTTTGCAGGCGATAAATCCCACCTTACAAGGCCCGGACGAAGCTCGAGGGCTTCGAGGTCGCCACCCTTTCATTTGCGGTAAACATGAGCAACTGCGCCCAAGATGAGACAAACTAGGGCAATAACATCGGCTCTGATAACACGAGCGATTTGAGGATTGTAACCCTGGATAGACCAGGCCAGCCATAAGAAAGAGACGATGCTGACAAAGCCAACGACGAATGCCAAGGTTTGAAACAAGGGTTGAAACGCAGCAAAAGTCAGCAACAGGCCAACAATTCCGAACAGCACCGCACGATGGCGCATCAAGATAACAAGATTGGGTTCGTTAAAGGACAAGCCATAGAGCGCGGCAAGCCGCTCACTTCCGAACACACCAGACAGCGGTAGCAAATGAATGATGCCCACCACAATGAGCATTGCAGATACGAAATAACTCATGCTGAATTAACTGTACTCGATCTACAGCCACCCTTTTCTTACCTTATCGGGATTTCGCCAAATAATCAGTACCCCATAGTTGGCGCAACTGGGGTCTTCCAGGTACTCAGGGATGATGCCCCAGATGGCGTATCCGCGCTTGAGCTGCACCGAAAGCACCGGGTCAGAGCGCTCACCGCGAATCACCTCGAGCAAATATCTTTCCAAAGGCATCTCATCCTGGACTGACCCGTAGCCCTTGGGCATGGCCCCGGCGGTGTGGCCTTTGAGCCTCAGGCGGCGCACCAAGTCCTGCCGCACGGTGTAGAGCAGGGTGGAAAGCCCATGCCCACGGTAATCCGGGTGTACGCCGATGTCCGCGCCGTAGAGCCAGTCGCCAGTGGGGTCGTGGGTGGAGAGGGTCATGTGGCCGGAGATGTCCACGAAGCGGTGCCAGATGTTGGCGAGGTCGAGCCGCACGATGAGGTCACTGCTCGAGGCCACTACCCTGCCACTTTCGCCCTCCACCACGGCGTGCTGCCCCTCGGGAAAGTATTTCATGTGGCTGCGGAAGTGGTGGGCCAGGGTTAGCTCGTGCTCGGCCAGGGTGGGGAAGGAAGCCCGCTGGACGGCCTCGAGCTGCTCCGCCATCGCAGGCTCGCTCTGCACTACCACGAATCGGTTGTCTGCGCTCGAGAGAATCTCTTTCATTCCAGCACCCATTTTAGTTTGTCCAGGCCGATATTGGCCCCGCAGATGACGATAACCACGTTCTTCCCTCGACAGTGCTGAGCAGTCTTCAGGAACGCTGCCAGGGCCACCCCCGCTGCGCCCTCGAGCAACTGATGCTGGTTCTGGATAAACTGCCGCATCGCTGCGTGGATTTCGGCCTCGCTCACCGTCACCCACTCATCCACCAGCGTTCGGCAGAGGTCGAAGGTGATAGCACCGGGCTCGAGGCCGCCTGCACTCCCGTCAGAAATCGTGGGTTTTGCGTCTATCTCGACAATCCGGCTCGCCTGTACCGAGGCCAGCATCGCCGCGTCGTTCTCCGGCTGGCAGCCGATAATCTCGACGTTGGGGTTGACCGATTTCAGATACGACCCAATCCCCGAAATCAGCCCACCGCCGCCCACGGTGACGAAGACGACCCCCCCTTCCCCCCCTGCGTGCAGGGGGGGCTGCGAAGGGCTCGAGAGCGGATTTTGCTGGGGGGAGGATGTGAGTTGAGGGAGGGGTAGTTGACCAGCGATTTCCATGCCAATTGTCCCCTGCCCCGCGATTACATCCTGGTCGTTATAAGGTGATATGTAGATTAATCCGTGCTGAAGGGCGTATTCTCGAGCATATATTTCGGTATCTGCCCCGTCCGTACCGTGAAACCGTACCTCGGCCCCCAGGCGGCGGATGGCCTCGAGCTTGGTCTCCACCGCACCCTCCGGCACGAATACAATGCCCGTCGCGCCCAGTTTCGAGAGCCCATACGCCAGGCCCGCCCCGTGGTTCCCGCTGCTGGCCGCTACCACACCTTTTTCTAGCTGAGCAGGGGAGAGCGAGAGCAGCTTGTTCAGCGCCCCGCGCACCTTGAAGCTGCCGGTATGCTGGAGGTTCTCGAGCTTCAGCCAGACCTCGACCCCCGTAGCCTGCGAGAAGGACAGGGAGTGCTCGAGCGGGGTCTCGAGGACGTAGGGTTTGAGGCGGGAATGGGCCTCGAGGATGTCTTGGGCAAGGTTCATAGGTTTTGTAGGGGCAGACACCTGGGTCTGCCCGTCAATCTCTGGGGGGTGATATGGGGTTAGGTATCTACCGTCATGGTCTTGTACGTCCTCCGTATCGCCTCAGCCACCACGCCCAAGCCCTCGCGCAGCATGTCCTCGGGGATTTCCAGCGCGGGCAGAAAGCGGATGCAGTTGGTATAGAGCCCAGCGCGAATCAGAATTACCCCGTTCGCCGAGGCGGTTTTGATGGCTTCGAGGGTAAACTCCGGCCAGGGCTCCTTGCCTACCGGGTCTTTGACGAACTCCACCACCATCATTGCCCCCACCCCGCGCACGTCGCCCACTACCGGGAAATCCTTTTTCATTGGCTCGAAGGTCTCGCGCACCACGCGCTCGACTGCTGTCGCTTTGGCCAAGACTTCGGGCTTCGAGAGGTACTTGAGGGTTTCAATCGCCGCCACACTCGCCAAAGGGTTACCGCCGTAGGTGCTGCCCTGCCCGCCCACGTGTGGCGAGTCCATGATTTCGGCCCGGCCCGTCACCGCGCTGATGGGCATTCCGGCACCCAAGCTCTTGGCCGAGACGATCAGGTCGGGAATCACCCCGCTGTGCTCGATGGCGTACATCTTGCCGGTGCGCCCGGAGCCGCTTTGAATCTCGTCGGCGATCATCACTGCGCCGGTGGCATCGCAGACCTCCCGAATCTTGCGCAGGAACTTGTGCGGAACGGGGATAAACCCGCCCTCGCCGATGACTGGCTCGATCACCATGGCGGCGAGCGCCGAGGGGTCAATGTGGGCCACCAGGGCGTTTTCCAGGTTCCAGCAGCACCACTCGAGGTAATCCTCGGGGCTCATCCCCTTGGGCGTGCGGTAGAGGTTGGGCAGCGGCAGCCGGTAGACCTCCGGCGCGAACGGCCCGAAGCCTTTTTTGAACAGGCTGTATTTGCTGGTCATGGCCATGGTCAGGTTGCTGCGCCCGTGGTAGGCCCCCTCGAAGACCAGGATGCCGTCGCGCCCGGTGAAGCGCCGGGCGAACTTCACCGCGTTCTCCACGGCCTCCGCGCCACCCGAGGAGAGGAAGCTCTTCTTGGGGAAAACACCGGGGGTCAGGCGGTTGAGCAGCTCGCAGACCTCCACGTAGCTCTGGTGGTTTGCCACGATGCTACAGATGTGGATGAGGTCTTCGGCCTGGGCTTTTATCGCCTCTACTACGGCCTGTGGCGTGTGTCCGGCAGCCAGCACACCGATACCGCCGGCGAGGTCAATCAGGGTGTTGCCGTCCACATCCTCCACCAGCGAGCCGTGGGCTTTTTGGGCCGCGATGGGGCTGGCCTGGCCCAGCGCGGCGGTGACGGCAGCCGCGCGGCGGGCTTGCAAGGCCTGGCTTTTGGGGCCGGGGATGGGGGTTTTGAGGTTGATGTAGGCCATAATCTCTCCTTTATCCTTCGGCGTTTTGCGTATTGCGTTTAGCATTTTGCTCATGGGGATGCGCCGGTGGGCGTAAAAGCCGAGTTTTTGGTAGAAGGATTGGGCCTCGAGGTTGTCCTCTTCGACCTGTAGCTCGAGCGCCCCGATACCCAGACTCCGGCAGATGACCTCGAGCTGTGCGAATATTCTAGTCCCCAGCCCCTGACCCCTGTGACGATCTTCTATAAACACCTCGGTAACAGTCGCTTGCCGTCCGCCGAACTCGAGGTCGAAGCCAAAGGCCACAATCAGGTAGCCCGCGTCCTGTTCGCCGTCCTGGACTAAAAATGCTCGTCCCAGCGAAGAATCTTGCAGCAGAACGTTCAGGCCGCTACGAATCGAGGATTCGTCGAAAGGAATCCCGTCGTGGGCATAGTAGGCGCGGACAAACTCGAGGAGCTTCGGCGCGTCCGCCAGGGTAGCCCCTCGAAGCAGATTTTGACTTTCAGGCGACATCCTCCACCTCTGGGATGTATCGCGGTTCTCTGCGCAGACGGGCCCAGTAAATAGGCCCAGGCCACCCCCAGGTTCTTTGCAAAAACCGCTCTAGGCCATCGAGAGGGTCTTTAGCGGAGGGCTTTCTCGAGGCTTTGTTCCAGCACCTCGAGGCCCCTTTTTACCTCGTCCTCACTCGCCACCAAGGGCACCAAGCAGCGAATCACGTTGTAGTGCATACCTGCTTTCATCAGCAGCAGGCCACCCTCGCGGGCCTGGTCAATCACCTTTTGGGTCAGGGCTCCGTCGGGTTCCTTGCCCTCGGGAGTTTTGACCAGCTCGATCGCCGCCATCGGCCCCAGGCCGCGCACGTCGCCGATTTGTGGGAAGCGGGCTTGCAGCTTGGTAAAGCCCTCCTGCAGGATTTGGCCCAGCCCAACCCCCCGCTCGAGCAAACCTTCCTCCTCGAGGATGTCCAGCACGGCGTTTCCGGCGGCACAGGCCAGAGGGTTTCCGGCGAAGGTTCCGCCCAGGCCGCCCACCGCAGGCGCGTCCATGATTTCGGCCTGGCCCAGCACGCCCGCAATCGGCAGGCCGCCGCCGATGCTCTTGGCGAAGCAGATCAGGTCGGGTTCCACGCCCGCGTGCTCGAGGGCCCAAAACTTGCCGGTGCGCCCGATGCCGGTCTGGATTTCGTCGTCAATAAACACTATGCCGTGCTTTTTGGTGAGGTTACGCAAAGACCGCAGGAAAGCTGCTGGAGCAGGCACGAACCCGCCCTCGCCGAGCTGGGGCTCGATGATGATGGCGGCTACGCGATCCGGGGCCACCTGGGTGTCGAAGAGTTCTTGCAGACCCTCGAGGGCGGCTTTGGTGTCCCAGCCGCGATAGGCATAGGGATAGGGGGCGTGGTAGACCTCCGGTGCGAAGGGGCCGAAGCTCTGGCGGTAGCTCGACTTTCCGGTGAGGGTCATGCCCATCAGGGTGCGCCCGTGGAAGCTGTTGGTGAAGGCGATTACGGCGGGCCGCCCGGTGTACTGCCGGGCAATTTTGATGGCGTTCTCGGTGGCCTCGGCTCCGGTGGTCACGAAGAAGGCTTTTTTCGGGCCCTGGCCTGGCGCAGTAGCACACAGGCGCTCGGCCAAGCGAATGTAGGGCTCGTAGGCCACAGCCTGGAAGCAGGTGTGCATGAAGTTGGCGGCCTGCTCCTGCACCGCCTGCACCACCTTGGGGTGGTTGTGCCCTACGTTCAGCACCCCGATGCCCCCGATCCAGTCCAGGTATTCCTTACCATCTACATCCCAGATCTTCCCGCCCAGGGCTTTGGAAATTACTACCGGCTGAACCTGGGAAACCCCTCTGGGGACGATTTTGCTGCGGCGCTCGAGGATATCGGCGGTGCGGCTGCGGGTGAGTGACATGGTTGCCTCCTATACTCAAACCGAGTAAATATCAGTGTACGTGAATAAAAAGGCCGAACACAAGATTGGCCCCCACAACCCGGAGGTTATTCGGCCAAAAAACGCGGTTTTGTAGGGGCAGAGGCCCCCGCCCGGCGTAGGCCACGCTGACACACCTGTTGAGTGTAGGGCCGACTCATAAATCGCCTCTATGGTCGCACAGTTGCCCTGGAACCTCTGTCCAGGAAGCATTTGTTTCGATATTGATAAGCACTGTCCTATACGCAAAATCCCCGCGGGCTGTTATGCCAAGCGGGGGAGGCCCAAAACCTCGAGACCTTTAGCGCTGCACGATAGATTTTTGAATCTGGTCTAGGGTTAACACCATCCTGGCGTAGGTTTTGCCGTCTGGGGTGGTGGGGTCGTAGGGGTTGGCGGTGGGCAGCACCGCGGCGTACACCACATCCCCGCTCTTCACCAGCTTTGGCCTGTCCAGGCTCGAGCTGCCCTGAGCGGTGGCCCAGTTGGTCTTGGTGTACTGATAAATCTTGAACAGCGGCTGGGGCGGTTTGGTATTGTCCATGGGGATGTAATACAGCTCGATTGCCCCGCTGCTGAGGGCCTGGGTCTGGGTTAGCTCAACCGCTGCATACTCGCGCTCGCCGTAGCGCCCCGTGGGCCAGTCGGGGGGAATCAGAAAATTGAAGCCCAGCCGGGTTTCATAGTAGGGCTGTGGGGCTTGGTAGGAGGGAACACAGCCCACTAACGCCAGCAATCCAAATAACCCCAACCATAAACTTTTTCTCATACCCCACCTCCGTCTGCGCCTATGATGGGCGCAAACTTTAGGAGCTAGATGTGGAAAGCCTTAATCTGTAGCTGCTACAGGTCTGGCCGTGCGCTCAGGCACGAACAGGGTCAGGGCAAAGATAGCGATGGGCAGCAGGGTCAGCACCTGCATGGTGCTGCCCAAGCCAAAACCGTCAGCGAAGCGCCCCAGTGCCGCTACCCCTAAGCCACTAGCCCCATAGGAAGTGCCTAGAGAAAGGCCCGAGGCCAGACCCACGTGGCCTGGCATGGCCTCTTGAATCATCACCACGATAATCGGCCAGGCCGCACTCAAGGAGGCCCCGGCCAGCCCAATCGAGACCATCTGCACGATGCCACTGCTGTGCAAAAACACGTAGAGAAAGCCCAGCCCCAGCAAGGCCGTGGTGGCCATGGTCACTTTGCGCCCGTAGCGGTCGGCAGCGAGGCCACCGGTGAGCGTCCCTGCCGCACCACAAATTGCCAGCAGCGTGACCAAAAATGCTGCCCCGTCGCGGCTGAGGGAGCCCGTGTAGTGAAAGTACAGTGGGATAAAGGTTTGCAGGCCGGTCGTAACCGTGCTGCGCAGGGTAATCAGCAACATCAAGAAGGCCACTAGCCCGGCGGCAAGCCAGGGGCGGCCTGTGGCACTGGCCTCGAGCCGGGTCTTTTTTAGGCTGTCTTGGGCGATGGTTCGCCACTGGCTAAAAAGCAGGGCTACTGCCACTAAAGTGGGAACCAGCATCAAAAGCCCTCCGGCCCGGCCTAGCCGCTCGGTGAGCAGGGTTGCCAGAATCGGCCCCAGCGCGAAACCCACGTTGCCCCCGGAGAAGAAAAAAGAGGTTGCGCTGGCGATTTTGCTCGAGCTGACCACGCGAACCCGGCTGAGCGACTCTGGGTGAAACATCGCCGAGCCGATGCCGCTCAAAATCACTGCCGCGATAACCAAGACGTAATAGGGTTGCCACAGCACCGAGACCATCGCCACCCCGGTCAGCAGACAGCCCACCCAGACCATCCACTTGAACGATTTGTGGTCGCCCAAAATGCCGAATAGCGGCTGGGCAAAGGCAATCACGATGTTGTTAGCGGTGATAATCGCGGCGGCGGCGGCGTAGTTGAGGTGGAAGGTGGACAGCAGCAGCGGCAGCAGCACCGCCAGGGAGCCGGTGTGCATATCTACTGTGACGTGGGCCAGGGTGATGGCGGATAGGCTTTTGCGCTGCATGAAAACACTGTACTGACCAAGGGGTCAGGGTGGCAAATCCCTAGCCCTTAATAGATTTGCCGCAACATGAATTCCCCCCTGGACGGGGCCGGGCTTTGCCCGTGCTAGGGTGGGGGTGGCGATCCTCCGCTTTTGATTTGCTGCAAAAGGCCGTTCTTTATAGCAGCCTACACGCTCAATCGCCGCGTCCCCCCCACCCTAACCCAAAGGGAGAGGGAACTGATTTTCGCCGCAAATCTATTGCCCAGCCCGCACCAGATAGCGCCAGGAAATCGCCCCCATCGGTACTTCGCCCGGGTAGGTTTTTCCGTTCGCGGCATCGCGCCAAGAGCCGGGTGGGAGTGTGAGGGTTGCGGCCTCCTGGCTGCTGTTGAACACCGCCAGCACCTCCGCAGGCCCGGCCTCGCCCCGGAAGAAGGCGAGAATACTGCCATCGCCCTTGTAGACGCGGAAAACTGGACTTGTCAACGCGGAGATTTCCTTCCGCAGCTTGCCCAGGCTTTGATAGTGCTTTAGCGTGTCCGGGTTGCACTTATCCCACTGCACTGCGTAGCGATACAGCTCATTCACTGGATATACCCCTTTTTCCCCGGTGAAACCGCACTCCTCGCCCTGAAAGTAGACCGGAACGCCGGGGAGCGCGTACAGCAGCGCGGAAGCGAGTTTCAGCCGGGCAATTCCTTCTGCGGAAGGCTTGTCGCCGAAGTTTCCGCCGCCTAAATCGGTGAGGATCCTGGCGGTGTCGTGCGAGCCGATCAGGTTGAAGCCCTGAGCGGCCACGGCTTCGGAATAGGTACTATAGATGGTGGACAGGCCGCTCAAAGCGCGAGGGCCGCTGGACAATCCTCGAGCGTACCCCAGCAGCACGTCGCGCCCGATGGCATAGTTCATTAGTGAGTCAAACTGGTCTCCCTGGAGCCAGGAGGGATCACGCTGCCAGATTTCCGCCACCATGTAGGCCTCGGGCTTGGCGGCCCGCACGGCTTTGCGCAAATCCCTGAAAAAGTTGTGCGGGTCAATCAGCTCGTTTACCACGTCTACACGCAGCCCGTCGAAGCCGAACTTGATCCAGCTCACCGCCGCATTAATCAAGTATTGGCGCACTTCTGGGTTGCCGGTGTTGAGCTTGGGCAGGCTGGCCACCCCGGCCCAGCCCTCGTAACCCCGGATATCCCCCGGTGTGAAGGGATATTGCTTGATAAAGTACCAGTTCCAATATTTGGAATTCTTGCCGTTTTTCACCACGTCCTGGAAGGCCCAAAAGCCCAACCCGGTGTGGTTGGGCACGAAGTCGAAAATCACCCGCATACCGTTTTTGTGGGCCGCGTCCAGGGCCTTTTTCAGCAGCGCCTTGTCGCCGAATTTGGGCGAGACCTTCAGGTAGTCGTTGGTGTCGTAGCCATGCGCCGAGCCAGAGTCGAAAAGCGGGTTGAAGTAGACAAAGGTCGTCCCCAAGGCCTTCAAATAGGGCAGCTTGTGGATAAAACCGGCCAGGTCGCCGCCAAAATACTGGTGGCAGCAGTGCATGTTGCCCGGCGGGTCGCTCCATTTGGAGACGTAGGGTTTGGGTAGGCTCGAGTCGCCCTTCCAGACCGGGTTGAAGTTGTACTCATCACTCTTCAGGGCCAGTGCGTCGTTGCTGGGGTCGCCGTTCCAGAAGCGATCCAGGAAAATCTGGTATCCCACCCGGCCCGAAACCCAGTCCAGGGCTTTAAAAGGTTGTGCCGGAACCTGGAAAGGGCCGAAGCTCTGGGCCTTTCCGGCCTTGTCGGTGAGCTGGATGCTGTAACTTTTGGTAGTCGTTGGTAGGGCCGCCCGCCAGGTCGCGCTTTCATCGCTGACGAGCTGCTCGAGCATAGGGTAGGTTTTATCCGCCACCACCACTGCGCTTTGAACCGCGCCCACTGCGGCTGTAAAGCGCACCGAGAGTTTAGCTGCTGCCACCGAGAGGTAGCGCACGTTCTGGGGGTCGTGCTGGAAGGCCAGGCTATCGCTGTGGGGGTTGTCGCTGCCCGATTTTACGGTGCGCACCGCGTTCATCCCGCCGTTGCCGTCGTCTGTACAGTTCAGCCCCTGGGCATCCACGCCCGGCGTGCCGTACGTGGGGTCGTCGCACATATTTTTGGGCCACTGCCCGTTGATGAAAAATTTGTACTGGATATCGCCCGGCGGCAGGTCTAGGGTGACACTCCAGGTTCCGTCAGGCTGCTTTTGCAAGGGGGTCTGGCCCCAGTTGTTGAAGCTGCCGCGCAAGCTAACCGACTGCACCTCGAGGCCCGAGGGAGGGTCGTAGGTGAAGGTCACTGGAACCGCGAAAACCAGCGCCAGCACCAGCCAAGCCAGGAGTGAAGTGACTCGTTTTAGCATTTGCTCCAGGCTACTTTGCACTGGTGAGACTTGCTACGGGGTGGGTTCTATGGCCGGACTCGAGACTGCCGGTTTGAACACCATAAACAAGACCCCACCCAGCACCAGCACCGCCCCCAGATAGCCCAGCAGGTTGAACTTTTCCCCCCACCACAGCCAGGCCACCAGGGCTGCTACCACCGGTTCTATCGTCGCCACCACCGAGGCTTTGGTGGCTTCCAACCGCTTCAACCCGGCGTAATAGAACAGGTTGGCGGCATAAGTCGAGGCCAGCGCCAGGAAAATCATCGCCACCCAGGCCGTAGCGGTTTTGGGCGCGAAATGAACGAACGGAGCTAGGGCCAAAGCCCCCACTGGAAGGGCATACAGCAGCATCGTAGGGGCAGCGTAGCGACCCAAATAGAGCTTGCCGAAGATGTAATAGGTGGCGTAGGTGAAGGCCGAAACCAATCCCCATAAGACCGCCACGCCGGTAACTTTCACCGTTCCGCCCTGCAAACTGATGGCCGCAACACCGGCCAGGGTCAAGAGCACGGCCAGCACCTTGGAGCCGTCCATCCGCTCCTTCAAAATGAGCCAGGACATCAGAGCTACCATGGCCGGAGCGGTGTAGAGCAACACTGCTGCCAGCGCAGCCCCACCGGTCGCAATCGCGCTTTGATATCCGCCGTAGAACAGGGCAATCCCGACCAGGCCGAAGCCGACCAGGGCTGGTAAATCTTTGCGGTCAATGCGGGTCTGGCGCAGGATTATGGCGTGAGTTCCGAATATCAATGCACCCATTACGGCCCGCCAGAAAGCTGCCTCGAGGGGGGTAATCCCTTGCGCGAACACCAACTTGGAAACCGAGCCCAACAAGCCCCATAAAGTCGCGGCAGCCAATACATACACGTAGCCCATGTCCTGACACTAAGCCAGAACAGCGGCAGCGTTCAAGCGGCGAGGTTAGGGACGAGGGCTGATTTCCGGGTTTTCGCGATGTCCAGAGCGTAGCCCCAGCCCAAAAAAGAGTCCCGACAATAGGGCCACGATTGTGGTCAGAACCACCCACCCAATGGGATTGGGATAGATTTTGTTGAGGGTTGAGGCGGCAGCCGCCAAGCGCACGTAGTCAATGGATAAATAGATCAACAAACCCACCACCGCTAACAGCAATAAGCCCCCCAGCCCCATCAGAAAGTTCCTCATGATTCTAGTGTAGCGCAAACCGCAGTCCAGAGGTAATCCAGGTCACAGGTGGGAGGGGGAAGCAAGATGCCAAAAGTCGAAGGTCGAAGGTCTAAAGACGAGAGGCAAAACCGCTACACCAGGACGGTATAATTGGCTTATCGAGAAACACCGTCGGGGAGGCAGTTCGCCTCGAGCCACTGGGTAGGGGTTTCGGGCTTTTTGGCAACCCCCACCCCAACATCCTCCCCTCCGGCATTGGCGGTATACTCGAGGGCGTGATTAAGTCGCCCGAGACCCCCATCCGCGACGAGGCCCTGTTTAGCCTCATCGCTCGAGAAGCCGCCCGCCAGCGCGAAGGTCTGGAGCTGATTGCCTCGGAGAACTTCACCTCCAAAGCCGTGCTCGAGGCGGTGGGCAGCGTGCTGACCAACAAATATGCCGAGGGCTATCCCGGCAAGCGCTACTATGGCGGCTGCGAGGTGATAGACGAAGTGGAGACCCTGGCTATCGAGCGGGCCAAACAGCTCTTTGGCGCGGCCTGGGCCAACGTGCAGCCGCACTCCGGCTCCTCGGCCAACCTGGCGGTGTATTACGCCCTGCTGGAAAAGGGCGACACCGTGCTGGGCATGGCCTTAGACCAAGGCGGCCACCTGACCCACGGCAGCCCGGTCAATTTCTCCGGCATCAACTATCACGTGGTGGGCTACCCGGTAGACCGCCAGAGTGAATACCTCGACTACGACATCGTTCGCAAGCTAGCCCTAGAGCACCAACCCAAGCTGATTATCGCCGGAGCCTCGGCCTACAGCCGCCTGATAGACTTCGCCAAGTTCCGCGAAATCGCCGACGAGGTAGGGGCTTATCTGATGGCCGATATCGCCCACATCGCCGGGCTGGTCGCAACGGGCCTGCACCCCGACCCCATTCCTTATGCCCATGTGGTCACGTCTACCACGCACAAAACCCTGCGTGGGCCACGTTCAGGTCTGATTCTCTCCGGGGATACCGAGATTGGGGCCAAGATTGACAAGATGATTTTCCCCGGAACTCAAGGCGGGCCGCTCGAGCACGTCATCGCTGGCAAGGCGGTGGCTTTCTGGGAGGCCATGCAGCCGGGCTTCAAGGACTACGGTGAGCGCATCATCGCAAACGCCAAAGCCATGAGCCAGGCTTTCGTCGAGCGCGGCTACCGGGTGGTCTCGGGAGGAACCGACAATCACCTGTTCGTGATTGACCTGCAAGGCAAGGGCATCAAGGGCAACAAGGCCAGCACCACCCTGGACAAGGTAAACATCACTGTCTCCAAGAGCACCGTCCCCTACGACCCCGAGAAGCCCTGGGTGACTTCGGGTATTCGCATCGGCACGCCTGCTATTACCACCAGAGACTTCACAGTCGAGGAAATGCCTATCGTGGCCGGGATGATAGACGAAGCCCTGACCCTGGGGCCGACGGAAGAACTGCGAGAACGGGTGCGGATGCTGGCTTCGGCCCACCCAATGCCATGAAGAGAGTTTTTAATGGTTTTTGTTTATTCTGTATCTTGAGTAGCGACAACAATTAAGCCGAAAACGAGGATAACGATACCTACGGTGATAGAAAGGTTTTTTATAAGCATTTGCTGTTTATGTTCTTGAATTCTGTGAACAACTTTTGCTAAAGCAGGCTCAGGATTAATGGGATCGATTCTTTGATACGTTATTTCGGATAGAAAGCCTAAGTCTGAAATCTTTACTTCTGAGGTGACAAGAGGAATGATGAGCTTTCCTCTAGCTTTTGCATGCCCAATCTCTTGTCCTACAGACATCGCACGGGAAACTGTGTTGTCTGTAATTATGGCTAATACCAAATCGCTATTGTCTATCCAACGATAAATCGAGTCCCAAACTGGTTCACCAGGAGTTTGACTCTGTTCCCAATAAAAGACTTCTGCATGGGGCGAGATTGCATTGGCAATTTCATTAACCAGTGGATCCTCTTTAAGACTGTACGAGAGAAATACTTTCATACTTCCATAATCTTATCTTGTACTTCAATGAAAGCCGTACTCGAGCCCCTTGCTCCCGCCCTCGCCGTGAATCTGCGCGTTGAACGAGATGATGATGCGGTCTTTTTCGCCGTCGTAGGGCATGGCCTTGTGCAGCAGCCAGCTTGGAAATACCACCAGCACGCCTTCTTCCGGGGTGACATCGAAGGTGCTCTGCTGCATGTAGGTATTGCCCATGTCCATGTGTGCCCCCCCCAGCAGGTTTAGTTGCTGGCTGTAGAAGCGGGTAATTCCATTGAGCACCCCCAAGACTGGGTGCTGCCGCCGCCGCTCGGCGGGGTCTATCTGTACGTAGTAGACCCCCGACCAGGAGCAGTTGCCGTGGTTGTGGATGTCGTGGAAGCCGTAGCGGTTTTGAATCTGGAACCAGGCTCCGACCACGTGCATCTGGAGTTTGCCTGCCCCGATTCGCTGCCAGAGGGGGGCATTCAGGGTCTGGGCGACCTCGAAAACGCTCCCTGAGACGAAGCCGAACAGGGCTTGTAGGGCGGGGTGCTGGTGGCGCTCGAGCAGATCGTCGCTGCTGCTATACACATTGCCCCGCATCCCCCCGCGCGAAGCCACCTCGCTATAAAAAAGCCTGACCAGCTCGGCGTTGACAGCCCCGTGCCCCTCGAACTTCTTGACCAGGATGGGGGTGGGCCAGAGGAGTTGTACGGCCTGACTCATGCTTCTACCTTACCGCAAAGGGCCGGGTATTCTCCGGCTCGAGACAAACGCTGAAAGCCACAAAATCACCGAGATTGTCATTCTGAACGAAGCGGAGCGTAGTGAAGAATCTGATGCACTACCGTCCCCATTGCGTCTCGAGCCTTCTAGCGCATCAGATTCTTCGCCACCGTCCGTCCAGTGGACGAACAGGCTCAGAATGACAGCGATTTTAGTTTTGTAACTATTGCCTATCTGCTATCAGCGTTTTTACTTGTGCTCGATTTCCGGCAGATACATCTTCCAGGCTTCGGGCATATTGGGCAGGTCGGCCACCAGCAGCAGGCCGTGGCGGGGAATCGTGGGGCGGCGAGCCAGCTTCATCCCGGCCTCTTCGGGGGTGCGGTTTTTCTTCTTGAGGTTGCAGGGGCGGCAGGCTGCTACCAGGTTTTCCCAGGCCCCGCGCCCACCCCGGCTCTTGGGCATCACATGGTCTACGGTGAGGTCGGAGCCTTTTTTGCCGCAATACTGACAGGTATAAGCATCGCGCCGCAGGATGTTGCGCCGGTTAAGCGCAAGCCGCCCCGGAGGGCGGCGTACCAAACGTTTCAAGCGGATGATGCTGGGAACGGGGTAGGGAGCCCTGGGAGTTCGTAGAAAGTCACCGCTGTCCTCGACCACTTCGGCGGTTCCGTTCATCACCAGGATGACAGCCCGCTTCACGCTAGCGAGGCCCAGAGGCTCGTACCCGGCGTTGAGCACGAGTATGCGCGGAGAGTCGAGATTCACAGTTGACAGAATACAGCAAATGTGTCAGGGGATTCTAGGGAGGGAGGGCACAAAGAGGCCAGTTTATTGAGGCTGTACGTTGAGGCCAGCATTTGTTATGTCCCCGTTATAGCCCACAGTAAGATTCGTGCTGCCGTAAAAAGAACCAGGTAGGCCCAGAACCCCACTGTGACTTGGGTCGGTGCCTGCCTCGAGGGTATAGCTTCCAGCAGGGATATTCTCCATAGTGAAGTTGCCTCCTACATCGGCTCGAGCCTGCATCACCACAGTGGAACCCTGGCGTAGACGCACGATGAAGTCGGAGTTGAAGGCGGTAAGCGAATTCCGAGCAGCTTGCACGGCTTGTGGGGCATTGATAAGGCCGAAGCCTAAAGATGTGTTATAGCCTCCGTTCGGGGGGAAAGTGTTGTTAGATAGCAGTAGTTTCACTAAAGCTGGTGTGAGCTGAGGGTTCACCGAAAGCATCAACGCAGCTAGCCCCGAAACATGGGGGGCAGCCATTGAAGTGCCCTTGTCTACTGCGTAAATTGGTTGGTTCTTGGCAAAATCCCAGTAAGTGCTAACAACTCCTAAAGTGCCGTAGCCTGGGTCGTACAAGCCATTTGGGATTGCAACGGCTTGCCCATTGTTGAACAACGTGCCGCCAGGAGCTACTACCCAAAGTGCAGAGTCGCCGTTTGAGAAGGAACTTCTCGAGTAGATATTTGTAACCTGGTCATAATCGGCTGATCCGACCGCAATGGCTTCAGGGAAAGCAGCAGGATAACTGGTGGGCTTGAGAATAGTGCTGGTACTGTTATTTCCCGAAGCAGCAACCACTACCACCCCGTTGCTGACCGCCCAACTCAGAGCAGCTTGTTGCATAGGGTCGGGTGCTGTCCCTCCCAGGCTGAGGTTGATCACATTAGCTTTTACTGGGGGTTTAACCAACTGGTTGTTGCTGTTGTAAACCGAGTAACCTGCGGCATATTCGATGCCTGCAACAATAGCAGAGGTTGGACATCCTGTATTGTCACAGACACGTACTGGCAGAATGCTTACATTCCAGTTCATACCCGCAACACCGACACTGTTTTGCCCAACTGCGCCAATTGTACCGGCCACATGGGTGCCGTGCCCTACGCCTGCCAGATCATCTCCACCCGCCTGAGAAGTCACGAAATCGTAGCCGGGATAGATTATGTTGGCATTGAGGTCAGGGTGTAGGTGCTGCACACCGCTGTCCACCACTGCAACTATCGTTCGGGAGGTGCCGGTCAGGGTGTTCCAGACTTGGGGCATTCCAATCAAGTTCATGTCCCATTGGTAGGGATAGAGAGGGTCGCTGGGCACGGTTTGGGCGGCAATCTGAGGGGCTTGCTCGAGCTTGGTGGGGCTAAGTTGGTGCAGCTTGTAAATGTAGTTGGGTTGGGCTGCTTCTACGCGCCCGTCAGCTTGCAGTTCGCTAAGGGTCTGAGCTATAGGCTTTTGACCAATGTCTAGCACCACCCAAGGGAAGTTCGGGGCAATGAAACGCTGAATCTTGAGGCCATAATCTATAGCTAGCCTCGAGGCGCTTTGTTGGAGAGCCTGGAAACTCACTTCGGGTAACTTGCTAGCCGTTTGCAAGCTCACTCCCTGGCTCAACAAGGCCATCGCCGGATTAAGCTGAACCAACACTTCTCCTGGACGAAAATCTTGAGCACCTATACTTTGTGGGTTGACCCCTACCGATCCAGCTTTGACCTGCCCGGTAGGGCCAGTAACATTGCCCGACAAATTGGGAAAACGCATATAGGTAGTGACGGTTTCTCGAGCCGTGCTCCCTTTGAACAGCAAGGTGGCCGCATAATTCCCAGGCGTTATGCCGCTCCGATCCACATTCACTGTGACAGTAGTGTTCCCACTGCCCGAATTGGGCGTAACTGTGAGCCAAGTTTGGCCACTTTCCACCGTCCAACTCCCATTTGCGCTCACACTCAAGGTCGAGCTGGTATTGCCTAGGAAAGACAAATAGTTTGGCGAGCTTTGAATGATTGTAGCTCCGGTTCCCGAGGAGCCACCGCCTCCTGGATTGGATGTGGACGGGCTGCCACAGGCCGCTAGAAACAAGACTGCTATAAGTGCAAGAAATGGGATAATTTTTCTGGGTAGCATATCGATATGCTACCCACAAGCAAAAAAGTCACTCGTGCCAAATGACCAGTTTTCCCGAATCTACAACCCTGCCCCAAAACCCTATTTCTTTTCCTCTCCCCGCTACAATAAACAGGTTATGGGACGACTGATTCGGGGGCTGGCGGCGGACGGAAACCTCCGCGTGCTGGCTGCTCTTACTACCGATATTGCCGAAGAAGCCAGAACCCGCCACGACCTCTCACCCACGCCCACCGCGGCCCTGGGCCGGGCCATGACCGGAGCCCTGCTGCTGACCTTCTTGCTTTCCAAAACCCCCAAGGAGCGCATCACCCTGCAATTCCGGGGGGATGGGCCACTGGGTGGACCGATTGCCGAGGCTGCGCCGGACGGAATGGTGCGGGGCTACGTAAAAAATACCAGGGTCGAACCGCCTTTGCGCCCCGATGGCAAGCTCAACGTGGGGGCTGCGGTGGGTCAAGGCGAACTCAAAGTAGACCGACTGCTCTCCAACGAGGAACTGTACCAATCCAGCACCGAGCTAATTTCTGGGGAGATTGCCGAAGACCTGGCCCGTTACTTATGGCAGTCCGAGCAGGCTCCCTCGGCGATGCTTTTGGGGGTGCGGGTTCATGGACAGGGAGAGGTGCAAGTAGCGGGGGGAATCGCGGTGCAGGTATTGCCGGATTGTCCTGACGAGGTAGTCAGGCAGCTCGAGGCCAACCTGGGGGGCCGTAGCAGCATCACCGACTTGCTACTGGAGCGGGGCCTCGAGGGCACCCTAGAAACCCTGCTCGAGGGTCTGGACTACCAGGAGACCGACCTTAGCGTGGTGGGCTACCGGGAGGGTTATATTCCGCTGCATTTTAGCTGTCGCTGCAACCGCCAGCGGGCCTTGAACGCGCTGGTCTACTTCTCGCCGCTCGAGCGCCAGGAGATGATCGAGCAGGACGGCGGGGCCGAGGTGGTGTGCCACTGGTGCGGCGACAAATACCAGATTACCCCCGAAGAAATCCGCTCGCTGCCCACCGAAGAGCCGGTGGCCCAGGAAGTGCCCAGAGCTTGATTGGGGTGTTGGGGGACGGGTTCCGAAAAGGCAAAGGCGGGTTTTTGCCTCCCGCCTTTGCTTTGCGCTATCGCAGTTTCCGCTATTTTTGCCGCCTCTTCTGGCGGCAAAAAGGAGCTTGGCAAGGTCTTTCTAACCGAGGGGACTGCCCTATTCTTTCTGAAAACCGCTCTAATTCTCTTCCGACACCCTATACCCGTCACCCGGATTACATGCCCTCGAACATATCCAGCAGGGGCCAGTGGGGGAGGGCTGCGCGGGTTCCTCCCAGGGCGAAGGTTTCAGTAGCCATCCACTCCAGCATCGCTGCCCGGCGCTCGGGTGGGACACTATCACTGGTCATGGGGGCGAACTGCGAGCGGTGGGCCTGGACGGCCGCGAGTTTGGCCGGAACGTAGTCACTCACGTTCATCTTGAGCACCACGGTGTTTTCGGAAACCCCGAACACCAGAGGGTCTAAACCACGCATGATGCTGTCGTTCTGTCCGCTATTTTGCATGGCGGCTGCGCGTTCGCTGGTGAATGCGCTGTAGAACAGGCGCTGGGGTGGGTGGGGCAGGTGGCCGCTGGAGTAAAAGGCCGCCGTAGCCGCCCGGTGAATCACCAGATGGTCGGGATGGCCGTAGCCACCGTGGGGGTCGAAGGTAATCAGGATTTTGGGCTGCACTCCAGCGATGACTTGGCGGATGCTGGCCTCGACCTCGCACAAGTCGGCGTTGTAGAGCGCCTGGGGGTCGTCCTTGCGCAAGCGCTCGTTGCGCCCGGAGTCGTGGTAGCCGAGGAAAATTGGGGCCTCGAGGCCCAGTGCGCGGCAGGACTGCTCGAGTTCCTTGGTGCGAATCGCGGCCATATCCGGCGGGGAGCCGTCGGCAGGGGCCAGGGCGGGGTCTTTGAGCTGCCCGACCTCGCCCTTGGTGGCGCAGGCCAAATAGACTTTATGGCCCAGTTTGGCGTAGTGGGCCAGGGTTCCGCCGGTGGGGAAGGCTTCGTCGTCGGGGTGGGCGAATACGGCGAGAATTGCGGGGAGTTCAGCCATGACGGGTCAATATACGCCCAGGGCCACAAATCGAACGTCGAGCGTCCCACAATAAAAGCCGAAAAACGCCAGCAGATGCCTGGCGGACTCCCTTTTGAGGAATGGGAACCATGATAAGCTCTGGTTCTGTCGGATGAGGGTTTGGTAATGGAAGGTTTGCTGATTAATGCTGTGCTAAACAACCTGACTCCCAAGCTCCCAGCGCGGAGCCTGGGCTGGGCTTTTCTGGATGAGGGTACGGCGGCACTGCTCCTGGAGGGCCTCGGCAACCTCGTTCTGCGCTACCGCCCGCCCAACCCCATCCTGACCTTGGAGCCGGGGAAGCTCGAGGGGGAGGCCAAAACCCCCTTTCAGCGGCTGCTCGAGGCCCGTGTCAAGGGCCGTTTGTTGAGGCTCGAGCAGGTCAAACTGGATCGCGTGGTGTTGCTGGAAATCGAGGGCGAGAAGGGGTTTCGGGATACCGCTCCGACCCGGCTGGTCTTCGAGCTGACCGGGCGCAACGCCAACCTGATGGTTTGCGATATGGAGGGGCAAATTACCGGCATTGACCGACCTGTCACGGCAGCGGTCAATCGCTTCCGCGAGCTGAAAACCGGGCTGCCCTACACCCCGCCCCCGCCCTACCAGAAGCTCGACCCCAGGGAGGTGGGCCTGGAGGACTTAGCCGTGCTGGTGGGCAAACCTTTAGCCAGTGGAATTCAAAAATACATTGATGGCATCGGCAAGGAACTCGTCCAGGAGCTGGCCCGGCGCATCGGCCTGACTCCTTATAGCCTGGTCGCTGAGGCCCAGCTAGGGATAATCCTCGAGGGGCTATACAGTCTGGTCGAACATCCCGCTTCCCGCAGTGATTTCTCGGCTGATTTGCGAAAAGAGTGGGAAAAAGAGGAGGCCGAAAACTTGCGCAAACCTCTGCGCGAGGCCCTACGGAAGCAGGAACACACCTTGCAAGCCCGGCTTCAGGACTATCAAAAATCGCTGACCAGGCTCGACGATGCCGCCCAATACCGCACTTTCGGCGACCTGTTGATGGCCTATAGCACCCAAATCAAGGGTGGGGACAGGGTCAGCCTCGAGGACTTCGGCGGCAACCCTCTCGAGATTCCCCTCGATGCCACCTTGTCTCCCCTCCAGAACGCGGAAAAGTATTACACACGGGCCAAGCGCCTCGAGGCCAACGCCGAAAAAGCTCGCGGGCTCGAGCCACAAACCCGAGCCGAACTCGAGGGCCTGCGCCAGGAATTGGTCAACCTCGAGCAAACCGCCCTGCCCGACCTGCTGGCCCAGCAGCGCAAAACCCGTGCCAAAGGGCCGCAGGTGGGGTCGCGGTTTCGTAGCCCGAGCGGAACTGAGGTCTGGGTGGGACGCAGCAGCAAGGAGAACGACTTCCTCACCCGTAGCGCCCACAGCGAGGATTTATGGTTCCACGCCCAGGGTATTCCCGGCTCCCACGTCATCCTCCGCACTGCCGGGCAAAACCCCGCCCTACCCGACCTGCTCTTCGCGGCCCAGCTCGCGGCCTTTTACTCCAAAGCCAAAGGGGAAAAGAATATCCCTGTAGACTATGCCCCCAAGAAAAACGTCTGGCGGCCTCGCAAGGCCGCAGCTGGGCAGGTGCTCTATACCGGGGGCAAGACGCTTTTCGTGGACGCGGAAAACCCTGCTGAGGGCAGAGAGCTAAAGACTGTCGAACGACTAAAGCCAAAAGCTGAAGGCTAAAAGCTAAAAGCTAAAAGCCGAAAACTGAGGGGGGAGAGCAGAGGGCTAAAGGCTTAAGGTCAAAACCTAAAAATACAAAAACTGTGTCCCAGACGGTGTTTCTTGATAGGGCAATTATGCTGCCCTGGTGTAGCCCTTCAACCTTCGACTTTTAGTTTTTGGCTCTGCGCTCCCTGCGCCCTTTGCAAAGTACTCCAACTGCACACTCCCGGCTCCAAAACCCGGTAGAATTCCCCTTGGAGTCAGGGCTGTGCAGACATCTAGCAAACTCAAAATCTATCTTGACTTGGTGCGTTTCGAGCACACCCTGTTCGCCCTGCCTTTTGCCTACGGCGGGATGCTGATGGCGGCCAGGGGCTGGCCGGGCTGGTCGGTTTTTTTGTGGATTACCGTGGCGATGGTGGGGGCTCGCACCGCCGCGATGGCCCTCAACCGCCTGATAGACCGCCAGATAGACGCGATTAATCCGCGTACTGCCGGGCGGCATCTGCCCAGAGGTGTAGTCAAGCCGCTCGAGGTCTTCTCGTTGGCCGCTGTGGGATTGATTTGCCTCGCGCTCGCCGCTTTCAACCTCAACGCGCTCACCGCAGAGCTGTTGCCGGTGGCGGTGTTTTTTCTGGTCGGCTATAGCTACACCAAGCGCTTTACCTGGCTGTGCCACTTCTGGCTGGGCCTGACCATTGGCGCGGCCACCGCAGGCGGCTGGATTGCCGTGACCGGCGCGGTCTCACCGGCGATGTTGGCGCTATGGGCCGGAACCGCTTTCTGGCTGGCTGGTTTCGACATCCTCTACGCCACCCAGGACTACGACTTTGACCGGGCCAACCGGGTCTACAGCGTTCCCTCGAAGTTCGGGATTGCGCTAGCCTTGCAGATTGCTCGAGTCTGCCACGCCCTGACCTTCGGTTTTTTCCTGCTGGCGGGGGTGACGGAGGGCATGGGCTGGATTTATTACTTGGGGGTCGCGTTCACCGGGGCGGTGTTGTGGTACGAACACCGACTGGTCAAGCCCAGCGACCTCTCCAAAGTAGACCGAGCCTTTTTCCAGGCCAATGTGGTGGTGAGCCTGGGGATGCTGGCATTTATCGCGCTGGATACGTTGATTTAGCTTCTAGAACTCATGCCGGAAAGTTGGCTCTCGGGGTCAAAGATGTTATCAACATTTACCTTGTCATTCTGAGCCATCCGTCCATTGGACGGACGAGCGAAGAATCTGATGCGCTACCATCCCCTACATTTAGTCCAGGACAATGCATCAGATTCCCCACCTGGTTCAGAATGACAACAGGTTTTTTGTTAGCCACTGACGGTTCCCCGCACCGCCCAGGCTCGAGCCACAAGGGATATGGAGCCATCCCTCGAGGTCGGAAGGTTGGCCTTGAGCCGCTCCCGGATTGCCACACGATGTTCTTCGCCAAGCGACATGGCGTAGGCCGGTGCTGGCCCCTGCCCGCCGAGGAATGGCGACCAGAAGTCCGCAAAATCGCGGAAGCGGGTGGGGACTTCAATTGGGCAGCCCTCGACCTGGCCCAGCCCGGCAGATGTGAACAAGTCGGCGAGTGCGTCTGGTTGGCACAGTGGAAAGCGGCGGGCTTCGTCGAGGTTAGAAGCGGCAGGCTCGAAAGCCACCACCACATCCCAGAAACGGCGTATCAGCTCCATTTTCTCGGCGTAGTCCCAGACATAGGCGGCCAAGGTTCCGCCCGAGCGCACTACCCGAGTCATCTCCGCGACGGCCTGGGCAGGTTGGGGAACGAAATTCAGCACCAGACCCGAGACAGCAACATCGAAGCTGTCCGCATCAAATGGTAGTGACTGGGCATCGCCGAGGGCGAAGGCAGCCCGTGGGTCGGTGAGGTGAGCTTTGGCGTACTCGAGGAACCCGCTCGAGGGGTCAACCCCGGTTACAGCGTGCGGGTCGGTGTACTCGAGGAGGGTCTCGCTGAGCGCACCGGTTCCGCAGCCGACATCCAGCCAGTCCCTTTGCGGTGGCACACCTAACCAGGCCAGGAATTCCCTTGCCACAAGCCGACTCCAGCGCCCTACGTAGGGTTCGTAGAGCTTGCCCGCGGCCCAAACGTCCTCGTGCTCGCCCGCCATCGCTATCCTCCGCTTAATCGAAGCGCAGCACCTCGCGCATCATCTGGGCCACGGCATAAGCATCGTAGAGGTCGGAGTAGCCCATCAGCGAGAGGCGGAAAATCTTGCCCTTGAGCTGGCCCTGCCCGCCGATAATCACCGCGCCCTTGGCTGCAAAGACATCCTTGACCTGAGCATACTTGACCCCCTCGGGTAACCAGAAGCAGGTGGTGGCCGCACTCCTGACCTCGGGCACAGCCTTCAGGCCAAGTTCGTGCCCCGCCCGGTAGAGGATTTCGGTTTGCAGGGCCTTGAGTTCCTGGTGTGCCGAGAGGTCGGGCATAAGCTCATCCAGCACGGCGGCCACTGCTGCGACCAGGTTAATTGCCGGAGTCCAGGCCGACTCCCCCCCGGCCTGCGCCTTCAGCTCGGCCCCCAGGTTGAGGTAGAAGCTGCGTGGCTTTAGGCCCTCCAAAGCTCTGGGGGACAGCGCGGCGAAAGCTAGTCCCGGAGGGCACATGATGCCCTTTTGTGAGCCGCAGGCGGCAGCATCTATGCCCCAATTTTCCAGTTCAAAGGCGCTGATAAACAGGCTGGTAATTGCGTCCACCAACACAAGAGCGTGGGGGTATTGGGCCTTGAAAGCCTGTGCCAGCGCCCGCACGTCGTTGAGGGCTCCGGTGCTGGATTCGGAGTGGGTCAGCAAAACCCCGTCGAAATGGCCCAGCCCCTCGAGATGCTCTTCCCGTACCGACTTGCCCCACTCGAGGTCGCGGCGCACCACCTCGAGCCCAGCCTCGGTGGCAATTTTGGCCCAGCGCTCGGAAAAATTGCCGCTCACCGGCACCAATACCCGCTGACCCGGCGCGAACAGGTTGAGCACCAGCGCGTCCATCGCCGCCGTGCCCGAGCCGGTCAGAATCAGGGTTTCGCCCTGGGTTTTGAAGGCCGCCTTGAGCCCGCTTCTGGCTCGGTTGAAAATGGCCCGTGCTTGGTCCGTGCGGTGGTGGAGTTGCGGGCCAGAGAGGGCCTCGAGGGCTTTGGGGTGCAGCTCGACGGGGCCAGGAGTGAGGAGGCGGGGACGGTATACCATATAGCCCCGATTATGCCGGATTAATCGTCAAAGGGGTCAGGGTCGGTCAGCCTGCGAAAGCCTCGGTAGACCTTAGCCGAATTCATCAAGTTGAACTCGACTCCTTTGCGCTCCACCCGGACACGTCCCGAGTAGATGGACTCGAAGCTCGGGCCGGTAGCTTCGGTTAACAAATCTACGCGGTTGGGAGAAAGTCCGAGTACAAACACCCCTTTGTGTGAAAGTAAATAAGTTTTCTCTATGGGGGATGTGCCGCCATACCAATCTGCCAAAGCCTCGTGTAGTGCTAGTAAATTGGCTTCATCGGCAGCAACCCAAATGTCTATAGTCTTTGGTATTGCGGTTGAAGCCATGTAGATTGACCGCCACGCCACCGATTACTAGGTAGCGCACGCCATGTTGCTCGAGTGCATGGAGCAACTTGAGCATTTCCTCGGTCATATTCAAAGCTCGGCTAGATCCACCCGTTCTAAAACGTCTAACCCGCGCATGGCCTCGAGCACCTTGTCGCTGGGGCGCTCATCCACGCCCAGCACGAATAAGGCGTGCCCGCCGGGGTTGTCGCGGCCCAGTTGCATCCCCGCGATGTTGACCCCGTTCTCGCCCAGGAGGGTGCCCACCTTGCCCACCACGCCGGGCTGGTCGCGGTTGATGCAGACCAACATGAAGCCCTCGGGGACGGCCTCGAGGCCGTGGTCGTCAATGCCTACGATGCGCGGCTTGCCGCCCAGCACGGCCCCACGGGCCTTGCGGGTCTCGCAGTCGGTCTCGAGCGAAATTTCCAGCACCTGGCGGTAGTCGAGGGGGGTTTCGACCTGGCGTGTGACCAGGGCCACGCCCCGGTCACGCAGCAGTGGGCGGGCCGAAACCAGGTTGACGGCCCCTTCTTCCAGGGCGTGCTCGAGCAAGCCTTTGGCGGCTGCCGAGGCGATGGGATCGGGGTTTTTCTCGAAGTCGCCGTAAAACGAGACCTCCAGGCGTTGGGGGCGGCCTTCAGTAATCTGGGCCAGCAGCTGGCCCAGGGCTTCGCCCAGGGGCAGCCAGGCCGAGAACACCGCCAGGCCCTCGGTATCGAAACCGGTGTTGAGGGCATGGGCCAGGTTGCCTTTTAGGGTTTCAATCACCCGCTCCAGCACCGCCTCGCCTACGCGGTCTTGGGCCTCGGCGGTATTGGCTCCCAGATGGGCGGTGTGAACCACTTTGGGGCTGCTGACCAAAGGGTGCTCCGCGTTGGGCGGCTCTTGCACGAACACATCCAGGCCCGCCCCCCACAGATGACCGTCCTCGAGCACCTCCACCAGGGCTTTCTCGTCGTAGATGCCGCCCCGTGCGGCATTCACCACGATGGCCCTTTTGGGCAGCAGGTAAAACTCGCGCCGCCCAATCATGCCCCGAGTCTCCTCGGTGAGCGGGGTATGGACGGTGAGGAAGTTCGACTGGCGCAGCAGGTCGGCCAGGTCGTCGAGCAACTCCACCCCCAGGG
>JADMIM010000115.1 GCA_015478585.1 Thermaceae bacterium | reverse complement strand
TTTACGGTCAAAGCCCAGATGGGCAAGGTCAGGGTGCACCTCGAGGTCAAGTAGCACCGATTCCACTAAGCTCTCGGTGATAGTCAACCCAAAGCGCCTCGTCCAAGCAAGCGGAGGAGGCGCTTTTCATCTTGGCTTCTTCAAATCCCCGGATACTTCAAAACCACACGCATTCTTCTTCGAGCATTAGACGCTACATCAAGGGAGGTAAGAATATGTTGACCACAGCACCCTGGAAGCAAGCCCTTTGGGTAGTACAGCCGCTACTGCTGGCAGCCCTGCTGACCGCTTGTGGTAGCAAACCTCTGACCGCTCCCCCCAACCATCCCGTTCAGCCCCCCAGCCACACCCTAGGGCTGATGGAAATACACTTTAGCGGCATCGGTAGCCAGAGTCTGAGCGCTCAAATTACCCCGGTCAACAACCTGCATGCCCAGGGTCTCACCGACACTCAAAACGGTATCCAAATCCAGGCTGCTGGTTCGGGGACGCTGGTGTTTGGCAACACCCGCTACCTCTACGCCACCTTCCAGGTGCGCAACGCCGATTCCAACGGCAACCCCTACACCACCCCCACCTCCAACCTCGAGTTCCTGGCGGTGGGTGTACCGGGAAGCAGCGGAACCATCGCCGGGAGCGCCATCCGGGGCCTGACCCGCTTCGATGGCAGCGACTACAGCGACAGCCTGGTGCTGCGCAAAACCATCGCCCGTAGCATCCAGCCCGCCCAGGCCATGTCGCTGGCTGGGGGCAGTCTCAGCCCCATCAACAGCGCTGCCGACCTCGAGGCTTATAGCGAGAACGAGGTCAACCCCGCCAACTTCACGCCCCCCACCACCTACGCCAATGAGGGCGTGAGCACCTTTTTTCCCTACGGCTACGCGGTGCGCTGTATTGCCAACTGCACCCTGGGGCTGCGCACCCTGGCTCCCAACCCGGCAGTGGGCCAGTTTGACGGGGCTGTGACCTTCGCGGTCAAGCTGCCCGTACAGACCAACCCCAAGGACAACCCCTTTGCCTTCAGCCTGATGGTGGTAGCCCTTACCGGGGGGCCCTCCAGGGTCACGGTGAGCCCGGAAGAAGGGTTAGACCTGAGCGGGGCTTTGGCAAGGGCTCAGATGACCGGAGCCCAGACCCTCCTCGCCATCGGTAACGGACAGCGTACAGTCAGCCTCCAGACCTACCAAACCCTGCTGAATGGCCCCTTTTTCCGGGTCTCGGGCTTCCAGGGTATCTCCAACGTTCGCACCGCCGACCCCGACCCTAGCCCGGCCCCCGGCGACCCCGCCGCCTTTTCCCAAACGGCCTACCTGCTACCCAACCCACAAAACCTCCCAACCTTTGCTCTGCCACCCCAGACCGAACTGGCAAGCCTGGGCAACAACGCTCAGCAAAGCAGCCGAGCCGCCTGGAGCCCGGCAGTGAGCAACGATGGCCGGTATGTGGCCTTCGTGGGCGGAAGCTACGGCAACATGGTTAGCGCCAGCGAAATCTACTTGCGTGACCGCGACACTGGCAGCACCCAGCTAGTTAGCCAGGGCCTCAATGGGGCCTTCCCCAACGGCTTGAGCGAGCTACCAGCTTTTAGCGCCGGGGGACGCTTCGTGGCCTTCTACTCCAACGCCACCAACCTAGTAGCAAACGACACCAGCACCCGTGCTGAGGTGTTCGTGCGGGATTTGCAGTTGGGCCTCACCGACCGGGTGAGCGTGGCGAGCGGTGGAGTCCAGGCTACCGGGCCGAACTTCAACGTGGACGACAACAGCGGTGTCAACCTGCGACCCGCCATCAGCGCCGATGGACGCTATGTGGCCTTTGCTTCGGATGCCACCAATTTGGTCACGGGCGACACCAACAACACCTTTGACGTGTTCGTCCACGACCGCCAGACCGGGGCTACCACTCGAGTGAGCGTGGCCAACGATGGCAGCCAGGCCAATGGGGCCAGTGACACCCCGGCTATCAGTGCCGACGGACGCTACGTGGCCTTTGTCTCGAGCGCCACCAACCTGGTCGGTGACGGGCAGGGTGGGGTTTTCGTGCGCGATACGGTGGCCGGAACCACTACTCGAGTGAGCTTCCAGGCCAACGGCACGCCTGACACTCCCAAGTCTTTTGACAACATTTCCATTAGCGGGGATGGGCGCTTGGTCGCCTACAGTTCCACCAACCCGGACGTAAGTGGAGATACCAACGGGAAGTTAGATGTCTTCGTACGTGACCGGGTCGCAGGCACGACCGTGCGGGCCAGCGTGGCCAGCGATGGCAGCCAGGCCACTGCTCAGTCCGGAGCCTTCTTCCCCCAACTCAGCAGCGATGGGCGCTTTGTGGCCTTCGTCTGTGACGCGACCAACCTGAGTTCGCCCGCAACCAGCGGTCAGTTCGAGGTGTTCGTCCACGACCTGCAAACTGGCTCCACCGAGTTGGTCAGCCAGGCCACCGATGGCGTGCAGGGCAACGGCCCCAGCGGTTTCGACGGGGCGAGCCTCCTGCTGTACCCGGCAGTCAGTGGCAACGGGCGCTATGTAGCCTTCGGTAGTACCGCCACCAACCTGATTGCCAACCAGCCCGATACCAATGGCAAGATTTACGATATCTTCGTGCGCACCACCGGCCTGGCGCTGCCCTAACTGGAGAAGGCCATGAAGCATCTTCTTACCCTACTCCTGGTCGGTGTTTTAGCGGCCTGCGGAGGCTCGTCTTCGCCGCTGTCGATCAGTTTCAGCCCCGCCAGCCTGAGCCTGGCCATGCAAGTCGGACAAAGCGCCAATACCGGCTTCTCTTTTACCAATACCAGCAAGCAAAGCCTGAGCTATACCCTCGGTGTTCCCAGCACTGTCGACTGGCTTCAGGTGAGTAGTGGGGCTTCAGGCATGGTAAACGCGAATGCCACCCAAGCCGTGATGCTGAGCGTGACCTGCCCGGCTGCTCCCTCCAACTTGAGCACCAAGCTCAGCGTAAAAGCCGGAGGACTCTCCAAAGACTTAGCCCTCAGCCTGAGCTGCACCACCAACCCTCCACCCCCAAGCACCATTACCAGCGTCAGCGTGACCCCCAATTCAGCCATGCTTAATGCCGGGCAAATCCTGAGCCTCACGGCATTGGTGCAGGGCAGTGGAACCTTCGACCCCTCGGTGACATGGGCCTCGAGCGCTGCTTGCAAGGCCAGTGTGGATGCCAACGGCACCGTAACCGGCATCTCCGGTGGCGGGGTCACGCTGACGATTACCGCTACTTCCAAAGCCGACCCCAGCAAAAGCGCAGCCGTAACCCTTACCATAAACGGCCCCGTGAGCGTACCTATCGGGCCTGGAGGCGGCTGCTAGAAGGGCCCGAAATCGGGTATGGTTGGGTATGATAAGACATAAACTCTCGCAGGTACAGGCTTTTCTACAAGAGCAGGGCCTCGATGGCTGGCTGATCTACGACTTTAGGGGCATCAACCCCTTCGCTATCAAGGTCTTAAACCACGGCGGCAATCTGCTCACCCGGCGCTGGTTTGTCTGGATACCGAGCCAAGGAGAGCCGAAAATACTCGTCCACGACATCGAGTTTGGCAGCTTTCCCGACACCGGCTATCCGCTGCACAAATACAACAGCCGCCAGAGCTTGCTGGAGGAAGTAAAAAAGTTGTTGGGAAGCGCCCGAACAGTGGCAATGGAGTATTCACCCCAGAACAACAACCCCTATGTTTCCAAAGTGGACGGGGGAACCCTGGATATGCTGCGCTCGCTGGGCCTGGAGGTGGTGAGTTCAGGCGACCTGCTCCAGCTTTTTCTGGCCTGGACTCCCCAGCAGCTGGCCAACCACCGCAAGGCTTCGGCAGTCCTGACCCAGACCAAAGATGCCGCCCTCGAGTTCCTCCGTCAAAAAGTATCGAGCCATACCCCCGTCAACGAGTACCAGCTTCAGCAGCACATGAATGCTTTTATCGTGGAGCGCGGCTTCGACCCCGACCATCCCCCCATCGTGGGCTTTGGCCCCGGCAGCGGCGACCCGCACTACGTGCCCTCGGCGACCCATTCCAAAACCTTAGAGCCGGGCGATGCCATCCTGATGGACTTGTGGTGTAAGCTGCCCGGAGACAACCCCTTCGCCGACATCACCTGGATGGCCCATTATGGTTCCCCTCACGAGCGCTTCGTCCAGGCTTTCCAGAGCGTCATCGCGGCCCGTGATAGCGGGCTGAAATTGTTGCAAAGCCGCCTCCGCAGCAATCAGGCCGTGAGGGGGTATGAAGTAGACCTCGAGGTGCGCAAGGTTTTGATTGACGCGGGGTATGAGGCTAACCTTAAGCACCGCACCGGGCATAGCCTGGGCATCAGCACCGTACATGGTGAGGTAGCCCATTTCGATGGCTTCGAGACCCTCGACGAGCGATTGGTTTTGCCGGAGCTGGGCTTTACCCTCGAGCCGGGGGTGTATTTCCCCGACTTTGGCATCCGCAGCGAAATCAACGTCTACAGCAAAACCGATGGGGTCGAAGTCACCACCGCAAAACAGACCGCGATTGACATCCTTTAGCCCAAACCATATAGCCACCGATACTTGCTTTCTAAGTAGTGCAGGTAGGGCTTCAGGGTCAGGGATTTTCCAGTACTGTGCTCCAGCAGCTCAGCAGGGCTGAACCTGCGCCCGTGTTGGTAGATGTTGTCCCCCAGCCAATCCCGCAGGGCCGCGTAATCGCCTCGAGCCACCGCCTCTGATAACCCGTCAACCTGTTCTAAAGCAGCGTAAAACTGCGCCGACATCACGTTGCCAATGGTGTACGTTGGGAACGAGCCAAATAGCCCCGCCGACCAGTGGATGTCCTGGAGCACACCCCTAGAGTCGTCGGGGACTTCCAGACCCAGATACTCCTGCACTTTGGCATTCCAGGCTTCGGGCAAGTCCCACACCGCGATTTTGTCCTCGAGCAACCCCATCTCGAGTTCAACCCGCAGCATGATATGGAAGTTGTAGGTCAGTTCGTCGGCTTCCACACGAATCAGGCTGGGGGTTACGCGGTTGACCGCACGGTAGAACTCCTCGGTGTCCACGTCGCCAAGCTGGGCAGGAAAGGTGGATTGCAAAACCGGATAGTGTAGTTCCCAGAAAGCCCTCGAGCGCCCCACCAAGTTTTCCCACAACCGCGACTGCGACTCGTGCGTCCCGTAGCTAGCCCCGCCCACCGCGTACAGACCCAGCAAGTCCGAGGTAAGGGCCGAGCGGGTCAGGGCGGGGCTTAGGCCCTGCTCGTAGAGGGCGTGCCCTGTCTCGTGCAGCACCCCGAACAGACCCATCGGTAGATAGTCGCGGCGGTAGCGGGTGGTGATACGCACGTCCTGGCGGGTGAAGGAGATTTCAAAAGGGTGTAGCGAAGCATCCAGGCGGCCTCGGCTCAGGTCATAGCCAAATTTTTGCGCGATGTTCAGGGCGAATTGACGCTGTAGGTCTTCGGGGTAATCGCGGGTAAGAAAATCCCAGCGCGGCGGTTCTTTCTGAGCAATAGCTTGAACCAAAGGCAGGGTGGCGGTTTTGATTCCCTCGAGCAGGTTTTTCAGGCTTTGGGTGGTCATTCCCGGCTCGTACTGACCCAGCAGGGCCTCGTAGGGATGTGCCCGGTAGCCAATGGCCTCGGCGAGCTGACGGTTGAGCCCCAGTATCTGCTCGAGATAAGGCTGAAATCGGGCGAAATCGTTCTCTGCTCGAGCCTGCCCCCATACCGCCTGCGCGGTAGCCTTAAGCTCGGCCAGACTGCTTACTAGCTCTGCGGGGATGCGCGAAAACACTTCCACAGCCTGGCGCACCTGCTCCACCGTGCGAACTCGAATGCTGTCCGGGGCCTCTCCTTGGACTTCTCGCTTTGCGCCATCCAGAGATTGACCCAGCTCACTGCTCAAAATCATTTTGCGGGCCATACCCGAGAGGGTCGCTAGCTGGTGGCCCCTGGTCTGGATTCCACCCACCGGCATCTGGGTTCGGGCATCCCAGGTCAGCACCGAGAGGGCGTTGAGCAGGTCGTTGATTTCGGCGACCTGACAGGTGAGTTCGGTGAAGCTCATGGTTAGCCCTGGTCGGTGGGGCGAATCAGAATTTCGTTGACGTTTACACGGGGCGGTTGGGTTACGGCGTAGAGAATCGCGGCGGCGATGTCCTGGGACTCTAGCCGTTCCCACTTGGAGGTGTTGGCCACATAAGTCTCGCGGGTGGCCTGGTGGGTGAGGTGGTCGGTGAGTTCGGTGGCGACCACACCGGGTTCGATTACGCTCACGCGAATCTTGTGTTTGGCCGAGAACTCCTGCCTTAGCGACTCAGCAAAAGCATTCACCCCAAACTTGGTCACGCTGTAGACGTTGGAGGTGGGGCTGGTAAAGCGCCCGGATACGCTCGAGACCATCACGATATGTCCAGCGCCCTGGGCTCTAAACGTTGGCAACGCGGCGTGAGTGACGTAGAGCACTGCCATTAGGTTGATATTAATCATGCTTTTCCAGTCCTCGAGGCTGGCCTCCGCCGCAGGCCCAAGCAACATGATTCCAGCGTTGTTGACCAGAATATCCAGCCGTCCCAACTCAGCTACGGTGCGCTCCACGGCCCCTTTAGCCTGGGCCTGGTCGCTAAGGTCGGCAGGGATTACCAAAACTTTGCTGCCCATGCCCCGGATACGCTCTGCCAGACTTTGCAGGCGGTCTTCCCGGCGGGCCACGATGCAGACGCTAGCCCCTTCTTCCGCCAGAGCTAAGGCTGTGGCTTCACCAATACCGCTCGAGGCTCCCGTGACCAACGCGACTTTTCCGTTTAGTTTATTGCTCATAGATTCTCCTCTTCTTTGCTCCCACCCCTGAATGGGGGTGAGGTGACAGCGGCCCTTGATTTGCAGCGTCCTCGAGCCTCAGCGCAAACTTGAATACTCACTGCGGTGTCCCCCCACCCTACCCTCCCCCGCCAGGGGGGAGGAATTACCAGTGCGGGAGATATATTCACGTTCAGGACACGGTTATTGCTTTATTTGAAAGCTCGTCAGAGACGGAAATCATGCTTGAGGCTTAGCCTCGGTGGCCTCGAGCAGATGACAGGCGACCAGCCGCTCTTCCGGGCCACGCCGGACGAGCGCTGGAATTTCCTGGCGGCAGCGGTCAAAAGCCTGGGGACAGCGCGGGTGAAAAGCACAGCCAGGCGGCGGGTTGAGCGGGCTGGGCAACTCGCCGCGCACGGCCTCCAGCACCGATTTTCGGGACGGGTCAAGCTCTGGTGCGGCTCGCAGCAGAGCCTGGGTGTAGGGGTGCGCTGGATTGCTAAAAAGCTTCTCGGTATCGGCGAGTTCGACCACCCGTCCCAAGTACATCACCGCCACCCGGTGCGAGATGTGCCGCACCAGCCGCAGGTCGTGGGCCACAAACAGCACCGTTAGGTGTAGCCGCTCTTGCAACTCCAAGAGCAGGTTGACCACCTGGGCCTGCACCGAAACATCCAGGGCCGAGACCAGCTCGTCGGCAATCAGGGTTTCGGGCTCCACCGACAGCGCCCTGGCAATCCCGATGCGCTGGCGCTGCCCGCCAGAGAACTCGTGGGGGAGGCGACGCTCAGCATCTTTGGGCAACCCGACCAGCTTGAGCAGCTCCCGGATGCGCCCCGGCACTTCCTGGGGCTTGCGCAAGCCGTGAACCAGGATAGCCTCACGCAAGGTCTGGACCACCGTCATACGCGGATTAAGGCTGGAAAAGGGATCTTGGAAAACCATCTGCACCCGGCGGTTATATTGGCGCAGCCCCGCCCCGCGCAGCTTGAGCACCTCCAGACCGTCGTATTCGACCCGCCCCGCATCCGCGTCGTAGAGCCGCACTAAGCAGCGGGCCAAGGTGCTCTTGCCGCAGCCGCTCTCGCCCACCAGGCCCAAAGTCTCACCGCGCTGCACCTCGAGGCTGACCCCGGTCAGGGCTTTGACCGCCCTGCGCGGTTTGCCCTGAACGCGCTCAACGATGGAATACTCCACCGGAAAGGTCTTGGAGAGCCCTTCCACCCGCAAAATAGTTTGGCTCACCGGGCCACCTCTCCGGCTTTGGTGAGTTTGTCGTGGTGGATGCAGGCGGTCAGGCGAGCAGGGGTCTCCACCGGCGATGGCGGCTCTGCCGCTAACCTCGTGCTCGAGATAACCACCAAAGGCGGTCTGGCAGCGGTACATTCCGGCGTGGTGAAAGTGCAACGCGGGGCAAAGGGGCAACCCAGCGGCAGGGCGGCCAGGTCGGGCGGTGCGCCAGGAATTGGAAGCAGGGGGCGGCGGGTACGCTCGGCACCGGGAACCGAGTTGAGCAGTCCCAGCGTATAGGCGTGGCGCGGCTGGGCAAAGAGTTCGGCGGCCGGGGCCACCTCCACGATGCGCCCGGCATACATCACCGCCACCCGCTCGCAGGTCTGGGCCACCACCCCCAGGTCGTGCGTGACCAGAATCACGCTCATGCCAAGGGTGTCTTTGAGTCGCAACAGCAGCTTCAAAATCTGATCCTGGATGGTCACGTCGAGGGCCGTGGTGGGCTCGTCGGCCAGCAGCAGCTTGGGATTGGAGGCCAGAGCAATGGCAATCATGGCCCGCTGGCGCATTCCGCCGGAAAATTGGTGGGGGTAGCCGCGCAAGCGCTCCTTGGGCGAAGGGATGCCGACCAGCTCGAGCAGCTCCACCGCTCTGTCCCGGAGGGCTTTCCCCGAAAGCTCGGTGTGCTCGCGCAGGGTTTCGACAATCTGCTCGCCGATGGGCAGCACCGGGTTGAGGGCAGTCATGGGCTCCTGGAAAATCATGCTGATCTCGCCGCCACGCACCCGGCGCATCTGGGGCTCGCTCAAGGCCAGGAGATTTCGGCCCTGCCACAGCACCTCACCGCTTACCCCACCGGGTGGGCGCACCAGTCGCAGAATCGAACGCAGGGTCACGCTCTTGCCTGAACCACTTTCCCCTACCAACCCCAACACTTCACCTTGGCGCAGCTCGAGGTTCACCCCATCTACGGCAGTAAAACTGCCCCGCGCGGTATGGAACACCGTGCGAAGGTCTTTGAGGGCTAGGACAGGCTGGCTCATCATCTGGGCCTCAACAAGTCGGCCAGGCCGTCACCGAGCAGGCTAAAGCCCACACCGGCAACGGTAATTGCCAGCCCCGGAAAGGTAGAAATCCACCAGGCCGTAGCCAGAAAGTTCTTGCCGTCAGCAATCAGCACGCCCCACTCGGCGGTGGGCGGCTGGGCCCCCAGGCCCAGGTAGCCCAGGCTCGAGCCCAGCAGAATCCCCAGGGCCATGTCGGTCATCCAGTACACGATGGCTGGGGTGATGGCGTTGGGCAGCAGGTGGCGGAAAATAATTCTCGAGGGCGTGTAGCCCATCACCCGCCCTGCCAGGGCGTACTC
>JADMIM010000114.1 GCA_015478585.1 Thermaceae bacterium | reverse complement strand
GTACACGTCTGTGAGCGGAAGTTCGACAATCTCGATTAATTCCCCGTCCTCAGGCATAGCTTGCTGTGAATGACGACCGCCGAGGGCCAGAAATGGATTTCCCATCGAGGCTATAAGGCTTCCCAAATAGCGGTGTTTGGGTAGGGGAATTAACTCCTCAGCCTCGAGGCCCGCTTCTTCTAGCAGTTCTCGTCGGACTGCTGCTTCTGGAGTCTCGCCTGGCTCTGCCCCACCGCCCGGCAGGTCGAGAAAATAATCGCCCCAAACGTGCCTGTACTGCCGCATCAGAACAACATTTCCCTCAGAAGTCACCGGCAGTTCACAGACCCAATCATGCCGTCCGGGAACGTACACATAGGTGACTTCGCTACCAGTATGCGTCCTGAGCCGTTCGCGTACCAGTGGAAACGGTTCGTCCCACAGGTGGGTCAGCTCGAGGCTTTCCCAGGGGCTTTTCTTACTCATCCGCATCGTCCATAGCGTCGGTTTCCTGGTCTATAGCTTCTCTTGCTTGCACGGCGCTACTCTCGAGCCGCGTCAGCTAGGCGGATAGATCAGCCTCGAGGTCATCCCGCTCTTCCCCCGGCGGCATTTGGCGCAGTTTGGTACGCAAGGTTAGGTACTTTAGGCGCTCCTGCTCGAGTTCTTGGAGAATCCACTCGCTGGAGGGTTTGGTCTCGGTGGTCACGGTTTGCTCCTCCCCGTTAGTTTGACCTCGAGTGTAGCGCGAATCCGCTTGTTATCCCCCATTCACGACCTTCTCGATTACCTTCCGCACCTTGTCCCCCGGTGCTGCTGGCCCCAGCGCTTTCGTCACCACCCCAATCGCCGCCATCGGAGCCTTGAACTGGGCGAAGTTGATGTTGGCCCGCACCCAAGCCTCAATCTCGGCCTCGCTCAGCTCTTTGGGCAGGTATTTGTCGAGGTAATCTATCTCGAACTGGTTTTTGTTCTCCTCGGCGGTCAGGCGTAGCGACTTGAGAATCTTCACGGCATCGGTATCTTCCAGAGGTCGTCCGTCGCCCTTGCGGTCAAACTCGGCCTTGACCACCCTCGAGAAGTCCCGTGTGGCGGTGTCCCTGCTCTTCATGGACTCGACAATCTGCTGCTTGACCCCTTCGTAAATCTCGCTGCTCATACTCCTGAGCATACGCGCCCGCGAGCAAAAACACAGCCCGGCGCTCGGGCCGGGCTACAGGACAGAGCGGAGTTTAGTCAGTGCCTTGAGCAGCAGGCTTGGCCTCGAGTTCGCCTATCGCACGGGTTTTCTCCAAGGCGATGGCGAACAAAAGCAGCCCGAAGAACGGCTTCGCCAAAATATCAGCGACCGAGTAGCCTACCTGCACCGCGACCTCGGCCCCCGCCCCGGTGAAGCCAATGATGGGGAAGAGGTAGGCGATGGGGTAGAAACCCCAGGAGGCCAACAGCAACAGGCGCATGTTACGGGTGAGCAGTTGCACCCGGGGCGGCTGGGTTTCTAAAGCCTTGGTCAGCTCGACCCAAAGCACGTATAGGATGTACAGGAAGGGAATGGTGCTGAGCGTACCCCACAGAGCGCGAATGCCGGGGTTGTCGCGGGCGATCTCGCCGGGGTAGCCCAGGGCCAGCATCAGTACCGCAGCCACCACCAGCTTGGTGATCAGGTTGGAGCTGCGCTCGCGGCTGAGGGCCAGCACCAGAATTAGCTCGGTGAGGAGGAGCGGCACCGTCGCCAGCCAGTCGGCGTAGCGGTAGGCATCGTTGAAGGCGATCCCAGTTGCAGCGTACATTCCATTCTTCAGAGTGTAGGCATCGGCCCAACTGTTGAAGATGCGGAGGTAGTGATAGGCCGCGATCAGCACCACGATGGTCGAGATGTACAGGGCCATGTGATAGCGCGGGGCCACGTAGCTACGGGCCAGTAGGAAGAACACCGCCGAGGCCCCGATTAGCGCCAGGGTCAGCGAGAAAACGTTGTACACCAGTTGATATTGTCCGAAAGACATCTCTGGAAGGTTCATAAATGTGCCTCCGAAGCCCGTGCTTACCGCACAGGATGCACCAAGGCCTTGGTTAGGATGAAACTATTCCTAATTACGTACTGGCAATTACTCCTAGACAACAGTTCGACATAAACCTATACACACTGGGCGCTAAATAGAAAGGTATTTATCACATTAGCCTATCTAGGCGAGCTTTCTGGATTGTACAGGTTTGTTTTTTATGGGTCTCGAGAAATGAAATCAGTATGATGCCGAAGTATGCGTGCTTTGTTATCGGTGTATGACAAGACGGGACTGGTGGATTTCGCCAGGGGGCTGGTGGACTTGGGTTTTGAACTCGTCTCCACCGGCGGAACCCACAAAACCTTGCAGGGGGCGGGCCTCCCCGTGACCTATATCTCCGATGTCACCGGCTTCCCCGAGATTCTGGGGGGGCGGGTCAAAACCCTGCATCCCAACATTCATGCCGGGCTGCTGGCGAAGAAAACCCCCGAGCATGAAGCCGAGTTGAACGAACATGGCATCACCCGGATTGATGTCCATGTCGGAAATCTCTACCCCTTCCGCGAAACCTTGGCGAGTGGCGCATCGTTCGAGGATTGCCTCGAGCAGATAGATATCGGTGGCCCGGCCATGCTGCGGGCGGCGGCCAAAAACCACCTGGCCGTGCTACCGGTGTGCGACCCGAGCGACTACGGGCGGGTGCTCGAGGCCCTGCGAAACGGAATCTCGATCGATTTTCGCAAGCAACTGGCCCACAAAGCCTTCGCCCACACCGCCGCCTACGACGCGGCCATCGCGGAATTTCTGGCTTCGGAAAAGTTCCCTACCGTGAAGATACTGGCCTTAGACCGCGTTCAGGAGGCGATTCTTCGTTACGGAGAAAATCCCCACCAGGACGCGAGCCTGTACCGCCAACAGGGGCAGACTGGCCCGGTTCTGGACGCAAAAGTGCTGGCGGGAAAACCGATGGGCTTCAACAACTATGCCGATGCCGATGCCGCCTGGGCCTTGGTACAGGAGTTCGAGCTACCGGCCTGTGTGGCCGTCAAACACGCCAACCCCTGCGGCGTGGCCCTCGCTGACGACCCCAAAACCGCCTGGGAGCGGGCCAGGGATGCGGATGCTTTATCGGTGTTCGGCGGGGTGGTAGCAATCAATCGGCCTGTGAACTTAGAAACTGCTCAAGCCATGCGGGGCACTTTTCTCGAGGTGCTCATTGCGCCTCAAGTGAATGAGGATGCGCTGGAGTGGTTGCGCAGCAAAAAGCCCGATTTGCGGGTGCTGGTCGCCGGGAAGACTCACGCCGATGGCCTCGAGTTTCGTTCCGTGGTGGGTGGTTTTCTGGCCCAAGACCGGGACTCTCGCAGATGGGAAGAGCTACAACCCAAACTCGTCACCGAGCGCGTCCCCAGCGCCCAAGAGATGCTCGACTTGAAGTTCGCCTGGTATATCGGCAAGCACACCCGCTCCAATAACGTGGTGCTGGCCAAAGACGGCGTGACGGTGGGGATGGGCACCGGTGCAGTCAGCCGAATCTGGGCCGCCGAACGGGCGATTTTGAACGCCGGGGAACGGGCTAAGGGTGCGGTTTTATCCTCCGAAGCATTTTTCCCTTTTGACGATGTGGTACGGGCTGCTGCTGTCGCCGGTGTCACCGCCGTCGTGCAGCCAGGCGGGGCCAAGCGCGACGAGGAAGTTATCGCTGCGGCCAACGAACTCAGGGTGGCGATGATGTTCACGGGCAGTAGACACTTCAAGCATTGATGTGAGGCTTGGGACACTGCTGCAAACAATCTTTTCACGAGCGAAGTATCGTGAATATCAGTACAAACTAAGGATTGGAAACAGCTCGAGCCCGACTGCGAAAAACCAGCCCTACCCCCAGCAAAATCAGGGCTGAACCGGCAATTGTCCAATGGGTAATGGGTTCGTGGAGCACCAGCCAACCCAGCAGGAGGGCCACCACCGGGTTAACGTAAGCATAGGTGGTCACGATGCTGACGGGCAGCAGGCGAATCGCCAGCACGAAAGAAGTATAGGCAATCAACGAGCCCACCACAATCAAGTAAAATAGCGCCCCCCAGGCCGCCGCAGAAGGGCCGTGCCACTGCTCGCCGATGAGGGGTGAAAGCATCAGGAAAGCTGCCCCGGCGAAGAGCTGTTGGTAGCCCGAGACCACTACCGGCTCGAGGCGTGGCTGTCTGCGTTGCGAGTAAACCGTGCCCGCCGACCACAACATCGGTGAAATCAGGAGCAGCAAAATAGCCAGGAAAGTTGTGTGGGAAGCGGTCTCAAGGGCCGGTATGGAAAGTATTGCCGTTCCCGAGAGTCCCACCAGCAAACCCGCGACCATCAATCCCGAAGGCCGCCTGCGGTCTAAAAAAGCCTCTATCAGCGCGGCCCAAATCGGAGTCGTGCCCACCAACAGCGCGGCATAGCCCGAAGCCGTCCACTGGCTGGCAATCAGAATCAGGCCATTCCCGCCTACCCACAACACCACACCCGAGAGCACCAGCATCCTTAACTCGGCCAGGCTCAGCCGCAGCCGCCATTTTTGTAAGGCCGCAAAAGCCAAAAGTATGCTTGCCGCCGCCAGAAAGCGCAAAGCCCCCATCCAGAACGGCTCGAACCCACCTCCCGGCCCCACGCCGATGCGAAAAGCCAGATAGGTGCTGCCCCAGACGACATACACCACCCCCAGGTTCAGCAGTCCGGGGGTAGAGTAGCCCGCAAAAGTTTTAGGTAGCGTCATAAGAAGGGGAGACAGAGTGGAGACAGGATGAAAAGCTCGAGCGGTTTTCAGAAAGAATCTTGAACTGCTGTGATAACCAAAACCGCCCTAGCTTAGAGAACTCGTCTTCATTTTCTCTCTATTCAGGTGGGCTGTGTACTGGGCCTAAAACAGCGATTCCTGGCTGATGGTCTTGATCTCGCTACCGGCTTTTGGCTCGAGTGCATCCATCACCCGCTTAACTTCTTGGATGTCCTGCCAGGTGAGATGTTTGGGGCTGCCGGGGGTGCGGGCGGGGTTCCTGAGCAAGTAGGCTGGGTGAAACATGGGGAATACTTTTACCCCTTGCCAGTCCAGCCAAGTCCCGCGAATCTTGGTGATGGCAACTTTCTCGCCCATGAACAACTCGCAGGCCGTAGCTCCCAGTGGCACGATAATCTGCGGACGAAGCAGCTCGAGCTGCTTGTTCAGCCACAAACTGGTACAGGTTTTGGCTTCATCCGAAGTGGGCACGCGGTTGCCGGGTGGGCGGCACTTTACGATGTTGCCGATATAAATAGACTCCCTGGCGATGCCCGCAGCCTCCAAGATGCGGTCTAGGAGCTGTCCGGCTCGCCCCACGAAAGGTCGCCCGGTTTTGTCTTCTTCCTCGCCGGGGCCTTCGCCAATGATCATCAGCTTGGAATCGGGGTTGCCCTCGCCAAATACCACGTGGGTGCGAGTCGCGGCCAGCCCGCAAGCAGTGCAGGTTTGGGCTTGGGCAGATAGAAGCTCTAGATTCATAAGCTCAAAGCTAAGGGCTCAAAGCCGAAGGCTCCAGGACTTGCGTCGCCTTTGGCAGGGGCTTGCGACCTTTCACTATTCCACGGGTTTACGGGCTTTTCTGGCTTCGCGGCGCACCTTGGGATCCAGGCCGATCATCAGGAAAAAGTTCTCCAAGGCATTTTCTTGTCCCTTGATGTGGGGGTGGGCATCCTCGGCGGTTCCGGTGACAAAGGGCAACTCTTGATACATCACCAGGGCTTCGCTCACCACCGAATCCGGGCCTTGGGCTTCGGCCACCTCGGCCAGCTTGGCGTAGACTTCGCGCCGAGCCTCGGCGTGCAGGCGAAAAATATCCGGGCTGGGGGTCTCCGGTGCCCGCAGCACATCCTGTTTAGCAATACGACGGTAATGCTTTAGCCCGCGCACGATTTCCTCGGTGGAGAGCGTCACCTTATACTCCATCCTGACTCCTTTCAAACAACCCATGCAACCAGATGGGGGTGGTCTTTACAGTGTGATTATAGGTTTTGCCAAAAAGAGGTGTCAACGAAGCGGGATGCAGTCTCGAGCCGAACCTCACCCTACACCCTGAAAAGTCCTCCTTGATATTCTCCAAGCCCGCCCTATGAAAAAGTTAAAGATGACTTTAGCCTATCAGCCCAGAGGCTTGCGTATACTCTGGGGGTATGGAGAGCCTGGGGCACTACCTGCTGCGGGATCGCATTGCCCTTCCAGGAGACCCCGCACAGACAACTCGAAGCGATGAAAAAGTCACGTCTGCACCAAACGCCCCTTTCGAGGTTTTTGAGGGCCAAGATGTGCGTACTGGCATCTCGATTTTGGTTTTCAGACCGCTACCGGGTAAACCGCCCAGACTGGATATCCCGTCTACCCTGAGTTGGGTAGACGGCGAGGAGGGAGCCTGGATTGCCGAGGTTCCTGTGGGGGCGGTGCAGGCTTCCTGGCTGGCGGGCCGGGTGGAGCCTGCCCGGCTTTTGAACTGGACACGCCAGTTGCTCGAGGCGGTTCAGAATTGCCAGAGCCAGAACGTACCAGTGGGTTGGATCGTTCCTGAGCTGGTCTGGGCCAGGGGCAGCCGGGCTTGGCTGGGGGGTGTGGGAGTAGCCAGAGAGCAGCGCTGGGACTACGCGGGGCTGCTCAATACCCTGCGGGTGGTAGCGGGGGATACCTACGCGGCCCTGCCCTGGCGCGAACCCCTGGAAGCCTTCGTTACGGGGAACCTCGAGTACCCAGCCCTCAAAGAGCAGCTCGAGCAAATTTCCACCACCTTAGAACCTTTGCCCCTCTCCTTGCCAGTGCAAGAGGCGCTGCCCACCCCCCCCAAACCGGAAAAACCGACCCCCATCAGCAAAACCCTCAAGGTGCAAATCGGCGAACCAGAGGCGGTGGTAGTCGAGCCCGCCCTTCCGCCCAAGCGTATCCGTATCGAGGACAGCCTCAATCCGCCTTTCGAGGTGCTCGAGCCTCAGCGCTCGAGCCTGTCCAGGCGCGGTGTGCTGGGGTGGATACTGCTGCTCGTACTGCTGCTGGTGTTGGGAGGGGCATACTATTTCTTGCGTCCAAAGCCCCAGGCCAGCACTTCTCTTCCGGTCTATACTGTCGAGTTTCGCCTGCAACCTCCTGGCCCCACTGCCAGCATCGAAATATTAGAAGTGCCCCAGGGCTCAAAAATACCTCTACACACCGTCCTGGCCGAGGTTCCGGGTTTAGTCAAGTTCGACCAGAGTGGCATCTACCGCATCCGAGTGCGGGTGCAGGGCCGGGCCCCGGTGGACTCCATCATCTCGGTTCCCAATCCCGGTGGGGTGGATATCAACCTACGTTGACCGTTTACGGTTGAAATCGGAAGCGGCTTCCGATGCGTTGACCGCGAAGTCAAGACCCTCCACGAGTTGCGAGGCCGTCAGCGATTATGTGATGGTTCCTATGTCTTTAGCGCCGGGGGCACGGTGAAATGGTTGCTGTGGATGAAAGTATAGGGTGGTCGTCAGTGTCAGGGGGTCGGTTTTAGCACTCGCCAACCTAGGGTTAGCTATCAGCTATCAGCTATTTGCTATAGGCTTTCTCCCATGAGCGTCGTCATCCTCGATTACGGTTCGCAGTACACCCGCCTGATTGCCCGCCGCATCCGCGAGCTGCGGGCCTACTCGGTGATTCTGCCGGGGAGTGCCAGTTTAGAGCGCATCCGAGCTGAGAATCCGCAGGCCATCATCCTCTCCGGTGGCCCAGCCTCGGTGTTCGACCCCAAGAGCCCCAGGCCCGCTGCGGGTGTGCTCGAGCAGCATCTCCCCACCCTCGGCATCTGCTACGGGATGCAGCTCATGGCCCAGCTTTCGGGCGGCAAGGTCGAGCGGGCCGGGCGACGGGAGTATGGCAAGGCCGTCCTGACCGAGCACGACGGGGCTTTGTTCACGGGTCTAGAGGGCGAACTCCAGATGTGGATGAGCCATTCCGATGCCGTCACCCATTTGCCCGAAGGCTGGCGGGTCATCGCCCAGACCGAGGACAACCCGGTGGCCGGAATTGCCGCACCGGACGGTAAAACCTTCGGGGTACAGTTCCACCCGGAGGTCGTCCACAGCCCGAAAGGAATGCAGGTGCTCGAGAATTTCCTCAGGGTTGCTGGTGTTACCCGCGACTGGACTCCTGAGCATACCCTCGAGACCCTCCTCGCCGACATCCGGGCCAAAGTGGGCGATGAAAAGGTAATGCTGGCGGTCTCGGGCGGGGTGGATTCCTCGACGCTGGCGCTGCTGCTCTCGAGGGCCATCGGGGACAAGCTCACGGCGGTGTTTGTAGACCACGGCCTGCTGCGCCTGAACGAGCGCCACGAGGTCGAAGCCGTGCTGCGCCCACTGGGCGACGAGAACCTGCGGGTGGTGGATGCCTCCAGAGAGTTTCTGGGTGCGCTGCAAGGAGTCACCGACCCCGAAACCAAGCGCAAAATCGTGGGGCGGGAGTTTATCCGGGTATTTGAACGCGAAGCCAGGGCTTTGTCCGAGCGGGGCTATCGCTGGCTGGCGCAGGGCACGCTCTATCCCGATGTCATCGAATCGGCAGGGAGTGGTGAAGGTTCGGCGAACATCAAGAGCCACCACAACGTGGGCGGGCTGCCCGACGATTTGCAGTTCGAGCTGCTCGAGCCCTTGCGCTACCTGTTCAAAGACGAGGTGCGCGAACTGGCCTTGCTTCTGGGCCTCCCCGAGCCGATTCGGATGCGCCACCCCTTCCCCGGCCCCGGACTCTCTATTCGCGTGCTGGGCGAGATTACCGAGGGAAAGCTGGACATATTGCGCCGCGCGGACGACATCTTCATCTCGGCCCTGCGCGATTGGAACCTCTACGACACGGTTTCGCAGGCTCTGGCGGTGCTGACCCCAATGCAGAGCGTGGGGGTAATCGGCGATGAGCGCAGCTATGGTTACGTACTGGGACTGCGGGCGGTGAGCACGGTGGACTTCATGACCGCCGACTGGGCGCGGCTGCCGCTGGATTTCCTGGACGAGGTGGCGCGGAAGATTACCCGGCAGGTTCCCGAAATCGGGCGGGTAGTGTATGACATCACCAGCAAGCCGCCTGCTACCATAGAGTGGGAGTAGATTATTCTCGATCCGGTTGTTTGTGCCTTTACGCCTCTCAAGTTTCACTAAGATGAAACCCATGAAGCGTTGGCAGCCTTCGGCAACCATTCTTTTGTGTTGATTATTCACTTTCCGAAGCAGGCGATTCGTTTGTACGGAGGTGTTGATTACACTCCTTTAGTCGCGTATCACACCGGCTTTTCCGCGTTCTCTGGAAAGCTCTGTATTACGGGACATATAGAGGTCTTGGCTTTTGACTTAGGAAGCCAAGACTACTCTTTGATATCAAGTTTCAAGCAGAGCTGGATTGCGAATCTAATGCCAAATCTCAGCCAGAATGATGCAAAAGATAGAGTCGAAGCATCGCCCGGATAGA
>JADMIM010000198.1 GCA_015478585.1 Thermaceae bacterium | reverse complement strand
TGACGTCAAGTCATCATGCCCCTTATGTCCAGGGCTTCACACATGCTACAATGGCCGGTACAGAGGGCTGCGAGACCGCAAGGTGGAGCGAATCCCTTAAAGCCGGTCTCAGTTCGGATTGGGGTCTGCAACTCGACCCCATGAAGTTGGAGTCGCTAGTAATCGCGGATCAGCAACGCCGCGGTGAATACGTTCCCGGGCCTTGTACACACCGCCCGTCACGTCACGAAAGTTGGTAACACCCGAAGCCGACGGCCTAACCCGTGAGGGAGGGAGTTGTCGAAGGTGGGACTGGCGATTGGGACGAAGTCGTAACAAGGTAGCCGTACCGGAAGGTGCGGCTGGATCACCTCCTTTCTAAGGAGTCTCACCGTGTGGTGGGGCAGACCGGCCACTCTGAAGGTGGTCTGGTTCTCCTTTCACTAGATTCCATGCCCGTTAACGGCCGGCCGGGCCCTCCTGTTTTGGGGGGTGGGTGTCGGTGGGTGTGGCTGGGTGGAACATACAGACGAATTCGAATGATGTACGGCTTGGCACACTGTTGGGTCCTGAGAAGACACACGCTTGCGTGGGTTGTTCTCTGGCCGCTCCTCGGTCCGATCGTCTAACGCATCCTGAGTGTGGGTGTGGTGGTGGTCTTCGGTGATCGGGGGATGTGGTTGTGTGTTGAGTGTTGCATAGTGGATGCGAGCATCTTGTTGTGATCAAGTGTTTAAGGGCACATGGTGGATGTCTAGGCATCAGGAGCCGATGAAGGACGTGGGAGGCCGCGATAGGCCTCGGGGAGCTGTCAACCGAGCTGTGATCCGAGGGTGTCCGAATGGGGAAACCCAGCACCCGTCATGGGGTGTTACCAACATCTGAATACATAGGGTGTTGGAGGGAACGTGGGGAAGTGAAACATCTCAGTACCCACAGGAAGAGAAAACAACCGTGATTCCGTGAGTAGTGGCGAGCGAAAGCGGAGGAGGCTAAACCAGGGTCGTGTCAAGCCGGCAGGCGTTGCGGTCGTGGTGTTGTGGGATTTCATCGTTGGGGTTCTGCCGAGTCCCAGGCTGCGTGGTGTGAGGTTAGCGGAAGATTTCTGGAAAGGGTCGCCGTAGTGGGTGAGAGCCCCGTACGCGAAAACACCACTCCCGGTTTGGGTGTTGCTCCCGAGTAGCAGCGAGCTCGTGGAATTTGCTGTGAATCTGCCGGGACCACCCGGTAAGCCTAAATACTCCCTGATGACCGATAGCGGACTAGTACCGTGAGGGAAAGATGAAAAGTACCCCGGGAGGGGAGTGAAATAGTACCTGAAACCGTGTGCCTACAAGCCGTCAGAGCCGTAAGGTGATGGCGTGCCTTTTGAAGAATGAGCCTGCGAGTTATGCTTCGTGGCGAGGTTAACCCGTGTGGGGTAGCCGTAGCGAAAGCGAGTCTGAATAGGGCGTCCGAGTCGCGGGGTATAGACCCGAAGCGGAGTGATCTACCCATGGCCAGGGTGAAGCGACGGTAAGACGTCGTGGAGGCCCGAACCCACCAGGGTTGAAAACCTGGGGGATGAGTTGTGGGTAGGGGTGAAAGGCCAATCAAACTCCGTGATAGCTGGTTCTCCCCGAAA
>JADMIM010000113.1 GCA_015478585.1 Thermaceae bacterium | reverse complement strand
CAGTAGGCTCGAGTTGGGCCGGGGTCAGACCAGCTTGGGCCATCGCACGCTCGGCGGCGGGCATCACTTTAGGCTCAGCCACCGCAGTAGCGCTTTGGGTTGGCATTGATGGAGCTGGGCTCGAGACAGGCTGAACCGGAGCGGGAACAGGCGCGGCTGCACCTTCTTCCAGCATTGCCACCACATCTCCCACCTTGGCTTGCCCAGAGGGAATCAGGATTTTGCCCAGCACACCGGCTGCCGGTGCGGGCAATTCCAAGGTCGCTTTGTCAGTGACGAGTTCGACCAAAGGCTCGTCAGCCTTGACCGCCTCGCCTTCCTTCTTGAGCCAGGTGCCGATTTCCACCTCGGTGATGGATTCGCCCACTGCGGGAATTTTGACTTCCAGTGCCACGATTTCCTCCTATAACAGGGTATTACACCCACGTCTTTGCCAACATGGATTGTAGCGCTTTTAGAGGCAGAGGAAGGATAAAGGATGAAAGAGGAAGGCCAAACCAAAGACAAGGCTACGTCCAGAACAATGATTCTCGAGATTCAATTATCTCGTTCAGGACGCAAGCCAAGCTTTGATTTAGCCTTCACCCTCTATCTTTCATCCTTCCAAACCCAGCGCCGCCTTGACAAGGGATTCCTGCTGCTGCTTATGCACCTTCGAGGAGCCCACCGCCGGGCTGCTGGATTCAGGCCGGGCCACCGCCGAGAGGTTGCGCCCGAAGATGCGCTCGCCAAAGCGAGCCCGGATGAACCACCAAGCTCCCATGTTGGCGGGCTCTTCTTGGGTCCAGACCACGTCGGCCTTGGCCGAGTAGAGGGCCAGCGCGGTCTCGAGTTCCGCCGAAGGGAAGGGATAAAGCTGCTCGAGGCGAATCACCGTCACGTCGTCCTTATTAGCAGCCTTGCGGGCCGCCTCGAGGTCGTAGTAGACCTTGCCCGAGCACAGCACGATACGCCCCACCTTGCTGGTGGGAGCACCGGCTAGGACACGCTGGAAGTGTCCCTGGGAAAGCTCCTCGAGGGCCGAGACCGCCTCGGGATTGCGCAGTAGGCTTTTGGGAGTCATCACGATCAAGGGCTTGCGCAGCGGGCGCACCACCTGGCGGCGCAGCAAATGGAAATACTGAGCCGGGGTGGTGGGATAGGCTACTTGGATATTGTCGTTGGAGCAGAGCTGGAGAAAGCGCTCGAGCCGGGCCGAAGAATGTTCCGGCCCAGCCCCCTCCATCCCGTGCGGCAGAAGCAGGGTCAGGCCCGAGAAGCGGCCCCACTTGGCCTCGGCGCTAGCGATGAACTGGTCAATAATCACCTGTGCAGCGTTTACGAAATCACCGTACTGGGCTTCCCACAGGGTCAGGCCGTCGGGCATGTCCAGGCTGTAGCCGTACTCGAAGCCCAGCACCCCTGCCTCGGAAAGCGCAGAGTTATAGAGTTCAACCGGGGCTTGGCCTTCGGCGAGGTGCTGGGCCGGGATGTAACGAACTCCGGTCAGGTTGTCGGTGTAGCCCCCGTGGCGCTGAGTAAAGGTTCCGCGAATCACATCCTGACCACTCATCCGCACCCGGTGGCCCTCAGCAGCGACGCTGGCGAAGGCCAGGGCTTCGGCAGCGGCCCAGTCCAGCGAACGCCCACCATGCCCCATCTCGCGCCGCCCCTCGACAAACCTACTCAGCTTGGGGTGCAGGGCGAAACCCTCGGGGAGCCGGGTCAGCGCGTCCATCAAGCCGGTGAGTTTCTCCACCGGAACCCCGGTCTGGGGGTGGGCGCTGCCATTTTCCTGCCCACCCGAATAGCCTACCCAGATACCCCCGCCCGCCGGAGGCCGCACCGGGCTGGGCTCGCGCCGGGCCCCCGAGAAAGCCTCCTCGAGCCTGTCCTGATAGGCTTTCGCCATGGCCTCGGCCTCTTCTGGCTTTAGCAAGCCTTCGGCCTCGAGCTTTGGCCCATAGCTCTGGTACAAAGGCAGCTTGGCCCCGATGCGCTTGTACATATCGGGCTGGGTAAAGGCTGGTTCGTCGGTCTCGTTATGGCCCCGGCGACGAAAGCCAATCAGGTCTATAAACACGTCACGTTTGAAGGTCTGGCGGAACTCCATCGCCAGCTCCACCACTCCCACCAGAGTCTCCGGGTCTTCGGCATTGACGTGAAAAATAGGCGACTCGAGCATCTTGGCAATTTCGGTGGAGTAGCGCCCGGCGGTGTATTCACCGGGTTCGGTAGTGAAGCCAACTTGGTTGTTGAGCACGATGTGCAGCGTCCCGCCTATGCTGTAGGCCGGGATTCCGGCGATGTTGAGGGTCTCCTGCACGATGCCCTCACCGATGAAGGCGGCATCGCCATGCAGCGAAATCATCATGCCCCGCTCGCGCTTGAAGTCACCAAAGCGGTCTTGCTTGGCCCGCGTACGGCCCATTGCCACCGCACCCACAAACTCTAAGTGGCTGGGATTAAAGTTCAGCGACAGATGCACCTTGCCATAGGGCGTTTCGGCATCACCGGAGTAGCCCAGGTGATACTTCACATCGCCCGAATAGCCCTCGGGGAAGACCTCCTCGAACTCGAGGAAAATATCCCGCACGGGCTTATGAATCACGTTCGCAAGCACATTCAAGCGGCCCCGGTGGGCCATGGCCAGCACCACCTCAGCTACGCCATTTTTAGCGGCGTTTTCAATGGCCAAGTCCAGCAGGGGAATCAGGGATTCGGTTCCCTCGAGGCTAAAGGTTTTGGAGCCCAGATATTTCTTTTGCAAAAACTCTTCTAGCAGCGTGGCCTGCATCAGCCGCCGATAAATCTGCTTTTTTTGCTCAGGAACGGGTTTGGCAAACCCGGCCTCGAGCTTCCCCTCGATCCAGCGCCGCAGCTCGGGGTCGTCCAAATGCCCAATCTCGATGCCCACCGTGCCACAGTAGAGCGCCGAATACCGCTCGATCAAGGCCCGCAGGGTGGGGGCTCCAAACTCGGCAGGGATAGGCCGGTCTAGGTCGGCCTCGCTGAAGCCATAGTAGGCCGGGGTCAGTTCGGGTGGGGTTTTGCGGGGGCGACCCAGTGGATCGAGCTTGGCAGCCAGATGCCCGCGCTCGCGGAAAGCCCGCACCAGCCGCACCGCCTTGAGGAAGAAGCTCGCCAACTCCGAGAGCGAGCCCCCGTCAATTTCGGCTCTCTGAGCCACCGCGCCGTTGGGTGAGGGCTCGAGGGCCGAAGCAAAATAGCTCGTCCATTCCTGCGGGATGGAAGAAGGGTTTTGTTGATATTCCTGGTACAGGGCCTCTAAATAGGCCAGGTTGTCCGAGTCTACCGCGCGTTCGATGCTCACGGTTCCTGAGTTTACCTCTTTTAGGATGAGGAAACAGTGTCAGAAAACCATCAGCAAAAAGAGCGGCAAGCGGGAGGCTAAGTGCTAAAGGCAAGACGCTAAACGCCGAACAACTAAGATTCAACGCCAAGGGCAAGAACCTCGAATATCGAAGGCAAAAAAACGCAGACCGCGTCCTGGACGGTATTTCTGGGCAGGGCAATTATGCTGTCCTGGTGTAGCGTTAAGGCTCTTTGTATTTTGCTTTTAGCCTTCAGTGTTCGACCTTAGACATAGCTCACCCACTGTTCAGGCTATGCTGTTGCCATGCAGGAATACTTGAAAAAAGCTCGAGGGGGCCGGGTAGTCCAGACCCCCTTCATAGACGCGGAAGCCCTAGACGAACTGCGCAGGGCGGCCAAAGCCGAAGGTGTTGGCCTGGAGACCTTCGGGGGCCTGCCAATGGCAGAGCGCCAGGTGGCGGTACTATTCCCCCAGAACATCCCCTCGGTCTCCGACCCTACCAAGGTGGCCTTTATCCACTTCGCAGGCGACCTCGAGGCCCTGGAGGACAAGCTGCGCAGCCACCTCGAGCCTGACCTGATGGGTGACCTCGAGGAGGCCCAGGAAGGCTTTTTGCTGGCAACCCTGCCCAAGGGCCTCAAAACCTTGCAGGAGGCCGGTCTGGAGGCCCACCCCGCCACGCCCGAAGAGCTACCCAAGTCGCGCGAGCGCACCCGTAGCGTGGTGGTGCCCAGCCTGCGGGTGGACGTGGTAGGGGCCAAGGGCTTCGGGGTTTCGCGCAACTATTTCGCTCAGGGCGTGAAAGCCGGGAAGGTCAAGCTGCGCGGCAAAACGGCCTCGGTCAAAGCTGAAATTGCCGAGGGCGACACCCTGTTGGCCGAAGGACTGGGCAGCCTGCGGGTCAAGCGGGTGGTGGGACAGACCAAGCGCGGCAACCTAAAGCTCGAGGTAGAAGTACTGCGATAGCCCTTTGCCCCAGGCCGAAACAAGCAGTATTCTCGGGTTCCATGAGCGAGTTTTGGTTGCCCCGCAGCGGCCCTATGCCCAAACCCGAATCCCTCGAGCAAGCCCGGCAGGTGTTGGCCCAAGAAGCCTTCCCGGCACCCAAGGTGAGCCAGGTGAGCCTCGAGGCCAGCGAGTTCACCTCGATCTGCCCCCGCTCGGGCCAGCCCGACTTCGGCAGTGTTAGCATCACCTACATCCCCAAAGAAAAGTGCCTGGAAAGCAAATCCATCAAGTTCTATCTGTGGGCTTACCGCAACGAGCCCGCTTTTTGCGAGGAACTCACCGCCCGCATCGCCGAGGACATCGTATTCGCTATTGAGCCGCAGTGGCTCGAGGTAGTGCTAAGGCAAAACCCACGGGGCGGTATCGGAATTGTGGTTACGGCTGAGCGTGGGCAGCGCTAGAGCGGTGGTCGGAAAGCATCCTGGGAGAGCCTGAGGGTATTCACTGGGCTGGTTTGAAATTTTACCGCCGTCACGGGCCGCAAAAATCAGAGAACCGCGATAGGCGGCAACACCTTTATCAGCCAGTCCCGAATGTCGGTGGCAACCTGGTCGGCCTGGGTATCCAGCAACAGGTCGTGCTCACTGTCGTAGACACGGTAGTCTTTCTGGCTGCTGCCCAGCAGGGCGTAGTAGCGGCGCACCTCGGCCTGGGGAATGGTGGAGTCATGGGCAGCCTGCATCACCAGGGCCGGGGCCGTCACTTTGGGCAGCAAGGCCGGAATTTGCCGCTGAAGCTCGACCATTTCGGCCAGGGCCACGGTGGGAAAGCGGGGATAGTTGGGGCTTTGCTCGCGCCGCTGAGCGTCCCGCACCGATTTGGTGCCCTCGGCCCAGGGCATCACCCAGTGGATATACGGGGCCAGATAAGCCATTTTGTTGACAAAACCCAGCGCAGGAACCAGTGCGACCAGGGCCGCCGCCGGGTATTCAGCGGCTAACTTGACCGCCAGCAGCCCCCCCATCGAGAGGCTGACGATAGCCCTGGGCTCAGGCAGCGACAAATAGGCTTGGCGGGCTACGCTGTCCCAGTCTTCCCATTTCACGCCCTTGAGGTCTTCGGGCTTAGTGCCGTGACCGGGCAGGGCCGGTAAGGCCAGGGTATAGCCTGCGGCCTTTAACATTTCGGGTAGTGGCCCCATCGTCAGGACGGGGTGCGAGGTGAAGCCATGCAGCAACAAAACGCTGGACATAGATGTGACCCCAGTCTACACTGCTGGCCCCACCCAGTTTGCACCCAAGCCGAGACGGTAAACTCAGGGCTGTGAACACTAAACGCCTGGTGGTAGGTCTTTCTGGGGCTTCAGGAATGCCCTACGCGCTCGACTTGTTACAAACCCTGCGCCAGATTCCCGAGGTGGAAAGCCACCTGATCATGACCCAAGGGGCCAAGCGGGTGCTGGTCGAAGAAGTCGGGCAAAGCCTGGAGGAAGCCGAGGCCATGGCCCATGTCGTCCACCGCAGCAGTGACCTGGGAGCAGCGGTAGCCTCGGGCAGTTTTCGCACTGTGGGGATGGTGGTGGTGCCCTGTAGTGCCACTACCCTGTCCAAAATCGCCTATGGCCTGGCCGACAACCTGCTCACCCGCGCGGCCTACGTGACCCTCAAGGAGCGCCGGATGCTGGTGCTGGTGCCACGCGAGGCTCCGCTGCCCTTGCCCAGCCTCGAGGCCATGTTCAAGGTGGCCCAAGCTGGAGCAACCATCCTGCCAGCCAGTCCGGGCTTCTACCACAAACCGACCTCCATTGACGACCTGCTGGGCTTTATCACCCAGCGCATCCTGGATTTATTTGGCCTGGAATATCCCCGTGCTCCCCGCTGGAAAGGGGGTTCGGAGGAGAGTTGATTTGCCCTCAGGGGCGATGCACTGCTTGCATGCCCAAAGCCCGCGCCCCCTGGATGTCTTGCTCGAGGTTGTCGCCAATCATCAGCACTTCGCGGGGTTCCACCTCGAGCCGCTCGCAGGCCATTTGAAAGATGCGTGGGTTGGGCTTGCATACCACCACGTCGGGGTCGCCAGAGATCAGGATGGTCTGGAAATAAGGCTCGAGGCCCACCTTACGAATGGCCCCCCACTGCATGTCGCTGGGGCCGTTGGTGATGATGGCTTTGGGCAGGTGAGCGAAGTATTGAACAGTCTCCATCGCCCCCGGCAGCAGTTCGATACCCGCGACGTAATCGTGGTACAGCTCCTCGGCAATCACGGTCAGGTCGGGCGGCGGAGGCCAACCCAAAGCGCGGAAGGTGCACTCGAGTACGTCCAGGTGGGTATTGGCCCGCTCCACCCGGCGCTCTGCGTCATAGTGCCGCATGAACCCCTCTAGCCGTTCAGCCACCCCCAACCGGGCTATACCAGCAACATAATTACCCCGGAAGCTGACCAGCGTGCTGTCGAGGTCGAAGCAGATAGCTCTAAATCATGGCTAGAACTCCAGCGCCAGGGTGTATTTCCCGCTCTTGCCCTTTTGATCCAGGTTGAGCTTGAGCTGTGTCCCGCTTTTGCTGTACACGGCGGTAACTCGAGTGACCGCTGGGTTGAATCCAAAGGTCAGGCGAGTCCAACCCTTGAGCACCAACTGGGTATTGAAAAACACGTAAACGGTGTTCAGGTCGTCGCGGGTCTCAAAGTCGGCCTCGCTGCTGCCGTCACTTTTTTCGCGTTTGATGGCTACGCTGCCTGGATAAGGTGGGAGGCCCAGCCGGGCATTCACCACAAAAGTCTGCGGCTGTGGAACCGGAGCCGGTTTGGTGTTCATCACACAGGCCGAAACCAGCAAGGCCAATAAGCAAACCCATCCACGCATAGCTCTAGCCTACTTCCTGTCTGGCCCATTACCCTTGAATAACCCTGGGCGGTTTAGACTGGGCGGCATGGAAATCGCCATGATTGGACTGGGGCGTATGGGCGGCAACATGGCCCGGCGCTTGATGCGTTCAGATATTCGGGTGGTGGGTTTCGACCAGAGCCCCGCCACCGTGAAGCAGCTCGAGGCCGAAGGCCTGGTAGGGGCCACCTCCCTAAACGACCTCGACAAACTGCTAGCAGCACCACGCATGGTGTGGCTGATGCTTCCGGCAGGCCCCATCACCGAGCAGACCCTCTCCACCCTGGCCGAGGTTCTCAGCCCCGGCGACCTGCTGATTGATGGTGGGAATGCCTATTACAAGGACTCTCAGCGACGTGCAGCACTGTTGGCCGAGAAAGGTCTTCACTTCGCCGACGTGGGGGTTTCGGGCGGGGTTTGGGGCTTGGAGAATGGCTACGGGTTGATGTACGGTGGCTCGGAAGCGGTGGAAAAGATGCTCGAGCCAATCATGAAGGCCCTGGCCCCAGCCCCAGACAAGGGCTGGCTGCGGGCTGGGCCGGTGGGAGCCGGGCATTTCACCAAGATGGTTCACAACGGCATCGAGTACGGCATGATGCAAGCCCTGGCCGAAGGTCTGAACCTGATTCGCCACAAGCGCGATCTGGACGTAGATTTGGCTGCCCTGACCGAAGCCTGGCGCTACGGCACGGTGATTCGCAGTTGGCTTTTAGACCTCACCGCGCAGTACCTGGCCAGCGACCAGAGCTTGGAGAGCATCGCGCCCGTAGTGGAAGATTCCGGCGAGGGGCGTTGGACGGTCTTGGAGGCCATTGAGCTAGGCGTGCCCATCCCGGTGATTACCCAGTCCCTCTACTCCCGTTTCGAGAGCCAAGACAACGAAGACTACGACGAGCGCCTGATTGCTATCATGCGCAAGATGTTTGGCGGACACGCAGTAACCAAGCTGTGATTTTATGTCTCAGGTCACAAGTCTCAAGTCGAACTTCATCTTTTGGCCTAAGACCTGAGACTCGAGACTTGAGACAAATCCTCTGGAGAACCCCATGATTGATTTAGTCATCTTTGGCGCGACTGGCGACCTGGCTGCTCGCAAACTGTTTCCGGCCCTGTACGAACTCGAGGCCGTCCGCTACCTGCCCGAGGAGGTACGTATCCTGGGAGTGGGGCGCAAACCTTGGAGTGCAGAAGAGTTCAACCAGCATCTGCGCGATAGCCTCGAGGAGTTCCAAAAACCCCTGGACAACGAGGTGGTCGAACGCTTGGTCAAACGTGCAGCCTATCACCCCATGGACTACACCTCGGAGGGTTTTGAGTCGCTGGCGAAGAAGAGTGCGGACTCGAGCATCTTCTATCTCTCACTGCCGCCGGATGCCTTTCCGGTGATTGGGACAGGCTTGGGGCAGGCCGGTTTGGCTGAGCAGAGCCGGGGTTTCCGCCGCCTGGTGGTGGAAAAACCCTTCGGCGAAGACTTACAAAGCGCCCTGAGCTTGCAAAAAACCCTGACCCAGTTCTGGGACGAGAGCCAGATTCTGCGCATTGACCACTTTCTGGGCAAGGAGGCGGTGCAGAACATTCTGGTGTTCCGCTTTGCAAACAGTTGGCTGGAGCCGCTCTGGAACGCCCGCCACATCGCCCAGGTGCAGATTACTGCTGCTGAGAGCATCGGCATCGAGGGACGTGGAGCCTTCTACGACAAGGTGGGAGCAGTGCGGGATATGCTACAAAACCACATGATGCAGCTCCTGACCCTCTCCGCGCTCGAGCCACCCCCCCGCTTCGAGGCCGATTTGCTCAGCAACGAAAAGGTCAAGGTGCTGCGCTCAGTGCGACCCCTCAACAGCGAGGACATCGTGCGGGGACAGTATCAGGGCTACTGCGAAGAGGCCGCAAACCCTTCCAGCACTACCGAAACCTTCGCCGCGGTGCGGCTATATCTGGACAACTGGCGCTGGAAAGGGGTGCCCTTTTATCTGCGTACGGGCAAGGCTCTGGCGAAGAAAAACACCACCATCGCCCTCCAGTTCCGCGACCCCCCCACCCAGATTTTCTCCGATTCCAGCGTAGAGCCCGGCTCGGGCTGGGTGGAACTCGAGCTTCAACCCAAGGAAGCCATGCACTTAGAAGTCCAGGTCAAGACCCCTGGTTTGCAGTTCGCCAGCCGCCCGGTAATCCTGACCACACCCACCAACAACGGCGACAAGCTCGAGCTTTCGGCCTATGCCACGCTGATGCTCGATGCCCTCAAGGGCGACCGTAGCCTGTTTATCCGCTTCGACGAGGTGGAATATGCCTGGCGCTTAATTGAGCCGATACTGCACGCCTCCCAGCCCACCGAAGTGTATTCCCTCGGCTCCGATGGCCCCGGCGGGCAACATTATCTGATGCAAGAACATCACCGCTGGCGCTCGCTTTAGAGCGGTTTTCTTTCTGAAAACCGCAGTCCACTCCGATAGAAAGAGCGTACTCAGCTCATTTTTGGCCGCCAGGAGTCGCGGCAAAAATAGCGCAAACCGCGATAGATTCCCCCTGGTGGAGAAGGGGAAAAAGAGAAAAATGAACCCTCGAGTCCAAGTTTTTCCTACCGCCCAGGCCGCCTTCCAAGCCCTCGCTGCGCTGCTCACCGAGCGTTTATCGGCAGGCGGGCGGGCCGTGCTG
>JADMIM010000112.1 GCA_015478585.1 Thermaceae bacterium | reverse complement strand
GCCAGGGCGTACTCAGTCTTCTTCTGGCCCCGGATTTCGGCCCGCACCAACCGCCCGTAGGTAATCCAGCCCACCGCGCTCACCGCGATGTACATATTCTTCAGGCCCGGCCCCAGCACCGCCACAATGGCGATAACCAGCACCAGAAAGGGAAATGTCACCACGATATCCACGATGCGCCCAAACAAGGCATCGGCCCAACGCCCCAGGCGCGGCTCAGCTGCACTCGCTGCGCCACTACCCCCGTAGTAGCCCGTCAAGGAGCCAATCAGCGTACCAAAAAGAAAGGGGAATAGCGTGGTGAAGAGGGCAATCTGCATATCGAGCTGCGCACCCCAGACCACCCTCGAGAACACGTCGCGCCCGAAGTTGTCGGTGCCGAAGAAGTGCTTCGTACTGGGGCCGTGCAGGATGGTCTGGTAATCGAAGGTAGTCGGGCTATAAGGGGCAATTAAGCCAGGAACCAGGGCCATCAGCAGGAAAACTCCCACAATCCCCAACCCCACCGCCAGCGAGGGCTTGAGTTTTCGCCGAGTACGGCCCGGCTTCTGCCCAACGGCGGACAGGGCCATCAACACACCCCTTTCACGCGGTCTCCAGGCGGGGGTCGAGCTGGGCGTGGAGGATGTCGGTGAGGATGAAGACCAGCGAGACCAGCAGGGCAAAGGTCAGGGTCAAACCCTGGATTACCGGGTAATCGCGCCCAAAAATCGAGTCCACCATCAGACGGCCCACGCCGGGAATGGCGAAGACCGTCTCGGTGATGACTGCCCCGCCAATCAGCCCGCCGATGTTGAGGCCAAATAGCGTGACGGTGGAAATCAAGGCGTTGCGCAGCACGTGCTTGCCGAGAATCAGGCTGGGGCGCAAGCCTTTGGCACGGGCGAAGTCTACGTATTCAGCCTGCAAGACCTCGAGGATCGCCGCTCTCAGGTTACGCATCAGGATGGCTGCGAGGTTGAAACCCAGGGTCAGGGCAGGCAAGAACAAATAGTACAGGTGCTCGCCAAAGTTGTTGCCGTAACCCCCCACCGGGAACCAGCGCAGCCGTGCGCCCAACAGCGTGAGCAGTTGCAGGCCGATGTAAAACACCGGCATCGAGAGCCCCAGTTGAAACACCCCGCGAATCAGGTTGTCGGCCCAGGTGTCCTTGCGCAGCGCGGCCACGAAGGCCAAGGGGATGGCCAGGAGTGCGGCCAGCACAGCCGCGTAGAGGGTGAGAAACAGCGTAACCGGCATCCGATCCAAAATTAGCCGGGTCACGGGAATCTTGAGGTTGATGCTGTCGCCCAGGTTGCCCCGGAAAAAATTCTCCAGGAAGATCAGGAACTGCACCGCGATGGGCTTATCCAGGCCCAGGTCGTGCTTGGCCCGAACTACCATAGCCTCGGTGGCCCGCTCCCCCAAAACAGCGGTGAGCGGGTCGCCAGGAAGCAAGCGGGCAATCACGAAAACCAGCACCATCACCACGAAAAAAGTAGGGATGACCTGCAACACCCGCAGCAGCACATACGACCAGCGGTTCACAGTCTTACCTTACTTCTCGAGGTAGGTATTTACGAAGATGTTGTTGCCCAGCGGAATCTGAATGAAACCCTTGACATACTTTTGCAGCGCCACTGGGTAGGGAGCTTCGTAGAGGAAGATGATTGGGGCCTGATCCCAGTAAATCTTCTGAATCTGCTGGTAAAGCACCGCCCGCTTGACATAGGCCGTCTCGCGCTGGCTCTGGTCGAAGAGGTTCTCGAGCTGGGTGTTCTGGAAGCCGCTGTGCAGGCTCTCGACGTTTTTATAGATGGCGAAATAGCTGGTGATTTCGCTGGGGTCGGCGATGTCGTCAGTCCACTTGGAAAGGCGCATCTGGAAGTCGTTGGCCCGATACTTCGAGCGGTTGGTAGCACTGTCAAACTGGTCAATACGCAGCTTGATGCCCAGCGGGGTCCACATCTGCTGCAAAGCACTGGCAATGGCGGTCTGGTCGGCGTTGCCAGAGACGATCATGGTCGAGAGGTCGAAGCCTTTGTCATAACCGGCCTGCTTGAGCAGTTGGCGGGCCTTGTCGAGGTTATAGGGATAGCCGTTTTGGGCAGCAAACAAAGGCGTGGCCGAGGACATATAAGACCTCGAGGGCTTGCCCAACCCGAAGGTCACGATCTTGATAATGGCTTCCTTGTCGGTGGCGTAGTTGAGGGCTTGGCGCACCAGCACGTTAGAGAGCGGGTTGGGAGTGCCGTCGTTAAGCTTAGGACGGTTGTTCATGGTCACGGAGTCCACCTCGGTAGAGGGGAACAGGGCCATGTTGAGGTTGGCATTGGCCTTGAGTTCGGCCACACGGGCCAAGGGGATAAATTCCGCCCCATCCAACTCACCCGACTGGAGCTTCAAGATGCGGGTGTTGTCGTCGGGGATAATCTCGAAGCGCAGCTCATCGAGGTAGGGCAGTTGGATGCCGTTTTCATCCTTGCCCCAGTAGTAGGGGTTGCGCACCAAGGTCATGCTCGAGCCCTTTTTCCACTCCTTCAGTATGAAGGGGCCGGTACCGATGGGATGCTCGGCGAAGGCTTTGGCCTTGTCCTCGTCCTTGGCTCCAGGCATGGCCATAAACTGCTTCTGTGGCAGGATAGCGGTGTTGAAGGTGGCCAGAGCCGCAGGCAAGGAGGGGTCAGGGTATTTGAGATTTAGCACAATGCTGTTCGACCCACTTACATTCACCGTGTCTATGGAGGCAATCAAGCTGTTCCAGGCCCCGTTGTTGGGGTCTTTAGCCCGATCCAGCGAGAATTTCACGTCCTGGGGCGTGAGGGGCGAGCCATCGGAAAACTTGACCCCAGGGCGCAGCACCAGGGTCATGGTTTTGCCGTCCCTGGAGAGGCTGTAGCGGGTCGCCAGGTTAGGCTTGACACTTTTACCATCAGGAGTGGGAGCCAACAGGGTGTCGTAGATGTTCAGCAAAATCCAGATATCCACGTTGGCATCGTTCAAAACCGGGTCGAGAAAAAGTGAATCGGCGTAGCGGCCATAGACCATAGTGCCGCCCCTTTTGGGGGCCGCCGAGGCAAAACATGCCACGAGTGCAAGCAAAACCAGCCCAAACCTGACCAACTTGCCCATGATAAACACCTCCGTAAAAACTTTAACCCTGAACACCTATCAAAAGTGTTATGGAGGAGCATAACGGTTGATCCCAGTAGCGTCAAGACCTCGAGCCGCCCGTTGGCACCTTGGTCGTGAGGTCAGTGCAAAATGCCCATGGCTTTAGAATATGTGCCGGGGCCATTCTTCCAACAGCTCTCAGCAAGAACCGATTCGCTACTCATCAAACCTCATAATAATCCTTGTCACACATCAGATTCTTGGCTCACCCCTCCAGAATGACACTCCCTTTTGTGAGGGCCTTCTGGCTCCACCGTCTAGGCCCTCTGCCTTTTGACATGTCGCGGTTTCCGCTATTTTGCCACCGCTCATGGCAGCCTACCTTTTAGCCCCAGGTTTGACCGGACACAAACCTTAGTGTTATGCTCTTTGAGGACACCTGCTCTTTAGAGGATTGCCGCGTGAAGATTCGCATTGACCGTGACCTGCCGGTATCTCTGAGCCAGCAATTGCGCGGTCAGATCGAGTACGGCATCGCCTGCGGCGAACTTCCACCGGGCAGCCAGCTTCCCTCGGTGCGGGAGCTAGCCCAACAGCTCGGTATCGCGGTGGTTACGGTCTCGCAGGTCTACAAGGAGTTGCAACAGGGTGGGCTGCTGGAAAGCCAGCACGGGCGCGGCACCTTCGTGGCTGATAGCGGCCCTGGTACACCGGACAACCAGGGGCGGATGCTCGAGCTACAGCGCCATATTGATAACCTGATTGGCCTGGCTGCACGCCTGGAGATTTCTAAAAGCGAACTGGCCCTGGTACTGAATGCCCGCCTGGGGCGGCACGTTTCGGCGGAACCCCTATACCTGACCTTCGTGGGGATTTTCCCCGAAGCCACGCGGGCCTATGTCGCCGATTTGCGCACCATGCTCGAGCCCAGAGACCGTATCGAGGCGGTAGTGCTAGAGCAGCTCGAGGCCGAGCCCAAGGTGCTCAAGGCGGCCCGTCGCAGCGACCTGATCATCACCACCGCCCACCGCAAAGCCCAGGTGCAGGGCATCGTGGGGGCCAAGATGCCGGTAGTGGGGCTAGGTTTTATCCCTTCGGAGCGCACCCGCATGGCCCTGGCCGAACTCGGTCCGCGCACCCGGCTGGGCATTCTTTCGACCTTTCCCGAGTTTTTGCCCACCATGAAAGCGGGCATCGAGGGCTTTGCTTCGCATACCGACTCCTCCATCACCGCAGTTTTGGACGACCCAGAATCGGTAGTCCGCTTGGTGCAAAGCTGCGATGTGATTGTCTACGCCACTGGCTCAGAAGCTATACTGGACGGCCTTCCCGAGCGGGTGCGGGCCTTCGAGTATCGCCACGTGCCCGACCCCAGGTCGGTAGAGCGCGACTTGTTGCCGGTGTTAGGGCATATCCGCGAGCACAAAACGGCCCTCGCCACCGGGGGCTGAAGGAGGCTTTGGGTGAAGATTTCCGAGATGAACTGGATGGGGGTCGAGGCGTACCTCAAGCGCGATGATCGCTGCGTGTTACCACTGGGCAGCACCGAGCAGCACGCTTATTTGAGCCTGAGTGTGGATAGCATCCTCTCCGAGCGAGTCGGCCTCGAGGCGGCCCAATCTACGGGTGTACCGGTGTTCCCAGTGTTGGCCTATGGCATCACCCCCTACTTCCGAGGGTATCCCGGTAGCCTGACCCTGCGGGTCGAGACCTATCTGAGCGTCGTGCGCGACATACTGGACGGGCTCTACGAACAGGGCTTCCGGCGCATCCTGATCGTCAATGGACACGGTGGCAACTCGCCCGCGCAGGGCTTGGTGGGGGAGTGGATGGCTGACCACGCGGGGGCCCAGGTGATGTTTCACAACTGGTGGAATGCCCCCAAAACCTGGGCTAAGGTGCAGCAGACCGACCCACTGGCCTCACACGCGAGTTGGATGGAAAACTTTCCCTGGACACGTCTGGAGGGGCTGACCCCCCCTGCCCAGCAAAAACCAATGGCCGACCTCAGCAAGCTGCGCTTGCTGTCCCCTACTGCGCTACGGAACTACTTGGGCGATGGCAACTACGGCGGCCTTTATGAGCGGCCCGATGCTGATATGCAGGCTATCTGGGACGTAGCCGTGCAAGAGACTCGAGAGTTGCTCGAGAAAGGTTGGGCCTGAGCCTTGAACCTGCCTGAACCTATCCTGATCTGGGGCGCAGGAGCCATCGGCGGAACCCTGGGGGCTTACTTTGTCCGAGCTGGACATCAGGTGGTCTTTGTAGACCGTGCCGCTGAGCACCTCCAAGCCATCAACACCCAGGGTCTGAAAATCGTCGGCCCCATCGCCGAGTTCAGCGTGCGGGCCGAGACATTTAGCCCCGAAACCCTAACGGGCCAGTTTCACACTGTCTTTTTGTGTGTCAAGGCCCACCACACCCGCGAGGCTATGGCTCAACTCGAGCCCCACCTCTTTCCCCACGGCTTCGTGGTGAGTGCTCAGAACGGCCTGAATGAGCTTGAAATTGCCAGGGCTATCGGGGAGGCCCGCACGGTGGGCTGCTTTGTCAACTTTGGCGCAGATTACTTAGAGCCTGGCGTAATCCACCACGGTGGGCGCGGCGCAGTGGTGGTAGGGGAGCTGAACGGACAAACTACCCCGCGCCTGGAAGCCCTGCATCGGCTGATGCTCGAGTTCGACGAGCGGGCCGTACAGACCCCCAACATCTGGGGTTATTTGTGGAGCAAGATGGCCTACGGCGCACAGCTATTTGCCACCGCCCTGACCAATGCCTCCATCGCCGAGGCGCTGGCCGCTCCCGAGCACCACCGGCTATTTGCCGAGCTGGCCCTGGAGGTGATGCGGGTGGCCGCCGCGCAAAAGGTACAGCCCCAAAGCTTCAACGGTTTTGACCCCCACGCCTTCACACCCGATGCCCCTCCCCAGCTAGCCGAGCAATCGCTGCAAGAAATGGCTGCCCACAACCGAAAATCGGCCAAAAGCCATTCCGGCATCTGGCGCGACCTGGCGGTGCGCAAACGCAAAACCGAGGTGGACGCGCAGCTCGGCCCCATCGTGAGCATTGGTCGGGAGATCAATATAGCTACGCCAATCACTACCCGACTCATCGAGATGATTCACCAAATCGAAACCGGCCAGCGCCCGCTGGACTGGGCCAACCTGAGGGAACTCGAGCAGGTGATGCCATGAGCCTCGAGCGCGTCCGCCAGCTGCCCCTAGACCTTCCGGCTGGAAGCGCAGCTAGAGGTTATATCAGCCCCGAGCTGGACGTACCCCTCGAGCTGCCCTTCACGGTTGTGCGTGGAGGGCAGCCGGGGCCGAGGCTGTTGGTCACTGCCGGGATTCATGGAGCCGAGTACGCCAGCATCGAGGCCGCGGTACGCCTGGCCCAAACCAGCCCACAGGCCCTCTCGGGAACCCTGCTGGTACTGCCCATCGTCAACCTGCCTGCCTACCGCACCCGCAGCATCTATTTGAACCCCATAGACGGCAAAAACCTCAACCGCTGTTTTCCTGGCGAGGCGGGCGGCAGCTTTGCTGAGCAACTGGCTTTCTGGCTGGTTGAAAACGCTATTAAAGGCTCGGATGCCTACATAGATTTGCACGGCGGCGACCTCAACGAAGCCCTGACCCCTTTTACCATCTTTATCCAAGGCGACCAGCGCTCCAGAGCACTGGCCGAAGTGTTTGGCCTCCCTTTGTTGGTCTCGAGCAGTCCCAGTGGCACTTCCATTACCGCCGGATACCGCAGCGGAATTCCCTCAATTCTGGCGGAGGCCGGGGGCAACGGTTTGTGGCCCGAAGCCGATGTAGGGGTGCTCGAGCACGGTGTGCGTCAGGTGATGCAACACCTGGGAATGCTGGCAGGCAAGCCCGAACCCAAGCCAACCCGGCAACTCGGCGAGTTTGCCTGGCTGCGCTCGGAGCACGATGGGCTGTGGTATCCCAAGGTGGCAGCAGGCCAACAAGTACAGCCCGGACAGGACATCGGACACATTGCCACTCCCTTCGGGAAGGTTTTGCAGCCAGTGACTGCGCCAATAGCAGGTATCGTTCTTTTTGCCGTGACCAGCCTCGCTATCAACGTTGGCGACCCACTCTATGGGATTGGGGCCTGAGCTATATAGAAACTCAAGTCAGAACTCAGCCTCTCCTGCGGACTCGCTAGCTCTTTAAGGACACTTATGAACCTGCGATTTGACTATAAAACCGTTATCGTGACTGGAGCAGCCCACGGCTTCGGACGGGCCATTGTTCAGGCTTTCTCGAGGTTAGGGGCAGGGGTATGGGCCTGGGATTTGAACCCAGGTGAGCTTGAAGAAACCAAGGCCCTCAGCCAGGGCCAGTGTCAGGTGCGCACCGTAGATGTAACCGACCCCCAGGCTGTTCAGGTCGCAGCACAGGAGGCTGGAGCAGTGGACATCCTGGTCAATAACGCCGGGGGCGTGTTGGGACAGGTCGGAAAGCCCCTCGAGCAGGTCTCCCCCAAAGAATGGAACGATATCATAGCGGTGAACCTCAGTGCGGCCTTTTACACCGCCCAAGCAGTGGCTCCAGGCATGAAGGAGCGGCGCTGGGGGCGCATCGTGAATATCTCGAGCGGGGCCGGGCTGGGGCCGAGCCTGACCGGGATTCAGGCCTATGCCTCGGCCAAGGCTGGGCTAATCAACCTCACGCGCCAACTCTGCCACGAGTTGGGGCCGCACGGCATCACGGTTAATTGCATCGCGCCTGGCTTCATTCGCTCCAATCCCACCACCGAGCGGCAGTGGCAGTCCTATGGCCAGGCCGGGCAGAAGGAATTGCTCGAGCGCATCGCCCTAAAGCGCTTGGGCGTGGCTGAGGACATCGCCAATGGCGTGCTGTTTTTCGCCTCCGAGATGGCAGACTGGGTCAGCGGACAGATCCTGAGCGTGGACGGGGGCAAGTAGTGGGCCTCGAGGCGGTTTTAGCCTATCTGGAAAGCAGCTTTGCTGCTTATCTCAACGACCTAGTTGAGTTTGTTCGCATCCCTAGCATCTCTACCGACCCGGCTTACCGTGCAGACCTGGCTAACGCGGCGCAGTGGGTAGCCCAACGTTTGGGACATGCAGGTGTGCCTGAGGTCGAGGTAATGCCCACGGCAGGGCATCCAGTCGTGTACGGTGAATGGCAAACCGATTCTAGCAAACCAACCCTGCTGATTTACGGGCACTATGACGTACAGCCGCCCGACCCCCTGGAGCGCTGGCAGAGTCCTCCCTTTGAGCCTCAGGTCAGATTGGTGAAAAATGAACCTCGCTTGTACGCACGCGGAGTTTCTGACGATAAAGGCCCCATGCTCATCCCCATTCTGGTGGCCGAAGCCTTCGGCACGGTGGCCGGGACACCCCCAGTCAACCTCAAGTTTCTCTTCGAGGGCGAGGAGGAAGTGGGTAGTCCACACCTCGAGGAAGTCGTCCTGGCTCAACAGGAGCGTCTCCGGGCCGATTTCGTGCTGTCCGCCGATGGTGCGATGTGGCGACCCGGTGTTTCCTCACTCAATCTGTCCTCCAGGGGCTCGTGTGCGCTGGAGTTTAGCCTTACCGGCCCGGCCAAAGACCTGCATTCCGGGCGGCACGGCGGCGCGATTTTGAACCCGCTGGTAGCCATAGCCCGGCTGGTCGCCAGCCTGCACGATGCCCAGGGGCGAGTAGCAGCAAAGGGTTTCTACGACCAGGTGCGCGAACTCTCGGACACCGAAAGGGCCGCCATTCATTCGATTCCCTGGAACGATGCGGCCTACCTGAACGAGATTGGAGCTAAATCTACCTACGGCGAACCGGGCTACAGCACCTTGGAGCGCCACTGGACACGGCCCACCCTCGAGCTAAACGGTCTGTGGGGTGGCTACACCGGGCCGGGCGGCAAAACCATAATTCCTAGCCAGGCCCAGGCCAAAATTAGCTGCCGATTGGTGCCCGACCAGGAACCCCAAAAAATTCGGGCTTTGCTTGTACAGCACCTCCAACAGCACTGTCCGCCGGGAATGCTGCTCGAGGTCAAGACCGAGAAAAAAGGAGCCCGGCCCTATGCTATCCCCAACAACCATATTGGTATCCAGATAGCCCGCCAGGTCTTGCGCGAAGTAGAACAGCAGGAGCCGCTCGAGGCCCGCATGGGTGGCACCCTGCCTATAGCCGACACCTTCAAACAACTCCTGGGGCTAGAAATGGTATTCTTTTCTTTTTCTACCGGCGACGAAGATTTTCATGCACCTGACGAGTTTTTTCGGCTAAACCGCTTCAGAGTAGGGCTCGAGGCTTGGGCCCGGTATTGGTGGGCGCTGCCCCGTTATTAACGCATTACATCCATTTTCAGTGATAAACGCCCCGAGGCTTTCCCAGTCGCCCACTACCCTATACACATGCGTGCAAGCGACTATTCCTCCTGGGCCGAGAGCTTTATACAAACCCACCGAATTGTTGCGGTGGAAATCAACAGCGAGACCGGTGAGTACAAAGCGCTAGCCCAAGGAGGCTCGAGCTACTTTCTGGAGCGGCTCGAGCAAGCCCAAGCACTGAGGCATATTTTGCAGGAGCACCACGGATTGATCGTCGAAGATGACCCAGGGGTGTTTACGGAACCCTAGGCTTGTGCTAGACTCGTCATTCGGCTGTGGGCCTAACCCCGCACCCCGCGCTTGTCCTGGCGTGAAGCATGGCCCCATCGTCTAGTGGCCCAGGACACCGC
>JADMIM010000111.1 GCA_015478585.1 Thermaceae bacterium | reverse complement strand
GCGGAGTCGGCCCCAGGCCGATAGCCGCTCTGCGGCTACCCGAGGGCGGAGTCGGAGAGCGACCTAATTTCTATTTGGCAACCTCACCTTTGGAGCGGCTTAGAAGCTGTTTTAGCCTCGAGCTTGGCTCCACAAGACTCCCGGATGACCAAGGGGGTTTCCAGGCGAATATGATTTTGGGCCGGGGGCTTGCCAGACATCAGACCAGAAAGCATCTCTACAGCAATACGGCCTTGCTGCAAAGGAGCAACCTGTACCGAGGTGAGCGGGGGAACCATGTAGGGCGCGGTGGGGATGTCGTCATAGCCGACCACAGCGATGTCTTCGGGGATGCGCAAACCGTGCTGGTGAATGGCTGCCATAGCCCCCAGAGCAATGGTGTCATTTCCGGCGAAAAGCGCGGTGGGATAAGGCTTGCGTTGGAGCAACTCCTTCATGGCCTCATAACCACTAGCGGCGCTATAGTTGCCCAGCTTGACCAAAGCAGGATCGTAGTTTAGACCAGCGGCCTCGAGGGCCTTGCGGTAGCCCCTGCGGCGATCTTGGGTGGCGTAGTAATTTTCGGGCGAAAAGGTGATATGGGCGATGCGGGTATGGCCCAAAGCTATCAGATGCGTGGTAGCCCGTGACCCAGCTTCCGTCCCGTCGGTTTCCACCGAGAAGGTCTTGGATTTCAGACCCGGCCACTCGCGGAAGCCGAGCAGCACCACTGGAAAATTGCGCCGAATCAGTTCCGGCAATTGGCTGTCATCCGAGCGCATATTCAGCACCATCAGACCATCAATGCGCTGGCCCCGCACCAGCTCGAGGTAGGCATCCGGCTTGGATACGTCTTCGACGGTTTCCAAAAGCACCCGGTAGCCGTGTTGGTGGCTGGTATAGCTGATGCTGTAAAGCAGTTGTGGGATAAAAGCATCTACTTGGAGGTGCTCGGCATGGGAGATGATCAGCCCTATGGTGAGGGTTTGCCCACTCACCAAGCTGCGAGCGGCGGCGTTGGGGACATAGCCCAGTTCTTCGGCAGCCCGCAGCACCCGCCGCCGGGTTTCCGCACTGATATTGCTCCCAGGCACATCGTTGAGCACGAAGGAGACCGTAGTGCGCGAAACCCCGGCCCGTTTGGCAACTTCTTGACTGGTAACCCTTCGCTTTTCCATCATGCTTTTGCGAATATAGATAGGGTTTAGCTTTGTAGGGTTGGCACTCCTTCACGTAGCGATTGGGGAATCCAGTTGCCGTGGGCGGCCAATAGGTCGTCAACCAGGCTCCAGATTTGCTCTAAGTCGAGCTCGGCGCTGGTGTGCGGATCCATCATGGCTGCGTGGTAGATATGTTCGCGCTTGCCGGTAAGTACCGCTTCCACCGTCAAGCCCTGTACGTTGATGTTGGTCTGCATCAGCGCGGCGAGCTGTGGCGGCAGATTGCCAATGTGGGTGGGCTGGAGCCCGTTTTTGTCCACCAGACAGGGCACTTCCACGCAGCAGCCTTGGGGCAGATTGTCAATCAGGCCGTGATTGGTCACGTTGCCGTAGACCACCCGGGGTGTTCCTGTCTCGAGGCTGTGGATAATACCCGAGCCATATTCCACGCTGCGCTTCAACTTCAGCTCGAGGTCGCCTGCCACCAGATGCTGGCGGATATCCTCCCAGCCCGCGATCTGTTCTTGACAGCGGCGAATGTACTCATCGAGGGGTATCTGGTATTTCTCAATCAGGTCGGGGCGATCCCGCTTGATGAAGTAGGGCACGTACTCGCTGTGGTGCTCGCTGCTCTCGGTGACGAAGTAGCCCAACCGGCGGAACATTTCGTAGCGCACCTTGTCAGCCAGCTTGACCCCACCGCTATGGTTTCGGTAGGCAGTCTTGCCGCTCTCTAAAAAGGCCCGAATCTGGGGGTACAAGTCTTCGCCGTTGTGCTCGAGCTTGAGGTAGTAAGCCATGTGGTTAATCCCGGCCACCACGTAGTTAACTTCTTCAACAGGAACCCCGATGTCCCTGCACAGCTCAGCCGCCGTGCCTTGAACACTGTGGCACAGGCCCACCGACTTAATCCGGCTGGCCTTTTGCAGCGCCCACATGTTCATCGCCATGGGGTTGACGTAGTTGAGGTGCATTACCTCTGGGCACAGCCGCTCCATGTCGTGGCTCATCTCCAGCAGCACCGGAATCGTGCGCAAAGCCCGCATGATGCCGCCAATGCCCAGGGTGTCGGCGATGGTCTGGCGCAGGCCGTACTTTTTGGGAATTTCAAAATCTATCACCGTGCCCGGCTTATACCCCCCGACCTGGATCATGTTGATAGCGTAGTCGGCCCCCTCCAGGGCCTGAACACGGTCGGTGGTGGAAACGATTTTTGGCTTCACCCCGAAGGCTTGAGCAATCTTGTGAGCCACCACCTCGGAAGTGCTCAAGCGCTCGGCATTGATGTCGTAGAGAACGATAGTGGATTCTGCTAGCTCGGGAAAGCTCAAGATATCGGTGAGTAGGTTCTTGGCAAAAACCGTGCTTCCAGCTCCGATAAAAGTGATTTTAGTCATGGGTCTTCTCCATTTCTCGAGGGATTAAACGCATCAGATTCAACTGAGCCGCAACCACCAACAACAGGGTTTCGCCCAGGTTCCAGCCGAAGTGAATCGCTACACGGGGCAAAGTGGTCAGCCCCGGAATCCGCCCACAGATTCCGCTCTCGGCCAACCAGCCATCGCGCCCCAGAATTCCCGGTAAGACCTGAGCCACGCCATACGCCGGAAGGCCCAGCGCAGACAGCTCCCTCGAGATTTCCAAGTAGCGAACAAACAAGTAGAGGTGCTCGAGGGTGTGGGCAGTCGTCCAGATCACCATCGCCCAGCCCCAGAACCCGCCCATCCCTCGGCGCAACAGATACACTGAGCAGGCCAGGATAATTACATTCCAGGTAAAGTGTACCCACTCCACATTGAGCGCCGAAATAAGGCCCTGAGACTGTGCTGAAGGCAGGTTGAGCAGATAGTACTGCACCATCTGAACCGTGTGCTCGAGGAAGTGAAAGCCTTGCAGCAACAGCAGCCCACTCAGCACCAAAGCGGGCATACCCCACTGGCTAAAGTCGTCCCACCATTTGAGCCCCACTGGAACCGCGATACTGCCCAAGAACATCAGGGTTCCCCCCCAGATGGGCATCCCCGCTCCATAAACCGCATTACCGGCCAGAATCAGCCCGATAGCCCCGCACAGCAGGGCCAGGTTTTGCCGGGTTCGGAAGCTGAGCAGCTGGGGTAGATGTCTTATGGGTATAAGTGCCAAGGTTATCCCTCCTGCCGGGTCAGGGTGAGCAAGGTTTGGGGCCGCAGGTTTTTGAAGGCGCTATGCTTGCCGTCAGGCCAGATGATTTCGAGCCAGGCCCCTTGCAGGGTCTCACTCGCAGGAAAGCCAAAGTGGATTCTCGAGGCATCGCCCGAAAGGTATCCGCTGGTGGCGGTAACTTGCCGCCACTGCTGGCCTTGGGAGGTGTGCAGCATCACCTGGGCTCCGATGGCCCGGGTATTTTTACTCTCCCAGCGCAAACTGACCTCGAGGGCAGGCCCACCGCAAAGTTGATTCTCAAAAAGCTGAGCGGGAGCATTGAGGTTGTTGACCACAATATCCAGACGACCATTGTTGTCCAGATCGGCTATGCTCATGCCCCGACCACTGCGAATAGAGCCCAGCTTCCAGTCCGGTCGTGGCTCGAAGCGCCGACCGTTCACATTACGAAACACCTGGTTCTGCTCGACGATTTCGCCTCCCGGCAAATAGCCCAGCAACTCTTGATCGATCATGCCGTTAACCACGTAAAGGTCGCTAAAGCCATCGTTGTTCAAGTCGGCAAACTTAGCCGACCAGCTCCACCCCGTAGCATCAATCCCCAGGGTATAGGCTTCATTGCGAAAAGTATGGACAGAACGCCGTTGCAGCATATTTTCTGGACGCTGAGATGCGCTACGGGTAAGCCCCTTGTAACCCTTCTCCATCAGGGGAATCCAGGCCACCAGTGCCTTGGGGTCGCGGAAATCGGGTTTCATATCGCTGGAGAATAGCTCTGGCGTTGCGTCATTATGGACATCGGCCACGCTCAGGCTCATGACATTCTGGCTAAAGTGGGGAAACGGATGTACGGCCTCCCAACCCTTGGCGGTGGGCTGCCAGACCATAGGGGGTACACCAAAGTCGTTGCCCACAATCAGGTCGCGCTTGCCGCTGCCGCTCACATCAAAAGCAGCAATGGACAGCGCCTGGGAACGGCGAGCAAGGCGCTCCGGCAGATACCCTTTAGGGCCAGGACGATAAAGCACCACCCCGGCCCCTTCGGAAAACAAAAAACTGTCTTTTAGCTCGGCATCGAGCAAGGTGTCGTAAGAAGCGGTTACCAAGTCGAGCTGACCCCGGCCCTCGAGGTCGTCCCAGAGCATGGTATAGGCTTTATAACGCACTCCAGGCAACTCGGCCTGGGCAAACCCCTGGCCTTTTTGGTTGTGCCAGTAGCTGGGAATCCCCACGTTGTGGGTGAAGACGATGTCAGGCCAGCCATCCCCATCCACATCTACGATGGCTACTGCCCTGGTGTCGGGGTCTGCCAGAATCTGTTTGCGAAACCGAAAGCCTCCCTGGTTCCACAAGATGGTAGCAGGGCCATTTTCGTTCGCCAGCACGATATCTATCCGGCCATCGTTGTTGAGATCGCCCAGGGCCAGCCCGGAGCCCTCGCCATCGGTGCCTCGAGCAGGCTGCTGGCGGCTGGTGGTGATGTGTGGAAGGTCGTGTTCGACGAAACTTCCACTACACGCACTAGTCGCCAGCGATTGGCTGGCGACCCTTACCGAAACCTCGCTGGAGCCTCGAGATGCAGCCACACCTATGCCCAAGAGCAGCACTAGCATCATGAAAAGTTTGGGGATGGGCACAAAACACCTCGAGGCTCGAGCTTAATCAACTATCACGGTTCACGCTATTTCTTGAAGAGCGCGTTTACCTGGACATTGGCATCTTTGAGGGCTTGAGCCGCGGTAGCTTTACCCAGGAAGACGCTGTCCATCGCCGCAGTCATGATGCTGGTGATTTGCGAGGCGTTGTCGGAGATGGGAAACAAGAAGGTTCCACCTTTGGTGTTGGCCTCGGTGAGGAAAGCACTCACGTCCAGACCTTCCTTAGCGTGGGCCTTGAGGGCCAACTCTGCCCCAGACTTGATGGCTGGGAAAACTACCCCGTAAGACCCCACGATATTCTCGCAGGCAGGCGAAGCCAGGAACTTGACCCACTTCCAGGCTTCTTCTTTGTGCTTGCTGCCCACCCAAATTGAGTCGGCCAGACCGTTGAACATGCTCTTACGTCCGTCGGGGCCTGTAGGAAGCAGGGCAAAGCCCACATCGAACTTGGTATTGTCCTTGTACCACTTGATCATCCACGAACCATCAGAAATCATGGCAACTTTGCCGGAAGCGAAAAGAGCGCTCCCACCCAACCGGGCCACGTCGGCTAGGGGAGCTGCAAAACCCTTCTTGAGACTCAAGTCGGCCAACCACTGGATGGTTTGAGCCAGTTTGGGGTCATCATAGTAGTACTTGGTGCTCCAAGGGCCATCATTGTATTTAAAGCCATTGGATACAGCCAGCCAACTCCACTCGGTCTGACCGTAGGGGCCGCCCGAGCTGTTGGTGGTAAAGCCGTAGCGCTCGACGTTTTTGGGGTCGAAGTTTTTGGCGAGGCCGTTGTTGCCTTTTTTATCCAAGGATAACTTAGCAACTACCTGTCCAAACACCCCTCCGTTTTCGGGGTTCCAGGTCCAGGTCTTGAAAATGCCCTCGCTGATACCAGCCTCCTTAAGCATCTTCTTGTTGTAGACGACGGCAATAGTGTCCCAGTCTTTGGGGAGGCCATACTGCTTGCCCTCGCGGCCCCACAGGTCGTACAGGCCGGGGTAATAGATGTTGGTAGCAACACTATCGCGCTTGATGAGCGGAGCCAAATCTACAATCTGCTGGTTTTGGGCAAACTCAGGGTATTTTGCCAGGTGGTCGGTGAACACATCCGGGGCCGTACCCGAGACAAAACCGGTAGTAATACCCGTCCAGTAGTCGTTCCAGCCTTTTTGCACGATGTCAATCTTTATATTGGGGTTTTGCTTTTGAAAAGCATCGGCACAAGCCTGATAAGCCGGTTGCTGGCTCGAGTCCCACAGCCAGTAGCTAATCTGGGTTTGAGCCAGAGCTGGGGTGGCTAAAGCTGCCACCAAAACTGCCGTACCGCCTAGTGTTTTGATCATTTATTCCTCCTACTACCGAAGCTTCTAATCGCCGTCCGCCGGTCTGAGCTGGTTTCTGGGGTCTACCTCCTCTATTTGATGCCACTGAATTGCAGCGATTCGACTACCTTTCGTCCCAGCACCACCAGCAAGATAACCACTGGAATAACGGCCAGGAACGTAGCTGCCATGAGACCTGTCCAGTCTGGCGACCCCTGTGGGATTTGGGTCTGGAACGCCTGGAGGGCCACCGTAAGGACTTGCACACCGTTGCTCTTGGCAACGATGTAGGGCCAGAAAAACTCGTTCCAAGCAGCGATACTAGTGAGAATAGCCAGCGTCGCCAGGGGAGTTTGGGTGATGGGCAGGATGATGCGCCAGAAGATATAAAAAGGGCTGGCCCCATCGAGATAGGCGGCCTCCTCGAGTTCTTTGGGGATGGAGAGAAAAAACTGTCTCAGGAAAAACACTGCAAACGGCGACATCAAAATAAAGGGGGCTACCATGCCCTGGAAAGTGTTGAGCCAGCCCAGATTTTTGATCAGGATAAAGTTGGGGATAAAAAGCACGATGCCGGGAATCATGGTTGAGGCCAGAAACAAAAAGAAGACCAGGTTGCGACCCGGAAAACGCAACCGGGCAAAGGCATAGGCCGCCAGGGCGCTAAAGAAGGTCTGAAAGATAACGATCAACCCAGTAAATAGCAACGAGTTGCGCATGGCCACCAAGAAGTTGATATCCGCTCCCGAGCCTCCCGCCGCCTGGGACTGCTGGAGGTTGAGCAAACCCAATACCCGCTCGAAGTTGAGCAGTGTGGGCTGAGAAGGAAACAAGCGGGTAGCTTGCTCGAAAAGGTCTCGAGCCGGAGTGAGGGCAGTTTTGATCATCACCCATAGCGGGAAAAGGGTGACTAGAATGAGGATCGCCAGCAAAGCCCAAGCCAGGGCCTGCCCCCAGGTGAAGCGTGCTACCGCTTTGGCTTCAACTTGCACACTTTGTACACTATCCATTCCTGACCCCCTAGGCCAAATCCGACTGATTGGCCCGCAACAACCGCATTTGCAGGAGCGTGAAGATAATCAAAATAATAAATAACACCACCGACATGGCCGAGGCGTAGCCCATCTTGAAGAACTGGAAAGCGTTCTCGTAGATGTACCAGACAATTACTCGAGTGGCATAGGCTGGCCCACCCCCAGTCGCTACCGCTACGGTATCAAAAATCTGGAAGGAGCCAATTACGCTCGTCACCAGAACAAACACCGTCACTGGACGCAGCAGCGGAAGGGTGATGCGCCAAAACATATTCCACTCGCTGGCCCCATCTATCGAAGCAGCCTCGTAGAGCGGGCGCGGAATGGACTGTAGACCGGCATAAAACAGCAGGGCAGTAAAGCCCATGTATTTCCAGATATTGACCCCCGCCACGGTAGCCAGAGCCTGATCCGGCGAGCCAAAAAAAGCCTGGCGATGAAGACCGAGGGCCTCTAAAAAAGCGTTGAAATACCCCAGGATAGGATTCAAGAACCACAAAAAAATCAGGGCCACCACCACGCTCGAGAGCAAGTACGGCAAAATAATGACCGCCCGCACCAACACCGAGCGCACCAGCCGATCCATGAGCACCGCCAACAGCAGCCCCAAAATGGTTTGGATGGGAATGTTGTACAGCACATATAGCCCGGTAACGCTGAGCGCGTGCCAGAAATTTCCGTCCGCCAAGAGGGCTTTGTAGTTGTCCAGCCCAACCGGGGTGGGAGCCCGCAGCAGGTTCCAGTCGGTAAAGCTGATCGAAACCGCCCGAATCGCCGGAATCAGGTAAAACACTGCGAAGCCGATAAAGGCCGGGAGGATGAACAACCAGCCGGTGAGGGCTTCGCGGTTGAAGGTCTGCCGAACCCACTGCGGCGATTTGGCAACCCTTGCGGTGTCTGAACTCGAGGCCGACTGCATACGTACCTCCCTGAGAGTGCAGCCCCCAAGGGCTACCTACCCAAACTACTAACACGTGATACTAACTCGTGTCAGTACGATATTCCGATGGTCTCGTTCTTGTCAATACATATCAACGAATCGCCGTTCCAGACAATGTCTCTGGTCGTTTGGTAAAGTCTTCCTCTGGACTCGAGCCCGACTCCTCAGGGCAAAGGGGTGAGCGAGAACAGCTCGTTTTCTCGCACGAAAGCCAGCAGAAACCTGGCCAGTACGCTTATTTATGTGTGGTAGAGCTGTATGGACTGGAGTTTTTTCTGGATTTCCTCCGCGCCGAGGGGTAGCCGGGTCCAATCCAGACCTCTACCTCTGGGGGGCGGATTGAGCGGCAAATTCTGATGCAGTCCTTTGGGCAAGGGCCACTCTGGGCCGCCGTGTACGATCCAGTAGTGTAGCTTGTCGCTTTCGCTGCGCTCCCCCAGTACCCGAATGGCCAGGTCTCCTACCGCACGGTGGTCGGGATGGGGCGAGAGTACCAGAAGCCGGTCTGAGGAGGAAAAGCCGAGCGCTGAAGGCAGATGGCTGACCTTGGCATAGTACAGGCGGTAGCCCAGACTAAAAAGCCCTGGAGCATTGATCACCACAAAAGCCGTCAAGACAATAGCCAGCAACAACATATAGCGCTTTTTCAAACCAAGACGCACCGAAGTATTATCGCAAAGTGCATGTGCGCAAGGTGAATCCAAACGACCTCGAGGCTCTGGGGCAAATCGCCTATCAGACCGGGTTTTTCGGGGCCAGTGCGGAAAGGTTTTTCCCTTCGCAAAACCTATTCCGCGACCTCTGGGTAGAGCCTTATCTGGAGGGTGCGGGCTGCTGTGGCTGGATAGCCCAGAGTGAGGCCGGAAAGCCTCTGGGCTATATTTTGGGAACCTGTGACCTGCCCAGCTACCAGCGCTGGTTCGTGCAGCATCTACCCCAGCTATCGCTACGGGCGCTGCGCGGCAACTATTCCGGGCTCTGGCCAAGCCTGCCCTACCTGCTGCGGATGGCCCGCTATCCGTCGCATCCGGCCCCAACCCAGCTATATCCCGCCCAACTGCACATCAACTTGCTGCCAGAGTCCAGGGGCTTGGGGCTGGGGAAAACCCTGCTGGAGAGCTATCTGGAGTGCCTGCGGAGAAAAAACATACCGGGGGTACAGCTCTCCACTACTCGAGAAAACACCGCAGCCATCGGGCTATATCAAAAGTTTGGCTTTGGTGTCTATAGCGAATACTCGAGTCCCCTATGGCGACCTTGGCTGGGCCGGGATGCCACCCACGTGGTAATGGGGTTGAAGCTGCGATAAATAGCGGGAAGCTAAAGACCGTCGTACGTCAAACGCCCAACGCTAAAAGCCAAATACAAAAGGCCAAGAAGCTACATCGGGAGGACATAATTGCCCTATCGAGAAATGCCGTCCAGGAGGTAGTTTGTGTTTTTAGTCTTTTAGCCTTCGGCGTTCGACTTCGATGAGTTCTTAGCCTTTAGCCCTCAGCTCTTGCCACTTTCCCCAAGTTTGGACTGGCTCATCTGAGAACTTGCAGTTATGCAGAAGGATTGAAAAGAGCGTCCTTATGCCCTGAAG
>JADMIM010000110.1 GCA_015478585.1 Thermaceae bacterium | reverse complement strand
GGTCTGCAATGCTCAAAGCCATATATTCCCCCTGTTGGGTGTCCCTTAAATTACACCTGTGACCCGCTCTCCCGAGCGCCAAATGACCACCTCGGCTTTGCTCGGCAACAGGTGCTCTGCGGCGGCGGGCATAGCGACTACGAGCGCTTTCGGGCGCTTGCGGAAGCTGTCGCGCAGGAAGTTCCAGACGTAGGGGCGCTCGAGGTAAGGCAGGTAGGCCAGCCCCACGTCGAAGTTGTAGAGCAACAGGGCGTTGGCCGGGGTTTTCAGCAGGCAGATTTCGTCCAGCTCCTGCACCAGCGTCTCCTTTGTGAGCCCCAAAAAACGCTGCTCGGGGGCCGTCTTGTTCAGCCGCCACTCGGCGTAGTCCACCGCATCGAGGTTGAGCCGGGCCGCCAGCTCCTTCTCGCGGCCCAGCTGCCGTACCTCCAGCAATAGAATCCCGGTGCGGCAGTCGAGCCTTCCGCCGCGCACCCGTTGGACGACCTGCTCGGGAGTGGGGTCAGTCATAGATGTGCTCGAGGAAGTCCTGCGGGCTCTTCCACAGCCGGAGAATTTGGTGGGGCGGGGCGATCTGCACCAACTCGAGTAGCCCCCTGCTCTGAAGATCTCGTAAACGGGAGTTGAGCTGGTAGGTACCCAGAAAAAATAAACTTGAGAAGCCGCCGAACTCGCTCAACTCGGCCAGGGCCACCTGCTTGAACTGCGGCCAGACGCTATCCCAGTAGTGGGCCAGCGCATAGCCGATCACCCACTCGTTGGGTGGGTCGGGCTCGAGCACCCGGTAGCCCTCATCGGTTTCCTCGAGGATGCCCAGCCTGCCCAGTGCGTCCGACTTGGTGTAGCTGCCCCCGAACACCGTGACCAGCGTCCGCGCCGAGCGATCCACCAGCGCCTTGCCCTCGGTCTCGAGCACCGACTCCCGAACAGCCTCGATCAGGCTTGCGCGCTCGAGGCCAGCCCCCTGCCGCAACTGCCGACTCACTAGGTAATGCCAAAACGCCGGGCCGGGGCCTGCTGGGGCGCTGAGGTGATAGTGCATCAGCCACAACGTTGAAGGGTTGTTCAGGTCTGGGTCGTGTTGCTGAGCGAACTTTCCGAAGGCGGTCAAGCAATAGCTTCTGTCCTCGAGAAGACCTGCCCCAACCGAGTACCTCGGCATGGCTTTCGCGTAGTTCGCGCCCAAGCTGGTGCTTTCCCGCAGGCTGTCGAAGTTGACCTTCTGCGCCTCGTCGGACGCGATTTCCAGCACCTGGGTTATCGCGGGTCTATTCAACGCGAAGGACTCGTGAAAAACCGTGGCAAGGCGGCTCATTGGTCACCCTCTAATGTCTTTTCGATGTGCCGACGGAGTTTTTCTCCCGTCTCTTTCTCTATGAAAAGCGGAAGCACAGCCTCGTCAACGTAGGCATACTCGATCAATTCATCAATACGCTTGCGGCCACCACCAGACGTTGAAGTTTTCGCATAGTCCGCCTCTCTACCAGGGATGACTTTGTGTTTCCAAAAACTCGAGCTACGCAGGTGAAAGAACGGCGGAGCGGGCTGGCACAAATCGTCTTTGGTTTTGTACAGATTAAACTGTCGTTCGAAGTGCTGGATCAGGTTAGTATCGAACGCGATTCGGTTGTTGAAATGGTCTGAGGCATCAATCATGTCGAGCACAGCCAAGAGCATAACTAACTTGTGTGGGCGGAAATGACCCGCCCTGCTTCCCCTGCGAAGCGTGCTCAATTCGAGTTTTAGCTTCTCGAGCGATTGGCTCATAAAGCTACAAATGGCAAATCAGGCAAGACTGGTCTTCGCCTTCATCGTCAGCCAGAAGGTCGGTCAGCGAGGCATGTAACTTGATAGGCTGCTGCTGGAGACGCTTGACGTGTTGTTCCTTGATTTGCTGAACACGCTCCGGCTGCTGTAGCTCATCTAGGCTCTCTCGACCGTTCCAGGTGAAGCTTTGCCCGGTAGCTTCATCAAATCGCTCGAAACGCTTAGCCTTCTCGAAGTAGTCAGGATGGTTCTCGAGTAATCCGACCCATTCGTTTCGCTGTTGGAAGAAGCAGAAGTAGCAGCCAGATCTGGAACGCCACTTGTAATACTCGGGTAGGCCAAGGCCGCTCTCGTCCAGGACTCGGTAAACATCTTCCTTTACCAGCCCGTCCTCAATGAATGGGTAAACCGCAGTAATGTTCGGCTTGGACGAGATGTAGCCTTTCCGCTGGGCTTCATCCGCTCGGATAGCGAGGTAGCTGACAACCGAATCATCGCCCACATACCGCTCGAACGGCTTTATCTTCAGCATCCGCGTACACCAGCGGGTTCGGGGGTCGGGCAAAACTCCTCTGTAGATGTCCAGGTAATGCAAAAAGGGCCGGTCGGGGTTAAGTCTGACGATGGGCTTTCCCAGATAAGCTTCGATCTTGTCTAGGTAATCGTAGGTCTCCGGCAATTCTTCCCCCGTGTCCATGAAGACATATTCCATTTCAGGAACTTTGTCCCGCATGTAAACGGCCAGGGCTGTGCTGTCTTTACCCCCTGAAAGAGACAGAATGTGGCGAGTGTGCTTCTGAGACACTTTACTCAACTCCTCTTTTCTTAGCTCATGGCAAGCCAAGCGCCCATACGTTTCCAAACCAAGTCGCAAATTCGGTCGGTTCGTTTCTCAACGAGTTGTTTATCCCAAGCACCCTTGGCTACTTCCACCAGTGGCACAACATGCTGTGCGTACTTTGCAGCTTGCAACTTTTCCAACGTCGGCGGGGAAAGTATGAGCCCGTCATTACTAGCTTCACCAGCAAGCTTCATTTGTTCTTGTATGTCACCCTGCGCCAAGTGACGGTAGTAGTACCACTTTTCAAGCCAGGACTTGTTACCCGCACTACTGTTTATTGGAATCGGTAACAGAGTTAGGTTGCCTATTCTGTCGTACACATCGTCGTCATAAAGGTCGGAAGACCATGAAGACCCGTCGGAAGGCTTTTGAGGGGCAACATGCTCAATCGATTCCAAATCTTTGCTCACCCATCTGTCTGGGTCAAGATAAACGCTATAGCCCGTTGCTGCTTCTTTCATCAACCCTTGATTGGCTGGGTCAGCCATAGTGTCATGAGCTGTCACAAACAAGGCGAAACGGATAACAGCATTAGGAGCGGTGTCATAGCTCAAGTTGGTAATTGCTCTGCCTTTCCAATCAGCAAGTGTTCCGAGAGATTCGTTTGCTAGAGCAATCTTGAACAGATCCTTAAGCTGAGTAGCCTCTGGTGTCTTCTGTAATTTGATCCAACAAAGATTCTCCTTAAGAATTCTTCTGTAGACGTTATCCAAGCCAGAGTTTGATTTGGCCGATCTCCAAAGAGTAAAAAAGGCAGCCACAGCTTTTATAGCTTCAGCGAAGTTTTCTATGGATTTGGGGTCATCTATGCAAATACCGGCGTAGAATCGTGACAACACGGTATGGGCCATCTTGTGTCCAGCGTCTTGCAGATATTTGAAGCATAGTGGTGCCTCCTTACGGGTTTTTTCATCTGTGGAGATCAATTCAGGAATTGCGAAGCCAGTGGAAATACCGAATCTGTCTACCGCAGACCAGTATTTAGCCATATGCCCCATCTGCTTTAGGAAGTTTGACCTTTGTCCGCCCTTTTCCTGCCCATCAGGATAGGATCTTACTAGCCAGTTCCTTTGATCACTAAACTGCGAGCTTAATTTTTCACCATCGAAACTCAGGGCAAAAGTCGTTAAAAAAGCATCTGTCATCTTGCTTTTAGCCGCCGCAGTTTGTTTCGAGTTCATCAGATTATCTATAGACTGAAACTCTTTTTCGCTCTCGCTCCCCTTAAAGCCATTGTCATACCTGTCGGCGAAGTTGACTACAAGAGGTTTGAATGTTTCGACAGATGTTAGTGGTGTACCAGTGGCGTTGAGTGATTGAAACATGTCGAAGGCCCAGGTTTCATCCTCTGGCTCGATAACTGTAAAGCAGCAACGGCGCAAAAGGTAATGGCAGAAGGCAAATAGTTGAACCAATGAGCAAACATGCTTCTGTTGATTTGTAAGGCCAGTAACTGAAAAACTCAAAATGTGGTTGAACAGCTCTGGCCTATCATACAACCATAGGTCACTTTGATTCATTCCCCTGACGATATCTCCGATACTGGGAAATGATCCTTCTGAATCACCATGAGCCTGTTCTACCTGCTTCAGCTTTTCGTATATTAGCTTCAGGTTTTTTCCGACCAAGCTATCCTTCTTACCTTTTGGAAAGTTCAGCTTCAATTCAACACCTGATTTGTGATTTAAGTAAGACCTGATGCACCCTGCAAGATGAAGGGCAATGTCCGAATGGTAGTTTTCTTCCTCCTTACCTGTCAACGTCCACTGGTCTACAGACCCTCTAATAACGACAGGCTTAAGATTTGGCTTTCCCCTTCTCAGATCGATTGAGAACACCTCGAGCAAGTTGGTTTTATAGTTGTCAGCAGTCTCATTGAGACCGCTGTAATAGCCATCTTGATCGTCCTTTTGCAGAGCGGAAGCATGAACGGTCAGCCTGTCAAACAATGCAGTGGCCAGCAAAGCTATAGTAGATAGTCGTTGTTGCCCATCTATCACTTTTTCAATACGGGTTGGCAGTGCAGTCGGATCTTTAGGATCAATATTCTGATGTGGGTGAGCCTCTGTAACAGTAATTATTGTCCCCAAAAACCTTATGGTATTTGAACGACTCTTGGTGTCAATTAGTGCACTAACTCCTCTGAAAACATCATCAACCAGTTGCTCTACATTATCGTTATCCCAGCTATACTCTCGCTGGTACAGAGGGATGTAGAACGCTGCCCCAGGTCGAACAAAGTAGTCGGCTACAGGGTAGCTTTGTGTCGGGAATGATCGGGTTACATCAACTGAAGACATAAATGGTTTTTATCCGTTTGCCAATGATGTGGCTTTACATTTGCATGCCTTCGTTGCCTCGAAACCCTACAAAAACCATTAGTCGGTTGTAGTAACAAACGAATCTCCATCTTGATTGCTCTCACTATAGCTTAATTGTAAAAGGTTGCATGAAGGTTGCATTACGCTACTTTGGTCGTCTAAGACGCCTACAGGTCCTGTAACAGTTTTGCTAGTGCGGCCCGAAGAACGTGAGGGGGCATGTTAAGGTTTAGGCTCTTGCGGAGTTTCTCGGCGAGTTTGTCGCTCTCGGCCTCTTCCTCCGGTGTGAGCACCCCAAGAAGCTGCACCGCCTGAACGAATCGCTCGCCGATCACCTCGGCCTGGCTGGGGAAGCGCTCGATGTCGGTGTCCGTCCAGCCTTTGGGCGGGCGCGAGGCCACCAGCGCCAAGACCCCCTCGAGCACTGCCCGCTCCTCGCCGGGGGCGTTGAGGCGGTTGACGAACGGAACAAGGGCGGCTTGGATGGGCTTGCCCGCCAGCCGCTTGGCCTGCTCGCGTAGGCTGGCCCAGCCCTTCTCTCCTGCGGGAAGTTGGCAGACGGTCAGGAGGGTATCCCTGGCCTGCTCCACCTGGCCGGGCGCGAAGGCCCCCCAGGTTTGCAGTGCGGAATTGAGTTTGTTGAAGAAGGTCTCGATGCGCTTAGCGCTCTTGGCCTCTTGATCGCTGAAGGGCTTTTCGCCTAGGGCACGGGGGATGTCGCTAAACAGCAGGAGTTCGGGAGCCTTGGCCCGGTCGAAGGCCTCGCGCAGCTCGAGTACCTCCTCCGGCAGCTTGCGGGTGCGCCAGGCCGACTCCGGCACCGAGCGCACCATACGCACCAAGGCCCGCACCACCGGCACCAAGGCAGGCCGCACCTTGAGCCCGGCAGAAAGCCGCTCCACCAACGCCTTGCGCTCGCCCGCGATGCGCCCGCCCGCAACAGCGAACAGCTCTGGGCGGCGCAACAGCACCTCGAAGTCAGCGGGGGCGGGCTCGGGCACGAAGACCCCATCGCGGTAGAGGCTGGTCTCGTCGGCGTGGGCCAGCAGGAAGGCGGCCAGCAGCACCGGCTGCACGCCGGGCATCACCCCCAGCGGAGGGACAGACAGCTCGAGAAAGAGCTTGTTGACAGGGTAAGGGGCATCCAAAGCGCCGAAAACCCGCCCGTGGATCAGCGCCCAGGCCGCCCGCAGGTTGTGCGGGTCGTCCTCGGGCGGCTCGCCGAAGCGCCAGGCGGTGCCCTCGAGGCGATGCAGGCCCGTCGCCAACAGCACCGACTCGTACATGCTGCGCTCGGGCGGGTAGCCCTCCATGCCCAGCAACGGCTCGGCGGGGTGGGTCAGCATCATCTCGATCAGGCTGCGCCGGGCGGCGGCGGCGGCCGAGGAGAGCGAGCGGCGGTTGATCAACTCGTTGCGGACACGGGGGGAGGCTGGGTAGAGGCCGTCCATTACCCGCGAGAGGAGCTGTGCCGCGTCGCGGGGGGCGGCGGCTGAGGGGGCCTCGCTGCCGTGGAACCACTGGGCACTCGAGCCCAGCGGCTCGGGGCGCGGATCGAGCAACACCCCCACCGCGCCCGTGAGGGCCTGCTCGACTTGGGCGATCCGCTCGGCCAGCTCCTTGCGGGCCACCCGGTCATCGCGTAGGGCTGGGGTGTTGTCCCAGACCCAGCGCAGCGCCCGCAGCTCGGCGGCAGCCTCGCGCAGGGTGCCGATCTGGCGCGGCAGCACCACCACCAGGTGGGCGGCTTTGGGGCCGCTCAGGCCCTGCGCCCAGCGGGCGAACCCCTCGGCCCCCTCGAGGGTCTCTGGGAGGCAGCAGGCCAGCACTCCGTCCGCGCCCCCACCGGGGGTGGGCGGGGTGGCGCTGGGGGCATCGAGGTAGCGCACCTCGAAGAAGCGCAGCGCCCCGGTCTGGTGGCTGTGCCGCCGTGCAACCACCGGGCGGTTCGGCAGGAAGCGCTGGAGGCTCTCGGCCAAACCCTGTCCCTGGGTCTTGCGCCGCCCGGTCTCTAGCTCGACCTCGAGGTCTACGTCGCTGCCCTCCCAGACCCGGTAGGTATCGTTGTAGAGGCGGTAGGTAAGCAGCGAGCGGGCGCGGAGCCCAATCAGCACCTCAGCCACTCCGCCGTCGCCGCCTCGGTCGGCCATCGCCAGGGCAATCAAGTCCTGGCTAGCCGAGAGCGGGCTCACGTCGCCGAGGATGCCCAACAGACCCACCGTCTTGACCACCTCCACCTGCGGCAGGGCCAGGTCGGGGCTGCGCTCGAGTACATCCACCACCTCGAGCCAGCGCCGGGCCAGGGTCTGGCGCACCAAGCTGCCCCCGAGGTTTGCCATGAAGTAGTCGAACAGATCGGCTAGGCGAACCAAGTCTTCGCGCCCCTGCTGGAGAAGGTCTTGTAGGCCGAAGGGCTCGTGGCTCAGCAGGTAGGCGAACAGGGAGCGCTCGTTCTGGGCGAAGCGGCGGAACAGGTGGGGCAAAGCCGCCAGCACGGCGGGGTGCAGGGGGTAGGACTGGCCCGCCAGGGCGGCGAACTCCTCCGGCCTCATGCCACGTGGGCCGTAGCCTGCCGCGCACAGCTCCTCGGCAATCCCCCGGAGCTGGGCCTGGCCCTCGGGGTCGCCCAAGCCCAGCAAGGCCATGGCCTGGGCGACCAGCCGCATCTGCTGCTCGGGGGGCTCGAGGAAGGCGATGTCGCTGTAGCGGCCCTGCACCTTGGCCCACTCCTTGCGGGCCGACAGGTCGAGGTGCTCGCCGTACTGCTCGAAGGCTTGGTGTAGCACCCCGATCACCACCAGGGGCGACTCGCCGCTGCGGCTGGCGGCTTCGGCCAGCTCCTGGAGCAGGTAGATGTCCTCGCCGGGGTGGCGAGCGGCGTACTCGAGGGCTTTGCCCAGCTCATCCAGGATCAGCAGAACACCCTGGTGCTTACGGCCCTGGAGGGCAAGACCGTGTAAGGCCTCGACGTGCCGGAGCAGCGTGCGGGTGTCGGTGGTCGCGGCGGCTAGGTCGTCCTCGAGCGCCTTTACCAGTGCCTTGCCGGGCGCGTTGGAGAACCGCCGGGCGGCCTCGAGGAGGCCCTCCTTCAACGCCAGCGCGAGGGGTGCCCGCCGCAGGGTCAGCACCACCGGCACCAGCCCGCCCGGCAGCGCCTCGGCGAACCGCTCGGCCTGGGGGCGGTCGGCCTCACGCAGGAGCCCGACGGCGGGGTTGCGCTGCCCGCCCGGCGCTTCTAGCAGGCGGGCCAGAAACAGCGCAAAGGCCGACTTCCCGCTGCCGTAGGGGCCGGTCAGGGTGAAGGCCCGCTCGGTGCCGTCGGCCCGGATGCCCGCCTCGAGGCGGGCCAGCACCTGGCGAACCTGAGGGGTCACGGTGTACCCCTCGAGCGCCCCCGCATCCCCGAAGTCGCGCTCGAGGCGTATTGAGCGGAAGAAGCGGCGGGCCTTAGCGGGGAACTGACCGGGGCGCGGGTCGGTTTGGGCCTGTATCATGCTCGGCCCCCGTAGTAGCGCCGCAGCAGTCCCTCGCCCTCGACCTCGCGCCGCCGGTAGACCTGCCGCAGCCCAGCGGTATCATCAAACTCCAGGGCTCCTTCAGTAATCTCCTCGAGCGCCTCGAGGTGCTCCACCAGGGTGTTCTCATCGAGCTTGAAGACCTGGCCGGGGCTGCCTAGGCCGTACAGGCACTCCGAGAAGGCGATGCTGTTGCGCCCCTGGCGGGCGTGGGCCATGTGTTCGAGCAGCGCGTAACCCACCAACTCGGCTGGCAGGCCGGGCTTCGGCCCCACCGCGAAGCGGTAGCCGTCGCCGTCCTTCAGGCCGTACAGCAGCCCCAGCTCGGAGAGGGGGCAGTCGAAGGAGTCTTCCATCAGCCCCTTCTCCGCGCCTCTCGACACCACGTAGCAGCGCACGAAGCAGTCCACGTCCCGGCTGAGGCTGGACTCCTGTACCCGTAGCTCACCGCGCTCCTTGACCTCGGTTAGGAAAGCCAAGAGCTGGAGCTTGTTGAAATCCGGGCTGGAGAAGCGTGTGAAGGCCAGGTGCCAGACCGCTGCCCTGACCGGGTTGTTGACCAGCCACCAGTGCACCAGCCACAGCGAGGCCACGTCCTCGAGGTAGGGATCCCACTCCTCCAGCAGCGCCGACCCCAGGGGCGAGACCTCGAGGGTACGTGCCGCCCCCTCCTGGAGCACCTGCGTCGCTAGGCCCCAGTGCCGTATGCTCTGCACCATGTTCTTGCCCACACCGAGGTCTACCACGGCCTGATCCCCGCTGAGCGCCTGTGGGTCGCCCCGCACCGCGTCCACGGCCTTCTTTAGCCAGCCGTAGCGGAAGGCGAAAGTCTCATGCCCCGAGAAGCCGAGGCGATTGCCGGGTACTCTGGGGCTGGCAATTAGTTGTCCTTGAAGTGCGGTCATAAATCGTTCCAAGTTTATAGCACCCGTGGGCGATTGGCACGATGACCCCGATGCTCCTGCCGCTCTGCGCCACGTACACCTTCAACCGGCGGTGCAGCGAGCGGGGCAGGCGATTGGAGAAGGGCTCGAGCGGGTCTTCAAACCCTTTTTCACCCCGCTGCTCGACTGCACCAGCCATGGTTTTCGTCTTTGGGGAGACCTCCTTACCCTTTGCTGCTTTAGCCATCCCACCCCACCATACCTCGAGCCTTCGATCATTCTTTCATTATTTATTTACAGAATTTCTTCACGAACCTTGTTATCGTTCTCAGATTCACAATTAACCGATCGGAGGCCAACTTCTGACCCGGTGCTGCCGAGGGAACCAAGAACGGCAGGGGCTCAAGCCTGGAACAGGGGAAACCTGGGTTTCAGGAAGGCTCCTCGAGCCGCTCCACCTGTGCTCTGAGACCCTCTAGATCCATCTTGGCGTAG
>JADMIM010000109.1 GCA_015478585.1 Thermaceae bacterium | reverse complement strand
GTACGCTCATGCCCTGGTCGGCTCCGGCATTGACAGTGATGTTACCGTTGATAGTGACATTGGCCCGGTACAGCAGCGCGATCAGTTTGCGCCCGTCGGTGTATTCCTCCTCAACTTTGAACATCCGCTCCACGATGGTGGTGCGCTGACCCACCGGGAACTCAGTACGCACGTTGGGGGTGTAAGTATAGTCCACCTCGAGGGTGGCCCCCACTGGAATCGTGCCGCTGCCCAGGCGGTAAATCACCGAGCGTCCGAACTGGTCGCGGGGAATCAGCAGGTAGTCAGTTCCGGCGACATAGGTAGGGGTGGCTCCCACGCCCGTCACCACCGGCACATTACCGGTCTTGATGGGGCGGGCCAGTATCCCGTTGCCGTTGGCATCCAGCACCACCAGCTCGTTGGTCACCACCACATCTACCCCGGCGGTGTCCACCAGGTCGGCGGTGTCCAGCCCCAAAGCCAGCTTGAGGTTGTCCTTGGTGATTTCGTGCATCACCGTCTGAATCTCAGCGCTCTGCTGCTGGATGGCTTGCACCACCAGCAGGCGGGGCTGCCCGTCAAATTTCTGCCGGGTGGTCTGACCGATGTTGAGGGTGGCGTTCTCGCTCAAGAGCCCGAGGGGTTGTAAACCCCCTTCGCTGCTGCCATACGGCCCCCAGAACATCCGAGCCCCTGCCGAAAAGCCGACTTTAGTTTTGTCTACCAGTGAACGCGCCATGCTGCCTCCTAACTCACCAGGTACAGCCGCAGCAGCACCTGGCAACTGATGTATTGCTGGTCGGGCTCGAGCTCGACCTGCTGGCTCGAGAGCCAATCAACTTTGCGGATGCTGGAGGTAGTCCAGCGGCTATCGAGGGCGAAGGTCTCGAGGGTCTCCCCGATGTCGGCGGCGGCAAACACGTCCGCCGCGTAGACCATCAAGCTCACATCCCAAACTTTCTCGGCTTGGGTACGGCCCTGGTTTTTGCCCCCTAGCCCTAGCACCAGGCCAGGGACAGGGTGAGGGCGCAGGCGCACCGCATCACCTACGATGCGGGCCTCGGGCAGCTTGGTGGCCCCAGGGGTGTGCCCGGTCAGGGCCACCAGGGGCTGATAAGCCTCGAGGGCCGCATACAGTTCCCGCAGGGCCTGGGATTTAGCCATTGCGATACCCCTGTGCGAACGCCTGGGCAGCTATGGCCCGCAGGCGGCGGCGCACCGTCCAGCGCACCACCGAGAAGCCCACCTTGCCCGGAGTCAGTTCGTCCGAGCGCTGGCCCTTGGTCATCCAGCGTTTGAAAACGCGGGATTTGCCGCGTACCATCATGCCCGATGTGCCGCCCGGTCCGTAGTCCAACGTGGAGTTGGGGCCACCCACATACAGCCCGGCAGCCATTGCTACCGCCCGCTTGAGCGGTTTGCTGCGCCGAGTGCGACTGCCCACCGAACGGCTCGAGCGGCGGTAGATTTGGCCCACCTTGTTGCGCCCCATCCAGCCCCCGATGTATTTGCCGGGAACCCAGTGTGGGGCAAAGCCCAATTCCAGTGCCCGGTGTTTGGGGCTATCCGGCAAGCCGAAAAGCACCCCGTCCGGCACTTCGGAGTAGGTAATAGAGTTGCGTAACTCGCCAGTATCCACATGGGCTGTGGCCCGCACCTTGGCCTGGTTAACCAGCTCCTGGGCCACAGCCACTAGACCGCCGCGCAGCTTGCGCCGCAGCCGGGCCAGAGTCGCCGGGTCGAGGGGCATTATTTCCTCCGCCCACTCACGCTAACGCGCATCATGGGGGCATCACCCATAGCCATGGGGGCGGTTTCGTTGTCGTTTTCCTCGTCGTCCTCTTCAGTCAGCAGGGCAGCGTAGGCCGATTTGATTTCGATTTCCAGGGCATTTAAATCGGGGCTACCTGCTGCTAAGCGCTTCAGAGCCTGCTCTAGCCAGAACTGGCTTGCATCCATTTATGCCACATCCTTTCGGCCCAGCTCGAGCCGCCACTCTCTGGCGTTGTGGGCCACCGTCAGCACCCGCCAGGTCTCAGCGTTCACGCAGACCTCGTCCGCCGCTTGCAACGAGCAGTTGGCGTGTACCAACAATGTGCCGCTGTAGCTGCCATCCAGCGCGGTAGCCCGCTGCCAGGCTTGGCTGGGGCTGCTGAGGTGGGCTGGGCCTTGGTACAGCAGATGGCGGCGGGCCTGCTCGGGGTGGGGGAACCCGGCCTCGAGGGTTTCCTGGCGCTGGTAGATGGCGGCGACCACTCTCATACGCTCACCTGCACCCGGTTGCGGTAGGCATTCAGCATTTGCATGGCCTCGGGCACTGGCAGCTCGCTCAGGCGCATGGTTCCGCCGAAATCACCCAGGTTGAGGTTGGCGAACCTGGAGCGGTCGGGGTCGGATGGCTCGAGGTAGGCCGCGACCAACAATGACGCGGCCTTGATTACCGCGCCGGGCACGTTGGGATAGCCGCGTGTGCCCGCTACCGTCCACAGCCCCGAACCGAACCGATAGGGCAAGCCGCCTGAATCCTCAGCCTGAAGCAGGTTTCGATTCAGGCGCAGGCTGAGGACTACTCCAGCGGCGGGCATCACCGTAGCCACATGGGTAATCACATCCTGGCCTACGCCGGTAGCAGTGCTCACGCTTTGCACGTCAATCGGCAGGGGCAATTGATAGGATGCAGCCTCGAGGCGGATTTTGCTGGTGAACGTGATGGGGGCAGCGCCAAATAAACAGCCGGTATAGGCGTTGATGAGTTCCTCAGCATAAGCCAGAGACTCCTGATTGGCGGGGAAGCCGCTCAGAGACCCAATGGAATCGGCGTATGCGCTGAGGTAGCCCATTTATTCCTGGATTAGGTCGTACTCGGTTTTGAGCGCCTCGAACTCCTCGAGACTAATCGAGTCGGCATCGCTAGCGCTCAGGACGGCATTGCCGACCAGCAACCGCCCGGCAGGGGCATTGGGGCCGAGCTTGGCCCGTACCGTGCCCGCAACCGTGGTGATAGTGGTCTCGGGCGCGGCTTCGGGTTGGGGCTCGAGGGCGCTATTATCGGTTTTATCAGATTTAGCCATGTTTTCCTCGTAGGGGGTGGGGATTTTGGCCCCCACCCCCTAGCTAGATTTAGACTTTGGGCAGCACTCCGGGGCGGCGGACGATAGCCTCGCCCCACTGGTAGCCCAGACCCACGAACTCCTGGAGTTGGAGCACATCCACGAAGTTCTCGCGGCGGTAGGGCTCAATCCGCAGCGTGACCGCATCGCCGATAACCGGGATGTCGCGATGCACCAGGTAGAGAGTGGCGGCATTGGTGGACGTACCTTGCGTCTCGCTGATGGGCAGGTGGGGCACGGTGAAGATGGGCACACCGCGATGCACCCCGATGGGAGCCGGGCCAGGTTGGTTGACGTAGCGCTGGAGCCAGGCATCGCCGCCAGGGGTTTGCCGGGCCGCCAAGATGTCGCCGTAATCGTCGCCGATGGAGACGGGCAGGTAAAACGCCAGGCGAGCCACGTCGTTGCGGTAGTTGACCGGCAGCGCACGCAGCATCCGGGTCAGGATGTCCTGGGTAAAGGCATCACCGTTGGCGGCGGCAGCCACCACGGTCGCGGTAGCCAGGGTTTTGAGGCCGTTGAAGGTGGCCGGGCTGGGGGCGATGCCGGTGGAGAGGAAGAACTGGCGGTCTTCCTCGTACTGGGCTGCCCCTCGCATGGCGGGCAGTAGCACTGAGGACACGAACGACAGGCCCTGGTCGTTGAACTGTTGGAACTCGTCGGGAACCGTGACCTTGGAGTTGAGTTGCGTGACCTCGACCACGAAATTGTCCAGGGTGGGGTCGCTCTCGGCGATGGCAGTGTTGCTGGCGCGGTTCCAGGAGTGGCTAATCCCGGCCCGGTCAAAGCGGGGGAAAGTACGCTTCTTGATCCCGCCCATTGGCACACTAGGCCAGTGGTTGCGGGCGATGATGTCGGGCTGGGGTTTGATGATGAACTGCCGCGCGATATCGGAGTAGATGACCGCACCGTTGGCCTCGAGGGTCAGAGCGCGTTTATCAATCCCGTTGCGGGCCAGGATGTTGTAAGCCCGCTGGATTTCCTCGCTGCTGTGGCTGCGCCGCTCCATCCAGGGGGTGACAATAGCCGCCATGACCTCGGTCAGTACCCCCTCGAGGTCGGGCTTGCGGCTACGTACCTCGAAGCCTGCGGCCAGCGCGGCCATGGGGTTCTCGGCAGTGCCCGCCATCACCCGGGCCATTTCCTCACGGGCAATCTCGCGGGAACGAGCCTCGAGTACCGGTGCCTCAGGTTTGGTCGCGGGTTTGGCAGTCTCGGCAGGTTGGGCTGGGGTGGCGGGCGCGGCGGCACGGGCCTGAGGTTGGGCGGTGTTGACATCGAAGTTGATGTCAATCTGGAAATCGGCTTCTTTTTTGTCGCTGCCCTCGATTTTGGCCCGCAGCTCGGGAGCCAGCTTGTCATACTCGGCCTGAGCCTTGGTGGTAGCCTCGGCCTCTTTCATGCCCTCGGCTACCAGTTGTTTGGCGCGTGCTTCTAACCACTGCTGTTTATTCACGTTCACCTCTTTGGCGGGTTCCGCCCGCATTCCAATACCGATTGCCGTATGCCGACGCAGGTGCTCCGCTGCACGTCGCGCCACCTCCTCACGACTCAGACTGGCCTCTGGCGGCACGGCAAAATCGCCCGAAGAGAGGGCGGCCAGGGCTGAAGCCAGTTTGGATTCATCCACCAGGTGGCTCTGGGGGTCGTGGTGGTCGAACCAGCGCAAGCCTTCTAGTCCCGCCGGGCTGGTCGCCTCGAGGGCCTTGGGGTCTACCACCGCGAACTGCCAGTTGCCCGGCAGTGCCCGCAGGGAGAGCACCTCCGAGCCGGGTACACCGGGTTCGTCCACCAGGCTCAGGCCGCATAGCTCGGGTTCGGCGGCCAGGCGGTAATACACCCGACTTTCCACACCGCTCACCACCTGGGCTCGCTGCTCGAGGGCTACGAACTCCAGGCTGCCGCCGCTGAGCTGGCCCGCTTCGAGCAGTTTCAGCACCTCGGGGTCGAGCACCCGCAACTCCACCTCGAGCTGCGGGGTGAAGTCCACTCGAGTCGCCACGCCCACCATTGGCTTACCCGCGATACCGCGCAGGCTGGGCAGGTTGTGTTGCAAGCTGACCGTGCGGTGCTGCCGGTAGCCCTCCCACCAGTCACGCATCAGGGCCTCGACGGTGATGGTCGTGCCGAAGCTGTCGGCAATGGTGTCGTTGCTGGCCCGCAGCAGCACCACCCCCTCACGCAATCGGCGCAGGGATAAGGGTATGCGGCTGGATTGAGCAGGCTTAGCCAAAAACGAAACCCCTCCGGTTGCAGCTTCTTAGGCTGCGAATCCCCGGAGGGGCGTGTCAAGACAAACTATAGCACAAGATGCGCTATGGCGCGGCGAAATTGTAGCTCGCAATGTCACCAGCAATCATCCCGAGGTCATAGGTCTCCTCGGCAGAAAAACGTTTTGTCCAATCAGGGTTGGCCCGGACGAACCGAAAATATTCCTCGTGCGCGGCAGAGTCAGTAGAAACCAGCACTGCAAGCAGCCAGTCTCGAGCCTGCTCGAACGTCATGTTTACGTTAGGGGTATAGCGAATATCACGCACCATACGTACCGTTCCTAAGTGCTGCCTAAAAGCATTCTAGCACGAACCAGAAACTCCTGGGGGGTGCGCGAGCGCAGCCACTGCTCTACCTGCTCCTGAGGAAAGCCAAAACGGGAAAGCGAATCGCTTAGCCATTCCCGTACGCTTGAAACCGTGCGGCTAGCCTCGAGCCATGTCATTCCACCAAGCGGACTGGACACCAGCTCCACCGCGTGGGTCAAATCAGCATAAGCGCGGTTGCGCAATATGCGAGCATCATCACTTTTCATCTGAGTCGCCTTTATCAAAACATGCTCGGCGAATAACTCAGCAGATCCTTCCTCAAACCAGCGGAAGGCGGCATTCTCGAGCCGCCGCAAATGCCACCACTCGTGAGCGACAGTACGAAAAGCCCTAGCCCGCGACCAAATGGAACCGGAGGCTTCCGCCCAAAATGGTGGAGCAAACAGGATTTCCCCGGCGTAATGAGCGGCTACCACTTGCTGTAGCTCGACCAGAACCGCCTTCGGGTCTGACTTTTGCTTTTTGGCCCAGTTTTGGGCAACGGACTCGAGTTTGGCTGATGTTTGGGCAATGCGCGTTTTAGGCACGGGTGTGACTGGGTAGTGCTGCTGAAGCCAGTGGGTGGCTGTCCCCAGAATTTCTGTCTTAGTTCCCCGCAACAAGCGGTCTTGGGGAACACGCGAATCGGGCGGGAGCTGGTCGGGGCCAAGGCGAGGCTGCGCGTCTATGCTCAGGATTGTACCTTCTCGCGCAGTCCCTATCAGCGTACACCGGCAGTTCACGGTCATCCCCGCCGGTGCGCCCAGGCTGCGGTCTCCGGGATACATCAGGTTATAACCCCCCACCACGAAAGGCTGCTCGAGCGGTTTTACCTGCCGGTTGGCCTGGGCGTGGGCCGGGCGAGTGCGGGGGCCGGGGGTTGCCAGCCACTGCTTGTGGGTATAACCGCTGGCCCGCAGAGCCTCGAGCTGGGCACGGTTGGCCCCAGCGTTGTAGAGGGTACGCACCAGGCGGGCGCTGGCGGGGTAGTTAGCCCGGTAGGTGTTGCTGACCTGTTTAGCAATGGCATCCAGGCTCAGCCCGGCGTTTTTGGCTTCGACGATATGGCCTGCCAGGGTAGCCGGGTCGGTTAGGGTACGCCAGTAGCTACTGGTATCGGTTTCCAGCATCTGCCGATAGCTGGCCTCGAGCTGGACGGCTCTGGGGTCGGAGGGCAAGAATCCGTATTGCAGGCTGATTTTTGAGGCCAGACCCTCCAGGGTAGGGGCTAGTTCTGGGGACTCTTGGCCCTGCGCGAGCTGCCGGATGAGGTTAGCCAGCGCGTCGGCCTCATCAAAGGCTCGAGTTTCTAGCAACAGGTGAATGCTGGGGCGCAGCTCGCGCAGCATCCGCCGTACCCAGCGCAGCAATGGCGGGGCGGTAGCGGCCCACAGGGCCTCGGCGTAGTCGGCTACCGCCGCCTCGACCAGGGCCATATGGTGGCGCACCGTGCGGATGGGGCGAGTTTTCCACATCAGGCTTTGGGCAGGGGCGGCTGATTGCCGTCGGGCTGTAGGACGGTTTCGTCGGCAGGGGTTTTGTCGGCGGTGGGCTCGAGGTCGGGAGTGGTAGCCTCCAGGCTATCTTCGCCGATATCCACCTGGTCAACCGCAACCATGTTGGCCGGGATATAGATATCATCCAAATCCATGCCCTCCAGCCCCATCTCGGCTCTCGCCTCATCCTGGGTCATGAACGGGACACCGGTGGATTTGACCAGGGTCTCAATGCGCTGTAGCAGGGCAGCAGCGTCGCGGAACTCGATGTGGAAATCCCACTGGGTGATGCCCAAGCCAGAGGGCTGAGGAGTGTGCAGCAGGCGGTTGATGAGGGCGATGAGTGGGGAAGCAGCAGGCTCGAGCACTTGCGCGCGGAAGTTGTTGCTTTGGGTCTCAGCAGTCGCGCGGTAGCCGCCTTCGGGCAGACCCAGGTCAATCAGGCTGACGTGGCGCACGGCCATAATCTGGTCGCGGATATTTTTGGTAGTGGTGGCAAAAGTAGGGTCATCCAGCTTGTGGTCGAGGGGCGTGACCACTACCTTGATGCCGCCGGGATACTGCGTAATCAGGTTGCGGCCCGCCATATCCCCTCGGTTGGCAGCCAGATAGTTTTTGATGTGCCCGTAGACTGCCTCGAGGTTGTCCTGGCTGGCTTCGGGGCCAGTCCAGGCCGGGTCTTGGGTAATATCCACCATCCAGCGCGGGGCGGCGTGGTTGCTAAAAAAGCTCTTGACGTAGTTGCGGTGGGCGTTATCCAGGGCTACCGCATCCCTGGCCTCGAGCCAGGGTGGTAGCCCGTAGACGCTGCTGAGGGTGCTGGGCAGCCGGACGTGGACGAACTCCCTGGTTTTGCGGTCTCCACGGGGACGCTTGCCGTATTCCACGAAATACTGTGCGCCGAAAAAGGGATCGAGCTGGTAGAGCTGGATACTGCGCTCTTCGCCCGCCAGTCCCCGATCTACGATGTAGCGCACGTACTGCGGCAGCATGACCGCCATGCGCCACAGGTTGCGGCCCGCCAGGTCGCGGGTGGGCACGATAAACAGGTTGCCGGTCTGCTCGAGGTGAGTGATGGCGGTGCGCAGAAACTGCTTCAACCCGTACAGCGATACCCCATCCTGGCAAATATCCTCACGGCTGAGCCAGGCCATCGCTCGAGCAAACTCGTCGGAGCTGGCGCTGTCAAGCGGCTGGCCGGTCAAGTCGTACTCTCGAGCTTTCAAACTCCAGATACCGCCACTGACCCCATCGGCAATCAGCTTGCCAATACCGGCCAGCCAGGGGTTGCCGCTGTAAAACTCGATGGTTTGCAGTGGGTCTAGCAGCCAGGGGATATACGTCCCTTTGGCGTAGGTATCGGCAGTCTGGGGGTCTTCGGCGGGCTCGAAAGCCAACCGCAGCTCGAGCAACTCCGAGCCTCCACCCACTGCCATGCCCTGTACGGATTTAGCCATTATGCCACCTCTCCTTTGACCCGCACTGCACTGCTACGCGAGAGTGCATCCCACAGTGCAGCCAAGCTGTCAATCTGGTCGTCGTGGGGGTCACTGACCCCGGTAAAGGCCAGCACCTCACTGAGGAATACCTCGAGCCAGGCCGCGCTTTGCGGTACGCGGATGCGCCCGGCGTTCCACGCAGCGGCAGCGGGCTGGGCGCGGGCAAACTTGTCGCCACCATCTCTGGCATCGCGGATCACCACCGGTAGCCGGTGGTCGCGCTGGAACATTTGCAGCACCCCGCGCTCGACCCCGTGAGCGTAGATGTGCATTGGCCCTCGCCCCAGCTTGGCGGCGTTGGCGAATACCGGGCTCTCGACCTGAGCCCGCCACACGTCCTCGAGGTAGAGCACCCCGGCGGCGTAGCGGCCCGAGATAATAACCGAGTAGTCCGCACTTTTGCGGCTGCTGTAGGCCAGGTCAAAGCCCCTGGCTTGGGTATAGCCGTTGTCTGGGAGCTGGTTGTAATATGTCGGTTCGCGGAAGAGCGTTCCGCCCCTGGGCCGGGGCTGGCCCAGGTAGAGGCTGGCCCAGGTGTACTCGCCGACCTGCTCGCGGATTTTGTGCAACTCCTCCAGCGGATAGCGCTCGGGCCACAGGGCCTGGCCCAGCTCGTTGATAGCGGGCAGGTTGAGCAGCTCCCAGTTTTTGGCGCTCAAGCGGCCTATCAGGTCGTCGGGATGCCAGCGGGTCATGCAGACGATAGCACTGGCCTGGGGGTGCAGGCGGGTGAACGCCACGTCGTTGAACCACTCCCAGTGCCGCTCACGGATGAGGGCACTTTCGGCTTCCTGGCGGTTTTTGACCGGGTCATCCACCAACAATAGCCCGTTGATGCCGTGGCCGGTCAGGGAGCCACCGATGCCAGTAGCCAGCATCCCCCCGCCCTGGCTAGTACGCCATTCTTCGAGGCGGTCTGAGTTGGGGTCGAGAGGCACTCGAGCATCCTCGGCAATGCGCCGCGCCAAGCGCGATTTACTGCGGGCAAAATCGGTGGCGTAGCTGACGTAGGCGTTGGTGCGCTCGGGGCGCTGGCGCATCAGCCAGGCCATGCCGTGTAACAAGGTGGTGGTTTTGGTGTGCTGCGGTGGGGTGGATACCAGAGCCCGCACCGGCTCGTCGAGGCTGCGCTCGAGCAGCGCCACCAAGGGAGCCAGGTGCTGTGGAGACTGCAAATAGGGCGAGACCTGGGGGATAAACTCCAGCAGTGGGGGGGGTGGGGTCTCAGGCGCTCGGGCGGTCTGCTGCTTGGCTAGCGCCCGCAGGTAGGGACGCAGGTTGCGCGGCATCAGCTCGAGCTCCATAGGCAGCGAGGATGACATCTAAACC
>JADMIM010000108.1 GCA_015478585.1 Thermaceae bacterium | reverse complement strand
ATCCTGACCGTCTCGCACGACCGGGCCTTTTTGGATCGGGTGACTGAGCGGGTAGCCTGGCTGCGGCGGGGCAAGCTGCGGCTCTACCAGGGCAACTACTCGGCCTTTCGTAAACAACGGGCCATCCAAGAAGAGCAAGAAGCCCGCGAATATGCTCACTGGGTCAAGGAAAAAGAACGCCGCGAGGAGATTCTGGAGCAGGCCCGGCGCTGGGCTGCGAGTTCGGAGAAGCACGCCCGCCGGATGCACAGCCTCGAGGCCCGCATGGAACAGTTCATGCAGGAGGCCCTCGAGGCTCCCGAAGCCGACCAGGCCACGGTAAAGATTCGTTTCCCAGTCGAAAAAGAAGCCACTGCGGAGCGTGTTTTGGAAGGCTGGAACCTGGAGAAATCCCTGGTGGGTCGCCCACTTTTCAAGCTGGAAAACCTCTTGCTGCGAAACGGTGAGCGGGTCGCGGTAATTGGCCCCAACGGGGCCGGAAAAACCACCCTGCTGCGCACCTTGCTGGGGCTGCTGCCCTCCGACAACCCAGCCGGTCGCATCAAGACTGGCCCTGGTGTGCGCATTGGCTACTACGACCAAAAACTTTCCGGCTTCGACCCCGAGCTTACGCTGTTCGAGACGCTGTACCGGATGCTGGGCGAGAAGGCCCATGCCGCACTTGGCGCTTGGATGTTCCCCTACGAGGCGCAATTCAAACAGGTCAAGCATCTCTCCGGTGGAGAGCGAGCCCGGCTGGCACTCCTGTCGCTGTCCTTGCAACAGGCCAACCTCCTGGTGCTCGACGAACCCACCAACCACCTCGACTTGGAGACCGTAGAGGCCCTCGAGCAAGCGCTATTGGCCTATCCCGGTACTTTGCTGCTGGTCTCGCACGACCTGTTCTTTCTCGACCAGATTGCCACCCGCACCTGGCATCTACACGACGGACAGTTCGACGATTATCCGGCCGCACCCCGCGAATACCTCGAGCGTCGTGAACCCCAGGTCGTTCCTGAACGCGAAAGCCCAGGAACCAGGCACGAATCGCCCCCGCAGCGGTCTGAATCCAAAAAGGTTAAAGGCCGATGGCATCTCGAGCGCGAAAAAGAGCGCCTGGAAAGCCATATTGCCGACCTCGAGGCCCAGCTTGCGGCGGTACACACCAGAGCCGAAAGACCGGGGCTGCACCATAGTGAATACGCCAGTATCGCCCAGGAGCAGGAGCACCTCGAGGCCGAACTGACCGGCGCTTTCGAGCAGTGGGCCGCGGTCTCGGAGCAGCTCGAGGGGGCTTGAGTAAAGGTCTTCTGAATGATCCGCTACCCTGTTGCGAAACGGTGGCGCTATCGCGGTTCTCCCAGGATTCTTCTGAAAACCGCTCTGAGGTTTTTTGGCGCTCTGCTCGCCCTGTGCCTTGTATACTCTCCTCATGAAACTCGTGCGTTTTGATCAGGGGAAATGGGGCATTTTAGAGGGCGAGACCATTTATCAGACCGACGGGCCGGGCGGAAACCCTACGGGTAACGCTTTTGACATCGGCAGCGTGCAGCTACGTTCCCCCGCCGAGCCTAGCAAAATCGTCTGTGTAGGCCGCAACTACCTCGAGCACATCCGCGAGCTGGGCAACGACTTTGGCAACAACCTGCCCAAAGAACCCGGCCTGTTTCTCAAGGGACTCAACACCCTGGCCGACCCTGCCAACCCGGCTAGCCCGGACAATACCGGTGAGGCCGTGCCCTACCCGAGCTTTACCAGCCTGTTGCACTACGAGGGCGAGCTAGCGGTAGTGATTGGCAGCCAGATGAAAAACGTGCCCGAAGATAGAGCCCTCGAGCACGTTCTGGGCTATACCTGTGCCCTCGACGTGACCGCCCGCGACGTGCAAAAAACCGACCTGCAGTGGGTGCGGGCTAAGTCCAGCGACAAATTTTGCCCGCTGGGGCCGTGGCTCGTAACCGACCTCGAGCCGGAGAAAACCACTGTGCGCACCTATATCAACGACCAACTGCGCCAGGAAGCCCCCACCTCGATGATGATTTTCAGCGTATCCAAAGTGCTTTCCTATATCAGCAGCTTCATGACCCTGGAGCCGGGCGATGTCGTCCTGACCGGCACTCCCGAGGGCGTAGGCGAGCTGAAGCGTGGAGACAAGGTAGTGGTGGCAGTGGAAGGCCTGGGCGATTTACACACCCGCATTGCCCACTGACCTCGAGGCCGGACACCCTATCGCGGTTCTCGGCTCAGACGGGCCCAGTAAATATACTCAGGCCATCTCCAGGTTCATGCAAAGCGCTGTAAATAAGGACATCATGCCAACCATACACACCCTCGACCTGCAAGACCGAGCACCTCGAGTCATTGCGGCTTTCGTGCTGGATACTGCCGAAGGCCCGGTGCTGTTCGAGACTGGCCCGGAGTCGCGCTTTTCGGCTTTGGTAGACGGCTTGAAGGGTTTGGGCTATAGTCCCCAGGATATCCGCCACGTTTTCGTAACCCACATCCACTTAGACCACGCGGGAGCAGCCTGGCGCTTTGCGCAGTCGGGCTCGAGAATCTACGTCCATCCCAAGGGAGCGCCCCACCTCATAGACCCCAGCAAGCTGTGGGCCTCGGCCACGCGCATCTACGGCGAGCAGATGGAGACCCTGTGGGGCCACATGGGCAGCGTGCCAGAGAACCAGGTTCGGGTTTTGCAGGATGGCGATACGGTTTCTATAGGTGAGGTCAGCATCAAGGCCATCGAAACCCCCGGTCACGCAGGCCACCACCATGCTTTCCAAATTGGCGACGCACTTATTGCTGGGGACGTGACCGGCGTGCGAATCGGGCGTGGCCCGGTGCTGCCGCCTTGCCCACCACCGGACATTAACCTCGAGGTCTGGAGTGACTCCATCGCCAAAATCAGGTCACTGAAGCCCAAAACTCTATATCTAACCCACTTCGGCGAGTTCACCGATGTAGCCAGACACCTCGAGGCTCTAGAAACCGTTCTCGCAGACTGGGGTGAGTGGATGCGCTTGCAACTCAAAGAGGGGAAGAGCCGGGAGCAAATCGTCCCCGAGTTCGAGGCCTACGTAGCCCAGCAGTTACGCCAAGCAGGTCTGAGCGAGGCCGAGGTGGAAGAGTACGAGTTCGCCGACCCGGCCTGGATGAGCGTGGATGGCCTGATGCGCTACTGGAACAAGTTTCATCCCGAAGAAGTTAGGCCGCGATAAACCGCTCTAGGCTCGAGCCAAATCCAGGGTCTTTTCGTAGACTTCTAGGTATTGCGGCAGGATGACTTCTGGGCGGAAATGCTTGGTAGCCCGGTCTCGAGCGGCCTCGCCCATCTGGCGGCGGCGATAGGCGTTGTTCAGGATTTCCAGGGTGGCCTCGGTCATCCCGGCAATATCACCTATCGGACGCAAGAAACCACTGTTGCCCTCAGTGATGAGTTCGGGCAAGCCACCGGTACGGCTGGCAACCACTGGAACCCCACTGGACATGGCCTCTAGGGCCACCAGCCCGAAGGATTCCTGCTCCGAGGGCAGCAAGAAGACATCCGCCACCGACATAAACTTCTCAATCTGCGGGGTGGAGTCCAAAAACTGTGCCCGCCCGGCGATTTCTAGCTCGTGGGCCAAGTCTATGCAGACCTGACGCTCGGGGCCGTCGCCGATCATCAGCAGGCGGGACGGACGCTTCTCGAGCACGTTCGCAAACACCTTAATAGCATCCAGAGGGCGCTTTACCGCTCGGAAATTGGAGACATGGAGCAAAATAGATTCGTCGGGTTGGGCAAAACGGGCCCGGTAGGCGGGGTCGCGGTTGGGCTGGAAGCGCTCGGGGTCTACCCAGTTGTAAATCACCTCGATTTCGCGCTCTACCCCCAAATTGGTGCGGGTGTCCCTGGCCAGGGAGTTAGAGACTGCGGTCACAGCATCCGAGGCCACTACCGCATGGCGGGTGGTCTTGGCGAAGGCTGGCTCCTTTCCCATCAGGGTTACATCGGTGCCGTGCAGGGTGGTCACGACCTTGACTGGGTGGCCCATATCCCGTGCCAGAATCGCGCTGGTGGCGTGGGGGATGGCATAGTGGGCGTGAACCAGGTCTATGTGGTAGCGGTCAATGAGTTCGGCAATCGAGTTGGCAGCGGTGAGGGGGGTCAGGGCTTCTTGAAAGAGCGGATAATCTGCGCTCAGAATCTGGTGAAAATGCAGGCTGCCGGTCTTGACCGGCTTGGTGATCGAGCCCAGCCACCGGGCTACGCTGGCTCTGCTGCTGGCGAATATCCGGGCCAGGCTGCTACCTGCGGGGTCTTGCCCCAAGGAAAACAGGTTGCTATGCAAGCCCATCTGTGACAGGCGTTCTTCGGTGAGCCGAAAAGGCCGCTCGGTGGCGACTACGTGTACGGCGTGTCCCAGACCGGCTAGGGCTAAGGCTAGCTCGGTAGCAACTACACCCGAACCGCCCGCGCTGGCATGACACAAAATGGCTATGTTCATGGGCCTCCTTTGTTGGTAGCCGCAACCACCTTAAGGGGTCTAGCTGACGGTGGGCTGAGTATAGGACGAACCCTGTTGGTAGCGGCAGAACCGTTGGTTTGACCTCGGTGCATGATGCGGTTACAACGTCAAGTGACGTTCAGGATTTGCTACTGCCGAGGACTTGCCCAGGCTACTTGGGCTAGGTGAGAAGAGCGTTTGTAGAGGAAGCTGCCCACTCTCCCGACCCCTCGAGCCCGGCCGAACTGCAAACACCCCTCATTCCCAGAAAAAGCCCGTCTGGGTGGGCGACGCAGTCAATGGGTCGAGTCGGGGTTAGCCCCCGGCTATGCACTCTACGAATTATGAGTGTAGAATTTAGCCAGTGGTCAAATACATCGGCTCTAAGCGAGCACTCTTACCCTGGATTACCGGTGTGGTCGAGGAAATCCGCCGGGTAGAGCCGCTAGGAGATGCAGTAGACCTGTTTTCCGGCACGGCCAGGGTGGGCCACGCACTCAAAGGCCTGGGTTTGCACGTCACCTCCAACGACCTGCATAGCTACGCTTTGATTCTGGCGCAGACCTTGGTAGAAGCTGATGCCAACCTTTACCCACCCAGTAAGGTGATTCCTGTACTCCAGCGCTTAATGGCCTTGCCGGAAAAATCGGATTGGTTTACCCGTACCTATTGTCAGGAATCGCGCTATATCCAGCCGCACAACGGAGCCAAAATCGAGGCCATCCGCCAGGGTATCGAAGCAGAATGCGCTGGAGACGAGATTCTGCGGGCTATTTTGCTCTATAGCCTGATGCTGGCTGCCGACAAGGTAGACTCCACCACTGGCATCCAGATGGCCTATCTCAAGCGTTGGGCCCCCCGCTCCTATAAATCCCTCAGCCTCGAGTACCCGCCCTTGCTGGGGGGGGGTGGGAAAGCCTTCCAGGCCGATGCTCTAGAGATTGCCAGTAGCCTCGAGGCCGATTTGTTTTACCTCGACCCGCCTTACAACCAGCATTCCTATCTGGGTAACTACCACCTGTGGGAAACCCTGGTCAAATGGGATGCTCCCCAGACCTACGGGGTCGCCAAAAAGCGCACCGAGGTACAGCACAACAAAAGCCTTTTCAACTCGAGGCGCTCGGCTAAAGGCGCGCTGGAGAAGCTGCTAGCAAAGATTCAGACCCGCCATCTGCTGGTCTCCTTCAGCAACGAGGGGTTCTTCGGTGGGGCAGAAATCGAGGCCATGCTGGAGGAATGGGGCTATGTGACCCATTTGTGCCGCACTCACCCCCGCTATGTGGGAGCCCGCATCGGTATCTATAACCCCCAGGGCCAGAAAGTAGGCCAGGTCTCGCACACCGAAAACCAGGAGTTTTTGTTTGTGGCGACCCACAGCCGCAAGGTTCACCGGGCATTGAAGGCGTTGCGCGGGACTGAATCCTCTTGGAAGCCATAGGTTCGCCCTTGTTGTGCCAGGGCCACTCCCACGGGTGGGCAGACTGGTCTCTACGAAAACTGCGATATTCCCGAGGATTGCTGTAGTACACCCACCAGGGAGAGGAAAACCCCTTTTCGGTAGCCCACGGAAGTAGAAAAGGATTTTGCAGGACATCATTATCTCTGGAAGTCAGATGGCCGGACTGTGGGTATGTGTCTGACCATCTTTCCACTTCATTTTTCAAAGCCTGGTGTAACACCCTCCCAAACATAACGCGCGCATAACGCGCGGCTTCCAATAATCGGACAGCTTTAGAAGCAGTGGTCTTACTCGGCACTGTTCACACATTTTCTTGAAGCACTCTGAAGCCCAGCCCCATTCGGATACAGGAGATATTTATGTATGAGATTCGTTGGATGCTTCCCCTGCTCGGCTTTTTGGTGGCCTGCTCGAGCGCCAAGCCGCCCCCCGCCCCCGACCCCAGCTTCCGCATTGACCAGAACCAACCCCTTCTTCCAGAGGCTCAGGTGAAACGGCTCGAGGCTCGACTATCGGCGTTGGAGCATTAGGGCACTCCTCTTGGCAACCAGGAGGTGACTATGTAGCGATACAGATGGACAAACACACGGGCTCGGCAAGGGCATCAGGCTGTTAGCCCGCCCTGCTGCAAAACTCAAATTAGGGAGCGGCAAAAATAACCAAAACCGCGAGCAAAAAGGAGAAACCATGCAAACCCCAGCCACAACCCCCGATTTAGCAGCCATCAAAGGCCGTCAGCAAAAAACTTGGTCGTCGGGTAACTATGCCCGCGTTGGTAACACCTTGGTGCTCATGGGCGAGCGCTTGTGTGAAGCCGTAGACCTCAAAGCAGGCCAGGTGGTGCTCGATGTCGCCACTGGCAGCGGCAACACCGCGCTCTCGGCGGCCCGCCGCTTTGCCCAGGTGACAGGCATTGACTACGTGCCCAGCCTGCTCGAGCAAGCCCGCGCCAGGGCCACTGCGGAGGGCTTGGAGGTTGATTTCCGCGAAGGCGATGCTGAGAACCTCGAGTTCCCCACAGCTCACTTTGATGCGGTGCTCTCCACAGTAGGGGCCATGTTCGCCCCCAACCAGGAGAAGGTGGCCCACGAACTGCTGCGTGTTACCCGCCCCGGCGGCAAGATTGGCTTGGTCAACTGGACTCCTGAGGGTTTTATCGGGCAACTGTTCAAGGTAACGGGGCAACATGTACCCCCGCCCGCCGGACTCAAGCCCCCACCACTATGGGGCACTGAGGCCCGCCTCGAAGAACTTTTCGGTGAGGGGGTGAGTTCTTTAGAAACCCAGCGTCAGCACTTTGTTTTCCGCTATCATTCGGCCCAGCACTTCGTGGAGTTTTTCCGCACTTTCTATGGCCCCACCCTCAAAGCGTTTGAGGCACTCGATGAGGCCGGACAGACCTCGCTGGCCCAGGGGATCGAAGCCCTAGCGAACCGTTTCAACCGGACTAGCCATGACACCTTGGCAATTGACTCGGAGTACCTCGAGGTCGTGGCTGTTCGACGCTAAAGGTTCACGCGGAACCTCTGTAAGCCAGGTCTGCGACCCCTCCTTAGGGAGGCTCGAGGCTTTACTGGGGCGGGATTAAGTTTCTCCCAGGGGGTGATTCCAATGCACTAGCGCAGCAACCCAGAGCAGTTTGCATGAACATTGCACCGCACCGATTACGACCCCTGCAATGAATTGTTACCTACCACGAGCGCAGTAATTACGCCAATACGCTACTTAGAGCGGTTTTCAGAAAAAAAATGGCCGTCCACTCCGCTAGAAAGACCGTACTCAGCTCATTTTTGGCCGCCAGGAGTAGCGGCCAAAATAGCGGAAACCGCGATAAGCCCCAAGAAACGGAGAATTTTTATGAACACACTGGATGTAAAGCTCAAACTCAACAACCTGCATTGCTACGACGAAGGCGACGGCATCGGCAGCGCGGAACCCTACTTGTGGACGGTGTTTTTCAAGATAGACGGGGACACTGCTTCGGTGAATCCTAGCCTGGCCCTTCAGGGTACGGCTACCGTAATCGGTACGCCGGGCAACCACCGCGATTTGCCCAACCACGACGTAGACCCCGGCGAGAACGTGCCCATCCCCGCTGTCATCGGCGAATTCAATACCCAGCTCAAGCCCATTCCCTTGCAGCAGCCCATCGGCGGGGTGAGGGAAGTAGGTGGGGTGATGGGGGTGATTACAGTCGTGATGGAAGAGGACAACACCCCTGGCTCTGCTGTTGCCAAGGGGCACGACAAGCTCAACGCGGCAGTGCGGGATAGCCTGAACGCCCTGATTCCGACCCTCAATATCGGCCACCCTGAGCCCACCGACGAGGAAATCGCGGCCATGCAGAAGAAAATCGGCGATGCTGTGACAGCGGCCATTGCCAACAACGTGAGCGTGTGGGACTGGCTGAAGGGCTTCGGCAACATGGACGACAAAATCGGCAGCGAGGTCTTCCGCTTCTCGCATAAACAGCTCGAGGCGCAGGGGGTGAGCGGGATAGGCATCCAAAAGCGCTTCAAGAACGAGGGCGATTGGGAGCTTTCGGGCTGGGTGACAGCTCTCCCGCTCAACACCGCAGTGGGCAACCTCGAGGTCGTGTTGCACGGCGTACCCGCTACCCTGACCACTTCCCCGGTGCGGGTCACGGGGCCGGGGTTTAGCCGTGCCCTGAACAAGAGTATCCTCCTCACGGGCCTGGTTCCCGGCCTCTACACCATCACCGCCAAAGGGTTCACCACCGGCCAGCCTCATAAGCCAACTTGCCGGATTTTTACGCCCACCACCGACACCCAGCAGCGAACCGTGGGGGCAGGCCAGACCGCCAGCGCTAGCGTGAGCTACACCTCAGAACTGTGCAATGCCTGAGCCGCCGTAAGCCTTGCTTAGCGTGGTCACTCTGAGCAAAACCAAGGGGTGTAGCTCTGCCGTGTATTCTTTGTCGAGCAACCCCCGCGCAGCCCAAAGTGTTTTCTCGAGTATCAAAACACGTCCTCGAGTACCCCAGAAATGGGCGGTTGGAAGGCTCGCTCAGAATGACTCCGGAGTGATTTGGGGCTCGGCGTTGGTCATTACTTTTGCTGGACTACCGTGGATACGGTATTGGCTTTGGTGCTGCCCCCAGATAGTGCGCGGGCCAGCAAAAGTAATACCGGCTTCACCAAGATAGTGTTCAAAGTTAGAGGCCCATCTTTCTTGGTAAAGCCTGCTTAACTCCCGTCGGTCGGGTTAGATCGTGACCGAACGGTGATGATCTAACCGAGCTTGGTATAAGCCTTACCCGATGCCCCTTATGGCGCAAACTGCTCTACTTTTTCTCGGTCTCGCGGGCTCTGCTGGCAAGTATCCGCCCTACCGTCTCGAGCACCGCCTCGTAGCCCATCCAGCCAAACATCACCGCCGCTGCCATCATTCCCGAGCGCTCCATCTTGAGCCAGCCGGAGAGGAAAATTGCGGCTATACCACCCCAGAAAGCGCTCGAGAGTATCCGCAGGGCTTTCTTCCAGGCCAGGCTCTGCACGCTATCCACCAGCACCCGCAACACCGCGCCGCTGAGGGCCAGGAGGGCTGCTGAAATAAAGACCTGCCAGATTGGAGTATCTGCGTTCATGGTTTCCTTTTGGGGTAAGGGGCTTTGAAGGGTGGGCTGGCCGGTTCTTCTGTCAAAAACGTAAAGTTGTGTAAATATGATGTTATGATAGAAGTAATGTCAAGTCAATATGATTAGAGTCTTAATCAAATCGAGTAGATATGACTTATACTCGAGCCCAGGAGGCTTTCATGTCCATACCCGACTGGGCCGATGTGCTGCGTAACCGGCGGCAAACCCTAGGTAAATCCCAAGCCGAGGTCGCGCGGGAATCGGCCCTGCTCAACCAGACCGAAGTAAGCCGCCTCGAGCGCGGTCTGGTTCACCCTACCTTGGATTTGGGGGCGGCTAAACTGCGGGTGCTGCTGCGGGTTCTGGAGTGGTCTTGGGCAGAGTTTGCTGAGGCTACGGGCCTCGAGCTGGATTTGGGCCAACCCAGCACGGGCCTGGGGGCTTTGGCTACTCAGCCTTATCGCCCTGGATTGGGGATTCCCCTGCTCGGCACGGTTTCAGCGGGGATGAAATCGGTTGAGCTCTACGAAAGCCCGAGCCAGCGCTTTTGGGTGGATGAGTCCTTTTTGCCCAAGGGCCCGCGGGTCGAGCGTCTCTTCGCCCTCAAGGTCGAGGGAGACTCCATGATTTCCGAGGAAATCACCGGGATTCCCCCCGGCGCAGTGGTGATTGCCGAGCGCGGTGGCAAGCCCGATTCGGGCGATGTGGTGGTGGTGTGGGTGCGTTGTCTGGAAGAGGGCTACGAGGGGGGTGTGCTCAAGGTATGGTCGGACGGCGAAGATGGACA
>JADMIM010000197.1 GCA_015478585.1 Thermaceae bacterium | reverse complement strand
TCCTATCACCTTTTTCCCTCTCTGACGACGTGCAAAACTTTGGGTCGCACCCGAGTGTGTTGTACCCCCGATGCGCCGGGCTGGATGTGCATAAGGAAACGGTGGTGGCCTGCCTGATGCTCACCGCCCCCTCGGGCAAGGTGAGCCGGGAGGTGCGCACCTTCGCCACCACCACCCTCGGCTTGCAGACCATGGCCCAGTGGCTGGCCCACCACGAAGTGAGCCATGTCGGCATGGAAAGTACCGGCATTTAGTGGAGACCGGTCTTTAACATCTTGGAAGGCCGTTTTGAGGTCATCCTGGTCAACGCTCAACACATGAAAGCGGTGCCAGGCCACAAGACCGACATCAAGGATAGTGAATGGCTGGCTGACCTGCTGCGCCACGGCTTGCTGCGCGCCAGCTTCATTCCGCCCAAGCCCATTCGCGATCTGCGCGACCTGGTGCGCCATCGCAAGACCCTGGTGCGTCACCGCGCCCAAGCCATCAACCGCGTGCAAAAGGTGCTGGAGACCGCCAACATCAAACTCTCCTCGGTGGCCTGCGATGTGCTGGGTGCCAGTGGTCGCGATATGCTCGATGCCATGCTTGCGGGCATCGGGGATGCCGAGACCCTCGCTGGCTTGGCACGGGGTCGTTTGCGACCCAAGATTCCGGCATTACGTGAGGCCCTGGACGGTCGCGTGGAGGCCACTCATCGCCTCCTGCTGCGTCAACTGCTCGACGTCATCGATTTCCTGCAAGGCCAGATCGACGCCATCTCGACCGACATCGACGCGAGGCTTGTGCCGCACGAGAAGCTGCTGATGCGCCTGATGCAGATCCCTGGCCTCGGCCCGCTGGCGGCGGCAGCCATTCTCGCCGAGATCGGCACCGACATGACCTGCTTCCCGTCCGCCAAGCATCTGGCCTCCTGGGCGGGAGTGGCTCCCGGCAACAAGCAGAGTGGTGGCAAACGCCTCAAGGCGCATGCCAACAAGGGCAACACGCACCTGCGCGCCGTGCTTGCGGAAGTCGTCTGGGTCATTTCCCACACCAAGGACAATTACCTCTCGGCGCAGTATCACCGCTTGGCCCACCGCATCGGCAAAAAAAAGGCCATTGTGGCGGTCAGCCACAGCCTCGTGACCATCATCTACCACCTGTTTCAGGACAACGAAGACTACCACGAGCTCGGTTCCCACTACTTCGAGACCCTCGATACCACGCGTCAGCGGGACACAGCGGTGCGGCGGTTACAGGCTCTAGGGTACAAGGTCAGCTTGGAAGAGATCACGGAGGTCAGTGCCTAAGGCAGATGAGGTTGTCACTACCGCTCCCTTGTTCCCAGGGAGGGTTCTCTGGGCTTCTTTCGTGTGCCGTGTTTCCCCTTCCACCCTCCACCCCAGATTTTCGCAGGAATCCCAGTCGGGCTCCCCAAGCCATTTAGACACTCAATGTGAGTAGAGAAAAGGAGTGTCCCATTGTTGTTTCAATCCCAGACGGGCTCCCCAAGCCATTTAGACTAGATCATCCATCAAAGAAGGGACGGGATTTTATGTGTTTCAATCCCAGACGGGCTCCCCAAGCCATTTAGACTGTTTGAACCGCGCATTTTTCGACGTATTACCGACCACGTTTCAATCCCAGACGGGCTCCCCAAGCCATTTAGCACTACAGTGGCACTTGTTAACCTGAACCATATCTCCTTCTCACCTCAGCAATCT
>JADMIM010000107.1 GCA_015478585.1 Thermaceae bacterium | reverse complement strand
TAATGGGGGTCAGGGTAGGTGTGGGGGGCGGCAAGGAGGTGGATGCTGGCTGTGGGCTGGGCGGGGAGGCAGGTTGAGGAAGGGCACTCGAGGATGACCCAGGGTTTAGGTCGCCCTGCGGAATGCGCAGCACTTGCCCAACACTCAGATTGCTGTTTTGCAGATTGTTTTCTTGTTGGATGGCCTCAACCGTGGAGTTGTTTTTCTTGGCGATGGAGAACAGGGTGTCTTTGGGCTGCACCACGTAGGTAATAGCCGGGGTGGGCAAGCGCAAGACCTGACCCACGCTCAGGGTAGGGGCAACCAGGTTGTTGAGCTTGAGCAGCACCTCGACGGTGGTATTGAAGCGCTTGGCGATAGAAAACAGGGTGTCCTTGGCCTGAACGGTGTAGATATTGGGAGATTGGGCCAGCGCCAGCGCGATTAACCAGGGCAACACCGCAATTGTGCGCATACCGAGGGCATTATACGCGATATAACCCAGTTTTGGCCTTTAGCTGGGCTTCAGCCTAGGTTTATGAACTGAATCGGCTGACAGAGATGACACAAATCCAATGGTGTTCCAGTTTACATCTGCTCAAGGCTTTTATCGAAAATACTTTGAACTGTTTTTAGTTAAGAAAGTTTTCTAATTATCTCGAGGATTGTCATGCTTCCTTCCCCAGAAGGCTCCAACCGTTTGCGGCTGCACAACCGCCTGCGGGTTCTGGAGCTACTGGTCGAGCGGGGGCGGGCCTCGAGAGCCGAGATCGCCGAGCGCATCAGCATCTCCAAGGTCACGGTCACGCTAATTGTCAACGAGCTTATCGAGGAGGGAGTCCTGTTGGAGGCGGGTAAAACCGAAGGCATCGTTGGCCGCCCGGCGGGTCTGGTCGAGCTACACCCCGCCACCGGGGGAGTAGCGGGGCTGGATATCCAGCCGCAGACGGTTGGGGTCTTGCAGGGGAATCTGCGTGGTGAAATCCTGTACGAGGAAGTCCTCCCGGTAGACAACACCCTCACCGACGTAGTTGTGCAGCAACTGGAGGTTCTGCTCGACAGCGACTATCCCCTCAAGCAGGTGGTGATCGCCCTGCCCGCACCCATTGGCAACGACGGTCTACCCAAGGCTCCCAACAGCCTGCCCCAGCTCGAGGTGCAGCAGCTTATGGCCTGGAGTGTCCAGCACGACACTCCTATAGCCCTGGAAAACGATGTCAAGCTCGCAGCCATCGCCGAGCACCGCAGCGGAACCGCGCGGCAGACCGACAACTTCGCCCTCCTGGCCGAGCGCCCCAGCGGAATTGGCCTGGGCCTGTTTTTGGGCGGGCAGCTCTACCGCGGGGAACGGGGTTTTTCGGGGGAGATTGCCCTGCTGCGTTGGCCTCAGGGCAATATGCTAACCCCCTTGGAGGAGTTGCCCCTGCCCCAGCGCGAGATGGCCCTGGCCCAACTGATCAGTGGCTTGGCTGTCGCCCTGGATTTGAGCCTGTTGGTGGTGCAACAGAATTCCACCGGAGCCCTTACCCTGGACTTGACTACTGCGCTGCTCGAGCTGGTGCCGCCCAACGTCCGGGTTGTGCAGAGTGCGCTGGGTGAGCACGCCCCGCGGCTAGGGGCTTTTCTGGAGGCCACCCGCCTCGCCCAAACCCAGTTGTTACAGTCGGTTGCGGTTTCTGCGCCCCTGGCGCTGCCGAATAGGAGGTAGGGAATGAGGAAATGGAAAGCCCTAATCACCCTCGCTGCGGGAGCCAGCCTGGTGCTGGGCAGCTTGGCCCAGGCCCAGATCACGCTCAACGCGCTGTTTATGAAACAAGCCGCCTACAGCGAGGATGACATCAAAGCCATGACCGCCGACTTCGAGAAGGCCAATCCAAATATCAAGGTTAGCTTGGAGTTCGTGCCCTACGAAGCCCTGCGCGACAAAACTATCGCCGCCAATGCCTCGGGGGGCTACGACGTAGTGCTGTTCGACGTAATCTGGCCCGCTGAATACGCCAGCAACGGCTTTTTGCAGGATGTGAGCAGCCGCATCAACAAGGCCGACGTGCCCAAGATCTTCCCCGGAGCTTGGACTACCGTGACCTATGGCGGTAAATATTACGGCCTACCCTGGATTTTGGATACTAAATACCTCTACTACAACACCGAAATCCTAAAGAAAGCTGGGATTGCCGCCCCACCCAAAACCTGGGCCGAACTGATAACTCAGGCCGAGATCATCAAGAAAAAGGGGCTGGTGAAGTATCCGATTGTGTGGAGCTGGTCTCAAGCCGAGGCCGCTATCTGCGACTACACCACGCTACTCGCCGCCAACGGGGGCAAGTTTTTCGATGCCAGCGGACAGCCCGCCTTTCAGACCGGTGGCGGTTTGAAGGCTCTGGAGTACATGGTGGATTCCACCAAGCGCGGCCTCTCCAACCCCAACTCCAAGGAATACCTCGAGGAGGACGTGCGCCGAGTGTTTAGCAGCGGTCAAGCGGCCTTCGCGCTCAACTGGACCTATATGTACAACATGGCCCAAGACCCCAAGGAGTCCAAGGTGGTGGGCAAAGTGGGCATCGTGCCCGCACCGGGAGTTCCCGGCCTTAGCACGGCTTCCGCGGTCAACGGCTCGATGGGGCTGGGCATAACCGCCAAAAGCCAGAACCCAGATGCCGCCTGGAAATACATCACTTACCTGACCAGCCAGCCGGTGCAGGAGAAATACGCCAAGCTTTCACTGCCCATCTGGAAGGCCAGCTATAGCAATCCTGCCGTGACCAAGGGCCAGGAAGCCGTGGTCAAGGCCGCCGACGTGGGCATCGCAGCCATGACTCCCCGCCCCACGGTGGTGCGCTACGCGGAGATCAGTACCATCCTGCAAAAAGCCATCCAGAACGCCCTGCTGGGCAAGGTAACGGCCAAGGCAGCACTGGAAGACGCAGCGAAGCAGGTCAAAGCGCTGAAGTGAGGAGCGTTTACCGCGAGGAACCTCGCAAGTCGCAGACCTCATGTCCCAGGTCAAAGACAAGGGTTTTGGCTTGCGACTTGCGACTTGAGACAACGCCTTTGCAGTCAACGGTCAACCTTTTATGACCCGCCGCCAACAACCCACTGCCTGGCTGATGCTGGCTCCGGTACTAATCGTAGTATTGGGGGCCATCGGTTATCCGCTGCTGCGCACACTGTATCTGAGCTTTACCGACAGTCGGCTGACCGGGCTAAGCCAGGTTCCCAAGTGGGTTGGGCTGGGCAACTACCAGCACGCCCTCAGCAGCCCGGACTTTCAGGCCGCAGCTTGGCACACCGCATATTTCGTGCTGGTTTCGGTGGGGCTCGAGCTGATTTTGGGGGTACTGGTGGCTCTTTTGCTCAACCAGAAGTTCGTCGGGCGGGCGCTGGTGCGCCTTCTGCTGATCGTGCCGCTGGCCCTGCCCACCATTGTCAACGCCATGATGTGGCGCTGGATTTACAACCCCGAGTTCGGTGCCTTCAACGCGCTCCTGACCCAACTTCACCTGATCGGCGATTACCGCTCTTGGCTGGGCGAACCGGGGCTAGCGATGAACATGGTGATCGTGGCAGATGTCTGGAAAAACTATCCGATCATCACGCTGGTGGTGCTGGCGGCCCTCCAGTTCATCCCCAAGGAACTCCTCGAGGCCGCCGCCATAGATGGAGCAGGAGCCTGGACACGCTTCTGGCGCATCACCTGGCCGGGCATTCTGGCCGCGCTGAGCGTGGCGATGGTACTGCGCACCATCGAGGCGGTGAAAGTCTTCGACATCATCTACGTGATGACCCGGGGTGGTCCGGCAGACTCCACGAAAACCTTGAGTTTTCTCGTCTACCAAGAAGGTTTTAGTTTTCTGCGCTTGGGCTCTGCGGCGGCCTATGCCTACTTGGTTGTGCTGGTCAGCGTGCTGCTGATTGGCTTATATATCGTGCTACTGCGACGACAGGAGCGGGCCACATGAGTCCCAAAACCCTGCGCGGTGTCCAAACCAGCCTGTTGTACCTGAGCGTCCTGGTTTTGGTGGTTTCGATTCTGGCCCCGGTCGTCTGGCTGCTGATTTCCAGTGTCTCGAGCACCAACGCCCTGACCACTGTCCCGCTGCGCTGGATTCCCGACGCGCTCGATTTTTCCAGGTACAAAGCACTCCTGAGCCAGGAGCCCAGCGGTTTTGGCGAGACTTTTTTGTACGCGCTGCGCAATAGTCTAGGAGCCGCTTTTGGAGCCACCACCATCTCGCTCCTGGTAGCCATCCCCGCCGCTTACAGCTTCTCGAGGTTTGGTCGGATAGGGCTGCTGTACGGGGTTCTGGCGACGTACATGATTCCTCCGGTAGCCTTGATCTTGCCGCTGTACGGGATTCTGGCTGCACTGGGTTTGCTCAACACGGTATGGGGGCTGGCGCTGGTCTACTGCACCATTCTGTCCCCCTTCGTCACCTGGCTGCTCAAGACCAACTTCGACGCGGTACCGGTCGAGCTGGAGGAAGCCGCCGCTATAGACGGGCTGGGGCGCTGGGCCACGCTGCTGCGCATCACCTTGCCGCTGGCCCTACCCGCCCTCAGCACGGCTACCATCTGGGCGATTTTGCTGTCTTGGGACGAGTTTTTCTATGCCCTGCTGTTCACTGCCAACCAGAATGCCAAGACTTTACCCGTCACCATCGCCGATTTCGCCGCTGGACGGGCAGTGGATTACGGTCTGATCTGTGCGGCGGGGGTATTGGCGGCCTTTCCGCCCATCCTGATCGGCTTTTTATTGCAGCGGGGGTTGCTCTCGGGGCTGACCGCCGGGAGTGTCAAAGGATAGCACCATGAAACCAGCCCAGCCTAGCAGCCTCGAGATGATCCGCTCCGAAATGGCCCGCCAGCACGCCGATGCGCTGGCCTCTCTAGAGGTAAACCGTGAAGCCGTAAAGCCCCTCGTCGCCGCTTTGGGGGGGAGTCGAAGATTGCTGCTTTTGGGCATGGGCGGCTCACATTTCGCAGGCCGTAGCGCCGAAGGCGAATATCGCGGCCTGGGGCTGGATGCCACCGCCTTAGCCCTCTCCGAGGTGCTCTACAACCCCTTGCCAGACTTGCCCCGTACCGCCCTCATCACCTCCCAGTCCGGCGAATCGGGTGAGGTGCTGCGCTACCTCGAGACCCCCCCACGGCAAGAGCAGCGGTTTGGCCTGACCCTGAACGAAACCAGCCCTCTGGCCCGGAGCCTGCCTGGGCTGCTGGGCAGCGGCGGGGCAGAAGTCGGTTTTGCCGCAACCCGCAGCCTCACCGTGAGCCTGGCCCTACACGCGGCGCTGCTCGAGGGGCTGGGTCAGCGGCAAAATGACCTGCGGGCGGTGCTGCAACATCCGCCCGACCCCGATATCAGCGAAGCCATAGAACAACTGGCTCCGACCCAGGTAGGGGTCTTTGTAGGGCGCTCGAGTCTCCAGGGTATTGCTGAGATGGCCGCGCTGGGCCTCAGCGAACTGGCCCGGATGCCTGCTTTGGCCTTCGAGGGTGGGCAGTTCCGCCACGGGCCACCCGAAATGCTAAAGCCCAGTCTGGGACTGGTGTTTTTGAAGGCGGCAGGAGCCACCTCGAGCCATAGCAACGGGCTAATCAAGCTGGCCCTCCAAGCAGGGCTTCATCCCGTAGTGTTCGATACCAGCGGGGAAGCGAAAATCGCGGGCAGTACCCATATTCCCTTACCCCCGCTCTCAGGATTGGCGGCGGCGACTGCGCTGCTATACCCGCTACAAAAGCTGCTTCTGGCCCTGGCAGCCCGGCAGGTGGAGCGGGTGGGCGAGCCGGTGCGCTCGAGCAAAGTCACCCGCGAGGGCTAGGCGTGAACCCGTCGCGCATTCTGGTGGTGGGCAATGTCAACGTGGATCTGATTCTAGGGCCGCAGACCCCCTGGCCCACCCCCGGCACCGAAGTAGCCCTGCCGCACCGCGACCTGCGTCCAGGTGGACAGGCTGGTAATGTAGCCCTCGCCCTGGAGGCGCTGAACGCGCCTTTCGTGCTGTTGGGTAACCGGGGCGACGATCTGCTGGGCGACTGGTTGCAAGAGGAGTTTGCCCACGCAACCGCCCACTGGCAGCGCTATGCCGCTCCTACTTCTATCTCGGTGGGCATCACCCACCCCGACCGCGAAAGAACCTACTTTACTCATCTGGGCCATTTGGAAAGCGTAGGGGCAGAATCGGTTTTGCCAGTTCTACAGGCCGCTCGAGCCGGAGAGGTTTTGCTTTTGCTGGGCGGGTTTCTCACCCCCAAACTGCGGGCCGCCTATCCGCAACTGTTGGCTCTCGCCGAGGGACAAGGGCTGTCGGTGGCGCTCGACCCCGGCTGGCCCCCTCAGGGTTGGGAGACCTGCCGGGAAGAAATGTTGGCTTGGCTGCCTCACTGCCAGCACTTGCTCATCAACGAAATCGAAGCCTTGCAACTGGCTCAGACCGACCGCTTAGATCCGGCGGCTTCCATTTTGCAGCGACATCTGCCTGCTGGAGCCACCCTGGTGATCAAGCGGGGAGCAGCAGGTGCCGAGGCTTGGCGAGGGGAAGAAATCGCCGTGGCAAGCGCCCCAAGCGTCGAGGTGATTGATACCATCGGTGCAGGCGATATCTTCAATGCGGCCTATTTGACCACACAGCTCGAGGGGCAACCGTTACAAAAAAGCCTGGAAGCGGGGGTGGAAGTGGCTTCCCAGGCTATATCCACTTTTCCCCGTCGCTACCGCCGAACTCTATAATCCCAAGCATGGACGACCAAAGCATCGGCCTATTGGGGCTACTGGGGTATCACGGTTCGCCCGAAGGCTTGGCCGGTTGGGCCCTGGCGATTTTTGTCGGAACCTACGTGCTGATTTTCCTCGAGCACTACCTCCACCGCACCATGGCCGCCCTGATTGGGGCTTCGGTGGTGTTGATGCTGGGCATCCTCACGCCCCAGCAGGCTTGGCGCTCAATTGACTATGGCACGATGTTCCTGCTCTTCGGGATGATGATGATCGTCGCCATCATGGCGAAAAGTGGCTTCTTCGCGTTAATGGCCGACCGCGCCCTGCACTACACCGGGGGTAGCCCGGTACGGATACTGTGGGTGTTCTCGCTCTTGACCGCGTTCTTTTCGGCCTTCCTAGATAACGTCACCACGGTGCTTTTCATGGCCCCGGTGGTGCTGCATTTGTGCCTGCGCCTGCGTCTGCCGCCGGTGCCTTTTTTGGTGGCGGTGGTGCTGGCTTCCAACCTGGGGGGCACCGCCACGCTGATTGGCGACCCGCCCAATATCATCATCGGCTCGATTGCCGGGAAGAGCTTCAACGATTTTCTGCTCAACGTCGCGCCCTACGTGGTGGTTTCCTTTTTTGCCGGGACTGCCCTGATGCAGTGGATGCTGGCCCGACAAGGTTTGTTGCGCACCACAGCCTCCCGTGAAGAAGTTCGAGCACTCCTCGAGGAGAGCGACCAGGCCGAGATTGACTGGCCTTTGCTGCGGCAGTCGGTGGGGGTTTTCATGGCTACTGTGGTGCTGTTCATCCTCTCGCACAGCGTGCTGCGGCTCGAGTCGGGGGTCATCGCGCTGTTCATGGCCTCGGTGTTGGCGCTAATTTCGCGCACCAGTCCAGTGTGGTTTTTGGAGCGGGTGGAGTGGGTCACGCTGGTGTTTTTCGCTGGACTTTTTATCGTGGTGGGGGCGCTCGAGCACACCGGGGTATTTCACACGGTGGCAGTTTGGCTCAAAAACCTGATGGGCCAGAACATCAAGCTGGGTGTGCTGATTGTGGGCTTCGGCTCGGCGCTTATCTCGGGCTTCGTGGACAACATCCCCTACACCATCTCCATGAGCTACGTGCTGCGCGACCTGCGCGAGAGTATCGGGCCACGGATGGACTCGCTGTGGTGGGCACTTTCGATTGGAGCTTGTCTGGGTGGCAACCTCACCCTGGTCGGAGCCTCAGCCAACGTGGTCACGGCGGATATCGCGGCTAGGGCGGGGCATCCCATCAGCTTCATCACCTTTTTGAAATATGGTACGCCAGTCTCGGCGGTGACGGTGACGGTGGCGCTGCTGCTGTTTTACTTCTTCCACCCATAAGCTTGCGCTCTGACCCCTCATCCCATTTACGGTCTAGGACATGAGTTTCTTCGAGATCATCAGCGAAATCATCGCCGTAACCACCGGTATCCGCGAGGCCAAGCGGCTACGCAAACAATGCGGACGAGGACGCTGGCGCAAACTTAAGGGATTTGCGGAAGTGCGCCTCGAGGATGGCAGTATCCATGTTGCCGACTTACGCTGGTACGAGGCCCATGGCATTGGACGCAAGGAGTTCAAAATCAAGAAATTCTTCGGGACAGCTGATGAATAAACCAGCAAACCAAAAGTTCGCGGCCTGCATTGATAACACTGGCTATCCAGTGGCCCTCGAGATACGTAAGATTTACCAAATCATTCATGCTGAAGATGCGCAAAAACACCGTCTTCTGCGCATTGTGGACGAGTCGGGAGAAGACTACTTGTACCCCGCTAGCTGTTTTGCGTTGCTCGATGGGTTCAGCATGGAACCCGAAAATCCTCTGCTCGATTCCTACGTGCTGAACACTACTAAACAAGCCGAGGCCGAAAGGGTGATTTTTGGCGCAGGCCAGCGGAGAATCTCAGAGTGGTTCCCACGAATACCCTGAACAACGGTTTTGGTTGTTCGGGATACATTACGGCACACCGCTGGCGGAGTGGAAGAAACCCCCATCCCGACTTCATATTTGGGCTAGTGCAATGTGTTCAGAATGGGTTGGACTTTTGGCAAAGCGTGTGCTATAACTGACAGGTATGTCCTTTTACGGTCTCTCGAGACTTCATAAATAAGGACGACCCGTCGCGCAGACAATTACCCAAAGCCTGGCCTAGCTGGGCTGGGTTGTCGCCGCGACAAATCAAGGGGTTTTTCAAAAACCCCCGGAGTGGAGGAAACAGGCGGATGGAAGACCAAGCAACCCAGACCCCGGTAGAAACCGGAAATCACGACGCTGCCCCCCAGGTGGCTCCTCAGAGCGAGCAGCCCAGCAGTTCAACTGTAGCTCCTGAGACTGCCCAAGCCTCGAGCAAAACCGCAGTACCCACCAGCGAGCCCGCACAGGGCGGCTCTTTTAGCATGGAGCAGGCCCTCCAGGATGCCGAAGCACGCCTCGAGAAGAGCGTACAGCGCGGGCAGATTGTCCAGGGCACGGTGGTGCTGGTCACGCACGATGGCATCATGGTGGATATCGGCGCACGCACCGAAGGCCTGATTCCCTTCAATCAACTTACCGAAGATAGCCTTTCCGAAGAGGAACTCAAGAACCTGCTCAAGCCGGGAGAGACCATTACCGCCTACGTAGTGCGGGCCGACCTCGAGAATGGTCAGGTGGTGCTGTCCAAGAAGCGGGCCGAGAGCGACCAGTCCTGGGTCAAGATTCAAAACCTCTTCGACAAGGGCGAGCCAGTGATGGTGACGGTCAAGGAAAAGGTCAAGGGCGGTCTGGTTGCCAATGTCGAAGGCGTTCGGGCTTTCCTGCCTGCTTCCCAAGTAGACCTAAAGCGCACCCCCGAACTCGACGAGTACGTGGGCCAGAGCTTTCCGGTTAAGATTATCGAACTCAATCGCAAAAAGGGCCGGGTGATTCTCTCCCGCCGCACAGTGCTCGAGACCGAGCAAAAGTCGGCCCGTGGCGAAGTGCTTTCCCACCTCAAAGAGGGCGACATCGTGGAAGGCCAAGTGGTCGAAGTCACCGAGTTCGGTGTGTTCGTGGCGCTGGGCGGAGTGGATGGCTTAGTCCACCGCAGTGAGATCACCTGGGGCCGTTTCAACCATCCCCGCGATGTCATCCAGAAGGGCCAGGCGGTCAAGGCCAGGGTGCTCTCGGTAGATACTGAGCGGGAGCGGGTCAATCTCTCCATGAAGGCCCTCGTCTCTGACCCCTGGATTACTGTGAGCGAGAAGTATCCCATCGGCTCCAAAGTCAATGGGAAGGTGGTGGGCCTGACCCAGTTCGGGGCCTTCGTGGAGGTGGAGCCAGGCCTCGAGGGTCTGATCCACATCAGCGAGCTCTCCTGGACCAAGCGTCCCAAGCATCCCTCGGAAATCGTCAAGGAAGGCCAGGAGGTCGAGGCTCAGGTGTTGCGCATTGACCCCACCGAGCGCCGCCTGTCCTTGGGTCTCAAGCAGACCACCCCCGACCCCTGGAAGAGCCTGCCCGACCGCTTCCCCCCCGGTACTCCGGTCAAGGGTAGGGTTACGGGTCTGACCGACTTTGGCGTGTTCGTGGAAATTGAACCCGGTATCGAGGGTCTGATCCACGTTTCCGAGCTAGATTACGCCCGCGTGGAAAAACCCGCCGACCTCTTCAAGAAGGGCGACGAGGTAGAAGCTGCCATCCTCAATATTGACCCGGTAGAGCAGCGCATTTCGCTCTCGCGCAAGCGCCTCCTGACTCCGCCCCCACAAACCACCGTCACGGCTCCTGCCGAAGAAGGCGAAGACCGCCGCCCCCGCCGCGAGGGCGCACCCGTAGGCCGGGACAACCGCCCCAAGCGACCCAAGGGCAAGGGGGGTTCCCGCGAGGGTCGTGGCCGTGAGCGCGACTTCGACTATGGTGGGAGTGGCACGGCAGCCTATAACAACTACGACCCCACCGTAGCCGCCGCCTCCGCCACCAATGTCAAGCTGGGTGACGTATTCGGCGACTTGCTGAGCCAGCTCAGCCTCGAGGAAGAAGCCGAGAAGCAGCGCTAAATCCCCCTCTCTCCTGTCCCCTCTCCCGCACGGGAGAGGGTTTTTGGTTTGT
>JADMIM010000106.1 GCA_015478585.1 Thermaceae bacterium | reverse complement strand
TCTACTTCCCCGCGGGGAAGTAGATTAACACCATAGTGCCATAAGGCAGACAGGAGACTTTACAGGTGGAATTACCAAGTTATTTCAAAGACTTTCTGACCAACATCCGCCCTGGCCAGACCCTAAGGGACCAGTACAAAGCAGCGCATAACGACCTGAGAGCCAAGTTGCTGGCTGATGAGAAGCTCGGTCCGATGATCCATGCCATGTTTTTGCAAGGTAGCTATAGGCGAGCGACCGCTATCAAGCCCCACGCAAACAAGAAGGCAGACGTGGACCTGGTGCTCGTGACTTATATGTGCGAGGAAGACTATCCTGACCCCAAGATGGCTCAGGCCGAGTTCTACGATTTCCTCAACGAGCACTACCCAGGGCAGTGGGAGCCGCAAGGGCGCTCGCTCAGCATCGTAGTCGGGGACGTAGACCTGGACATGGTCATCACGGCGGCCCCCTCGCTCCAGACCCAAGAGGTGCTCAAGTCGGCGCGGTTTGCCGACGACAGTACGCTGGAGGACCTCGACGAGTGGCCTGAGTCGCTCAACCTGGTGAAGTTTAGTACCGACCTCTTCTCTAAGGTGCTGCAACGGTCCGCTGAGGGCAATAACGATTGGATGCTCGAGCCTCTGCGGATACCGGACCGCGATGCGCAGTGCTGGCGCGACACCCACCCGCTCGCCCAACTGGCCTGGACCTGGAACAAGAACCGCCTGACAGGAGGCCACTACATAAATGTCGTGAAGGCGCTTAAGTGGTGGAGGAGGGTCAACCACCCCACGCCCAAGTACCCAAAGGGCTACCCCGTCGAGCACGTGATCGGCGTGTGCTGCCCCGACGGTATACCGTCGATAGCGGACGGGGTTACGCTAACGCTGGAGGCGATAGTGACCCGCTATGGTTATGACGCGGCCCTCAAGCAGACGCCTGTCCTGCCAGACCACGGCGTGCCTGAGCACAACGTCTTCCTGCGCGTGACGGGCGAGGACTTCGCAGAATTCTACGAGCAGGTAAAAGCTGCCGCCTTGGTCGCTCGCCGTGCGCTCGACGCCACGACGATCAAGGAGAGCGCTGACGCCTGGCGCGAGCTGTTTGGCGACGAGTTCCCAGAAGCACCAGCAGAGGCCTCAGACTCGCGCAGCCCCAGCCCCAACAAGGGTGGGTTCATAATACCCGACAGGCCCGCCCGCCCGCAGCCGGAGCATTATGCTTGAGCGGCGTTGGTGGCATTGGTGGTAACGAACGAGCGCCCTCCGGCCAGCTCCTGGCTGGCCGGAGGGCGCTCGACGCGCTGCCTGGCGTGTCCCTACTTGGCGACTGGCGCTGGGTAGAGGGCGCAGGTGTATCTGAGACGCGCTGGTCGCAGGGAGCGTGGGCGCTGCATTGCCTTCTAACTATAGAAAGCAGCCTACCCACAGACCGTATACCCACGCGCACCGAGTGGTACGTCCTGGTGAACCCGCGTTATCCGCGCGGGGAGATCAAGTTCTACCCGGCAACGCAGGGCGGTATCGAGCGCACCTTCCAACATCAGGACTACAACATCCCCTTCTCCGGTGACCGCCAAGTACCATGGTGCACTGGCGGCTTGTGCCTCGACACGGCGGTGCAGGCGCTGGGGCTGCACGGCGGTGATTGGGAGCCTGATGACGAGCACAATAGGCTCCGGTGGCACTTTCAGCGGGCTATTGGCTGGCTAGAGTTCGCGGCGCAAGGTCTGTTGGCCTCGCCCGGGGACTGGTTCGAATTGCCGCAGTTCCCCGCCGCAACCCACGACGTGAGGGTGGTGTTTAGCGAGGGGACGAGCTCGTTCGCGTTGTGGCGCGGAGTTCGCGAGCGGGTGGGCCTTGTGGACTTCTCCTTGGTGCCGCGTGGCGCAGCCCTCTTCGTCGTAAAGCGATTCCGCTCGCTGGCAGGACACACCCTGTTTGCGCCTGAGTGGGGTACTGCATTAGCGAGCGCACCCATTGACCCACGCGTAGGGGTATGGGTGCGACTGGATTCTATACCCGTGCTGGACGTCTGGCACCCGCCGTTCAACTGGCACGAACTGCGGCGGCTGTGGCTCCGCCAAGGGCACTCTATCAATGACCTATTGCGCCCGGTAGCGCACCTATTGCGCGATGGCAGAAGACACGTTGCTCTGTTGGGCTTTCCCATCCCTGCGAAAGTGGGACGAGAGCCGGTCCTGTTGCACTGGCAAGCAGTAGAACTGCCCGTACTCACGCGCCCTGGCCGTGACGTTCCGCGCTGCGGTCGGCGGAACGCGAGCGGACGCTGGTATGTACAGCCCGACCCCTCAGTCCCAGCCGGCTTCCGGCCTGGAGAGAAAGCCTACTGGCAGCGTGATATGGTAAAGGTGTTGAACGGGGGTACGTCCGTGGATTGGCTCATATCGGAAAACTGGCATGCGGACCAGATATCAACTCGTGGGCGCTTCAGCGAGCCGCTGCGGTCGTCGCGGGTGCTGCTTCTCGGCGCTGGTGCGCTTGGCTCGGCGGTCGGCGAAATGCTTGTGCGGTCGGGTGTCCGGCAGGTAACCGTAATGGACGGCGATCACTTTGAGGTGGGCAACTTGGTGCGGCACAACCTGATGGTAAACGACGTGGGCGACCAAAAGGCTCGCGCCCTGGCGCGCCACTTGAACCAACTCTCGCCCCACGCACAGGTGGACTCTATTGACGTCAACTTCCCGCCGTTATCAGAAGATGACCAGGCCAGGGTGCGGGCTTGTGATATCGTGCTGAATTGCACCGCTGATCGGGAGGTGCTCTATCACCTGGAAACCTTCGAGTGGGACCATCCTGTGCTGTTCGTCTGTCTGTCGGTTGGGAGGGGTGCAACACGCCTTTACTTCTTCACCGCCTATGGCAGCGAGTTCCTAGGTGAGACGCTCCTCGAAATGCTTGCGCCATGGGCGTCCGTACCCGTACCCCGCGCACACGATGCGGTTGATGAACAAGGCGAGCAAGACCAAGACGATGAGTTGCCGTGGGCGGGGGTGGGTTGCTGGCACCCCGTGTTCCCTGCTAGGGCGGACGACATCGGGATGATGGCGTCGGTGGCCGTAAAGCAGTTCCAGGACGTCATCGCAAAGGGGACCGTCGAGCCGCGCCTGTCTGTATTTGAGCAGCAACGCGAAGGAGGGTTCTTTCAGGGCGTGAAGCAGGTCGTGCTTGGAGTAGCCTGTGCCTGACCTGCTATTCCGTTCTGATGACAGCCGCTATGGCCTTTGTCTAACCGAGGAGTGCATACAGCGTATCCTTGAATTGTGCTCTCGCTCAGGGGGCAGGGAGACAGGCGGCGTGCTAATCGGCCACTACACAGAGAGTCTGGATATGGCTGTGGTTACTACGGCCACCGAGCCCCCACCAGACTCAAAGAGCGGCAAGAACTGGTTTAGTCGGGGCGTGCGTGGCCTGAACGCGCGTCTAGATGAGCATTGGCAGCACCACCAATTTTACCTCGGTGAATGGCATCTTCACCCCCGCGATGTACCAGATCCTAGCCCCACGGACGAGGCGAGGATGGGGCGCATAGCCAACCTGGATGCGTACGAGTGCGCGACGCCAGTGCTGCTAATCGTCGGGGGAGATCCGGAGGATGAGTGGCTTCTGGGCGCTTACGCGTTTCCCGCCGGAGAGCAAAGGGTCCACCTTCGCGCGTGGAAGTAAAGGACATATGATCCCCTGGCAGGTAGCACAAGCAGAACAAATGTAAATGGACTCTGCTATGTACTGTATTGCCCCGATCTCGTTATTTGCCGCCTGACCGACACCAGGAGCGTATCACCGTTGATGGCTTCGCGGGTGGCGTCCATAGAAACGCGCCCGCCCAGTCCACGGATTGCACGACCACATCGACGCCCTGCCCGCCCAGTTCGTCCCTACTTGTAAACAGCCTGTCAGCATCGAATTTCATCAAGCTGTGTAGAACACCACCTAGCTATAGGTTGACAAAACTATTCTCTACAATGCATACTATGCCGACGCGCCTTTGTTTGCCCTCCGCCGATACCGACAGGGGGGTGTTCTGCTATGTTATTAAGACGTACTGTGAGGCCTTACCGTGGGTGATATTTCCGACGAGGTCGATCCAATCGAACTGACAGACATGCTCACGAGCGGGGAGGCCGCCTCCCGTCTCGGAGTAACCCGCAGGCGCGTTCACGCCCTTATAGAGGCGGGACGTTTGCCTGCGCGCCGCGCGGTGCCGACCGAACTGGCGATGCTCCTGGACGCGCACCGCATAAAGTCCGTGCCAGCTGTGGGCGTTGTGGTGATCAAGGCCGCAGACCTGCGCCTGGTCGAGGTGAGGCCGACCGGCTATCCGAGGGGCAGACCAAGGAAGCCTGCACAGGATGGCTCGGCGACGTAATCTGGCACCCGGCCCTAACCTGCCCCTAACCTGCCCCTAACCTGCTCTGACCTAACCGCCGAGCGTATGCGATTTCACATTTACCCGTCCTCTAAAAGAGAGAGGCCACTCCTATGACCGCTATGAACGTCTTTGATCTGCGCAACCGGCTAATCGACGATTACAAGTCGTATGTTTCCAGCTTCGTGAACATCCGCGACGAGCGGATACGAGACCACGTGCGTGAGAGCCTCGACTCAGGCGCCCTGTGGCCTGACCCCCTCATCCAGCTAAACCCCTCGTTCGAGCCGGGCGACTGGATAGACGACCTGGTGAAAGAGGGCGTGCTCCACGAGGAGTGCGGGCGGGTGTTTCGGATGAAACGCGATCCGCACGACGAGGGCCAGCCTCTGCGCCTCCACAAGCACCAGTCGGACGCGGTTCGCGTCGCCAGGGGCAGCGGTGGCAGTGACGGTGGCGGTGGCAGTGACAGCTACGTGCTTACCACAGGCACTGGCTCCGGTAAGAGCCTGGCTTACATCGTGCCCATTGTGGACCATGTTCTCAGGCGAGGGTCGGGCAAGGGTATCCAGGCCATCGTGGTCTACCCGATGAATGCCCTGGCGAATAGCCACTATGGGGAACTGGAGAAGTTCCTCAAGTTCGGCTACCCTGACGGCAGGGGGCCTGTCACGTTCGCCCGCTACACCGGACAGGAGAACGACGTCGACCGGCAGGCGATCATGGCCAACCCGCCCGACATCATCCTCACCAACTACGTGATGCTGGAGCTGATCCTCACCCGTCCCATCGAGCGGCCTCTGATCGAGGCAGCCCAGGGCCTGCGCTTCCTGGTGCTAGATGAGTTGCACACCTATCGAGGGCGGCAGGGTGCAGACGTGGCCCTCCTCGTGCGCCGGGTGCGCGACCGGCTGGCGAGCGCCAACTCGGCCTCTTCTACCTCTTCCTCCTATTCTACAACTTCTACCCCCTCTGCTTTCCAGTGCGTGGGCACCTCGGCCACGCTGGCGGGTGCCGGCAGCTACGATGAGCAGCGCGCCCAGGTGGCGGCGGTGGCTACTCGCATCTTCGGCTCGGAGGTGCGCCCCGAGAACGTGATCGGGGAAACACTTCGGCGCGCCACGCTGGAGCGCGATCTGGAAGATCCCTCTTCTGTGAGCGAGCTTGCCCGCAGGATCGAAGACCCCGCCAACCGCCCGCCCACCGGCTTCCAGGACTTCGTGAACGATCCCCTTTCGGCGTGGATCGAGAGTACATTCGGCGTAGTTACCGAGCCTGGTACTGACCGGCTGATACGCAGTACCCCCCGCAGCATCTCAGGGAGTGAGGGTGCCGCCCGCCAACTGAGCGAGCTTACCGGCGCGCCAGTAGAGCGGTGCGCGCAGGCTATCGAGGAAGGCCTTCTTGCCGGGTATACCTGCGAGCCGAACCCAGAGACCGGCTTCCCCGTGTTCGCCTTCAGACTGCACCAGTTCCTGTCTCGCGGGGACGCCGTCTACACCTCGCTGCAGCCGGAGGATGAGCGGTACATAACCGTATACGGCCAGAAGTACAGGCCGGGCAGCCGCGACCACATCCTGCTACCCGTCGTGTTTTGCCGCGAATGCGGTGAGGAATATTTCGTGGTACGCCGCACCAACGACCAGGAGTCCGGTGGGTACACCTACCTGCCCCGCCAGATTGGCGATCAGGCAGAGATCAGTGCGAGTTTCCCGGGCTTCCTCCATTACAGCTCCGATCCCGACGAGACCTGGCCGGCAGACTACGACACTATGCTCGAACGGCTGCCCGAGGACTGGGTAGAAGAAGTAAACGGCGTCCGGCGCGTGACGGGGGCCAGGCGCAAAGAGCTTCCCACACTGGTGCAGGTAGCCCCTGACGGGCGCGAGGTTGGCCAGGGCGCACAAGGCGGCCAGAGCACAGACGGCCGCGAGAGCGGGTCGGGGCCGGGGGTTGCCGGATATAACGAAAACGCCAGGGAGGCACCCCTGCGCTGCCACTTCGTCACCGCGCCTTTCCGCTTCTGCCTCCATTGCGGTGTGTCCTACGACTTCCGTCAAAAGGACGATTTCTCAAAGTTAGCCCTGCTCAGTTCGGAGGGGCGCAGCACCGCCACTACCATCCTCAGCATGTCCGCCATACGCGAGCTGTACAAGACCGATCTGCCCCGACAGGCCCGCAAGCTCCTGAGCTTCACGGACAACCGCCAGGATGCCTCCCTGCAGGCTGGGCACTTCAACGACTTCGTGGAGATAGGCCTGCTGCGCTCCGCCCTCTACAGGGCCGTCCGGGATGCGGGCGAGGGTGGCCTGGACCACGCCGCCCTTACCCAGAAGGTGTTCAGCGCGCTCGCACTTCCCCTCGACCTGTACGCAAGCGACCCCGACGTCAAGTTTCAGCTCCTCAAGGAGACGGAGCGCGCCCTGCGAGAGGTGCTTGGCTACCGGCTGTACCGCGACTTGAAGCGCGGCTGGCGTATCACCTCGCCCAACTTGGAGCAGTGTGGCCTCCTGCGCATCGAGTACCTGTCCTTGGACGAACTATGCGCCGCCGAGGGGGAGTGGGCTGACAAGCACGCCGCCCTCGCTACGGCGAGCCCCGAAACGCGCATGAAGATAGCGAGGGTGCTCCTCGACTATATGCGGAGGGAGCTTGCGATCAAGGTCGACTACCTGGACCAGGACTACCAGGAGCGCATCCAGCAGCTCAGCAGCCAGCGCTTGGTCGACCCGTGGGCCATAGACGAGAACGAGCGGATGGAGCACTCCAGCGTCCTCTACCCACGCCCCACCCGTCACGGTGACTTCCAGGGGGATGTGTACCTTTCGGCCAGGGGCGGTTTTGGGCAATACCTGCGGCGCCGTACCACCTTCGGTGGGTCGTCCTCTGGACCCGATCGGCTCACTCTGGCCGATACCCAGCAGGTTATCAACGACTTACTGGAGGGTCTGCGAGTGGCAGGTCTGGTTGAGGTCGTGCGCGATGCGAAGAGCGACAAAGGCAGCAAGAACAGCAAGAACAGCAAGGATAGTGAGAGTGGCAAGAACGGGGGCGATGTACCCGGCTACCAGGTGCCCACTTCCGCTATGCTGTGGACAGCCGGGGATGGTACCAGGGCGTTCCACGATCCTATCCGCGTACCATCTGCGGCAGTAAGCGGCGCTCATGGGGGCCGTGGTGATCGCGCACAGCGGGGAGGGCGCACCAACCGGTTCTTCGTGGACTTCTACAAGGCTGCGGCTTCCGACCTCCCGGGCATGCGGGCACGCGAGCACACGGCCCAGGTGCCCTACGAACTGCGCGAGGAGCGCGAGGACCAGTTCCGCAAGGGTGACTTGCCCATCCTCTACTGCTCGCCCACCATGGAGCTGGGCGTCGACATTTCCGAACTGAACGTTGTGAATATGCGCAACGTGCCTCCCACGCCCGCCAACTACGCCCAACGCTCGGGACGCGCCGGTCGGAGCGGACAACCGGCCCTCGTCTTCTCCTACTGCACCACGGGCAGCCCCCACGACCAGTACTTCTTCAAAAGGCCGGAGAACATGGTGGCGGGGGCCGTCACACCCCCGCGCCTGGACCTGGCCAACGAGGACCTGGTACGCTCCCATGTGCATGCCGTATGGCTGGCAGAGACCCGCCAGAGCCTGGGCAAGTCGCTTAAGGACCTTGTCGACGTCTCGGGCGAGCAACCTACTCTGGAACTACAGCCCGAGGTCCAAGAGACCATAGGCAGCCACCAGTTCCGCGAGCGTGCCCGCGTCCGCGCCGAGCGAGTGCTCGCCTCGCTGGGCGACGAACTCACCGGTGCCGACTGGTATACAGAAGGGTGGCTCGACAATGTGCTCGCCCAGGTGGCCCGCCAGTTCGACTTGACTTGCGAGCGGTGGCGCGGCCTCTACCGGGCGGCCCTCAAGCAAATGGACGTGCAGACCCGCGTCATCCGGGACGCCTCGCGCAGCGCGGAGGACAAGAACCAGGCCAAGCGGCTGCGGCGGGAGGCTGAGTCGCAGCTCGACTTGCTAACCGAGGTGGCAAACGTGGTGCAGTCCGACTTCTACTCATACAGGTATTTCGCGTCCGAGGGCTTCTTACCCGGCTACAGCTTCCCTCGCCTGCCTATCTCGGCTTTCATCCCGGCCCGGCGTATCAAGCAGCAGGACGAGTTCCTGTCGCGCCCGCGTTTCCTGGCGATATCAGAGTTCGGCCCCCGCGCCATCGTGTACCACGAGGGGTCTCGCTACCTGATAAACAAGGTGATCCTGCCGGTCGGCGAGAGCCACGGCGAGGGGAGCGGGGCCGGAGGCGGCGCAGGGATCGGTGGCGATGAGGGCGCGACCGTAACCATGCTGGAAGTCAAACGCTGCATACGGTGCGGTTACCTCCACCCGGTGCTCGACGGGGTAGGCCAGGACCTGTGCCAGTTCTGTGGGGCGGCGCTTGGCGAGCCACTCCGCAGGCTATTCCGGCTGCAGAACGTCTCCACCAAGCGCCGGGACAGAATCAGCTCGGACGAGGAAGAGCGACAGAGGATGGGGTACGAACTGATCTCCGGCGTGCGCTTCGGCGAGCACGACGGCCACCCTTCCTTCCGTATTGCATCGGCGTTCTCCGACGGACACGACAAGGCCGCCCCCGGAGACGGAGATGATCTCCGCATGCCGCTTGTGCGGCTCACGTATGGGCACACGGCCACCATCTGGCGGATTAACCTGGGATGGACGCGCCGCCGGGACAAAAGCCTGCCGGGCTTCCTTCTCGACCTGGAGCGCGGCTACTGGGCGCGCAATGACGACCTCGAGGAGGAGGACCAGTCGGACCCGATGTCCCCTTCCAAGGCGCGTGTGATACCCTACGTGGAGGACAGGCGAAACTGCATGCTGCTGGAGCCTACCGGCGACGTGGATGCACCCCTGATGGCGTCACTTCAGGCAGCGACTAAAAGCGCGATCCAGGTGCTTTATCAACTCGAGGATGGTGAGCTGGCCACAGAGCCGCTGCCGAGCGCCGACGATCGCCGCCTGATCCTACTGTACGAGTCGTCGGAGGGTGGGGCCGGTGTGCTGCGCCGGCTGGTGGACGACCGTCGGGCCTTTGCGGAGGTGGCCCGTAAGGCGCTGGAGCTGTGTCACTTCGATCCGAATACCGGTGAGGACCTGCATAGGGCACCCCGCGCCAGGGAGGACTGCGAGGCCGCCTGCTACGACTGTCTGATGAGCTACTCAAACCAGCGCGACCACCGCCTGCTGGACCGCCATGCAATTCGCGACTTACTGCTGCAGTGGACCAGGGTAGAGGTCGAGTCGGCCCCTGGGGGCAAGTCGAAGGCCGAGCATATCGAGGAGTTGATGCGGACAGCGGGGTCGGAGTTGGAGAAGAAGTGGGTACGCTACCTTGACGAGCGCAATCTACGCTTGCCGACGAAGGGCCAACTGCTGATCGAGGCGTGTGGCACCCGCCCCGACTTCTTTTATAACGAGGAGCAGGTAGCCATCTATATAGATGGCCCGGTGCATGACTACCCACACCGGCAGGAGCGTGATCGTACTCAGTCAGCGCGAATGCTGTCGAAAGGATATATGGTGATCAGGTTCGGCCACGATGAGGATTGGGATGTGGTGCTAGCAAAGCACCCCGATGTATTCGGCAAGCGATAGAATCGGATCGAGCAAAGAGAGCAAAGAGAGCAAAGAGAGGGATAACGCACCATGAACTATGCTGTAGGCTCCCTGGTGAAAGCGCGTGGTAGGGAATGGGTAGTGCTCCCGGAGTCCGAGGAGGACCTGTTGGTGCTCCGGCCCCTTGGCGGTACCGACGATGAGGTCACTGGCATCTATCTCCCTTTGGAGAAGGTAGAGCCTGCCCGCTTCGATCTCCCCGATCCACAGCGCCCGGGCGACTACCGCTCTAGCAGATTGCTGCGCGACGCGGTGCGCCTGGGGTTCCGCTCCAGTGCGGGGCCGTTCCGTTCCTTCGCACGCATCGGGGTAGAGCCTCGACCCTACCAGCTTGTGCCCCTCCTCATGGCCCTCAAGCTCGATCCGGTGCGCCTCCTGATTGCGGATGATGTTGGCATTGGTAAGACTGTAGAGGCAGGATTGGTGGCCAGGGAGCTGATCGACCGTGGAGAGGTAGCCAGGCTGGCGGTGCTCTGCCCACCACAGCTTGCCGAGCAGTGGCAATCAGAGTTGCGCGACAAATTCCACATAGATGCCGAGTTGGTCCTACCAAGCACCGTCACCCGCCTAGAACGAAACACAAGGCTTGGGCAGTCGCTATTTGATATCTACCCATACGTGATCGTCTCACTCGATTTCATCAAGTCCGACAGACGCCGCGAGGAGTTCCTGCGCACCTGTCCGGAGCTGGTGATCGTGGACGAAGCGCATACCTGCGCCTACGGCGGTGAGGGGCGCGGTGGGGGTGGGAGCGGAGGCGGGGGTCG
>JADMIM010000196.1 GCA_015478585.1 Thermaceae bacterium | reverse complement strand
GCGCTGACAACCGAACGAACTTCACGAAGGCTTGGTCGAGCGCGTCCCGTCCGCCTATGAAGACATCATCACTCGACCGTGACGCCGTCGATCACGTCAAACGACTGCCGCCAGGTCGCTGATCGGTGGATCGAGGCTAAGGTGACCAGCAAGGAGCGAGCTGCACTTGACGCTGCGAGACAAGCACTCCTCGCTGAGTGACCCCTTTGGCACCTGCGCTCAAACGGATACGGCAAGGGTGGGACAGACGGGACCTTTGGATGCTGCTAGATGGGGCACGCAGTGGTTGGAATGTCGAAACCTTTGCCGAGCTTCGGCCAGTCAGGTCTGAAAGCCATCGGGACGCAATTGCCGGGGTAATGCTTTCGGTGGTTGTTCAATAGTGGTTGCAGGCCGATGGATTCCGAGTTCATCTCGAGCGCAGGGGAGCCTGACCATGTGGGCACTCTGACAAGTTCTGTTCGATCACCCGACTGCTACTTGTTGACCAAACTCGTCCCCACGGCCTAGGCACCGGGTTCCCTCGAGTACCCAGAGTGGTTGCTGCGGCGTTGTCCGGAGCTTGGTGGCAAGCGTTCTCCCTAGCTCCACCGCCTACCGTCTCCTCGAACTCCAGCGGAGTGTACACCGTTCAAGCGGCGACTCGAGGCTCGCCGCTGCCCACTGACATCGGTGTTGCCACGACGGAGCGGTGGTGTCCTCCGACCTCGGCGATCCAGTGCCACCAGCTGACGCGCGGTTCGATCAACGCGTCGACACTGTAGCGGCTCGTCCCCTCTTGGGCAGAGATGGCGAGGAGGGCAAGGAACACCACTGAGTAGATGACGGCAGCCCCGATATCCACCGTACTCGCGGTGTACGGGCCGCCGAAGCCCTCAGCGGTCGCCCAGATCATGAAGCTCAACGCAGCCGCCGACACGTAGGTGAGCTTGCGTGCGAAGCCCAAGATCACCGCCAATGCAATGAGCGCCTCGGTGACCGCCACCAGGTAAGAGAAAAGCCCAGCGTGCCCCTGCTGAATGCGGATCCAAAAATCGAACCACCACCGAAGCCACGCCGGTTGGTCCTGGGCCCCAGCCATCAGATTCGACATGTACCCTGAGCGGAAGCTCGGTCGCCATTTCAGAATGGCATCGACTAGCCAGATCAACCCGAAACCGACCCGCACAGCGCTCTTCGGCCAGTCCGGCCTCCCGTTCGCTCCCCGCCACAGTGGCAGTTTGTGTGTCCCCATGGGCTCTACGTCTTGCATCATCGGGTCTCCTTCCTGTAGCCGGACCCGTTGGGGCGGTGCCCCTACAATGGCGGATCCCCGCGCTGCACCTCGCTACCCAGTTTCAACCCCCTCCCACCGGTTGAATAGGGCCATAGGTCCCAAGCTCTCGTCAAACGGGGGGATCGAGTAACGGAAGCTATGCGGGGGTTATCGCCGTTTGCAGGCATGGCAACCAAAGCACCGTAGGCTGCTTCACTTCTTTAGGCTTGAGCTGGGCGTTCCAGTGTGGCACCAGCGAGAGGACGTCCTCTTTGCCATGATCTGTCCTCCAGTGCATCACCAATCCCCGTCCCTAGCCTTCCTCCGCGATCCGCCGCTTGCGCGACAGAACTGCAGGTCGAGCCCGTCTGCCCTACCTTGACGTCGCGGAGCGTCATGCCCGCCAGCGATGGGCGTTAGGGTCCCCGCCAAGTTAGTGCGCGCGTAGTATGGTGGGGGTGTGGAGGTCA
>JADMIM010000105.1 GCA_015478585.1 Thermaceae bacterium | reverse complement strand
GGTGAGCATAAAAACCACCTTGATCAAAGACGACCAGGGACGACGGCTGGTGGTGGATTTGGTCAGCGCCGACCCCAGCAAACTCGACCTGACCCCCGCCCTCAACCGGCCCAAATCCGCCCCTCCCAAAACCCAGGCTCCGCCTAAAATTGTAGTCCTAGACCCTGGTCACGGCGGGATAGATTCGGGTGCGGTGGGATTTGTGGTCGAGAAAGAAGCCACCCTGGACGTGGCCCTGCGGGTGCGGCAAATTTTGCAGGGTGAGGGCATCCAGGTGGTGATGACCCGCTCCGCCGACACCCAACTCTCTACCGACAAGCGCACCGACTTGGGGATGCGGGCCAACATGGCTAACTCCAAGCGCAGCCTGTTCGTGGCTATCCATGTCAACTCCTCGCCCAGCGGCGCGGCCCAGGGCATCGAGACCTATTACTTTGGCGACACCATTGATCCCAGCCTGCGGGCGCAGGTGATTCAGGAAAACGGTGGGGGAGCCCTGGGTCAACAGCTCACCCGCGAGGCCCAGAGCGTAGCCAACCAGATCAACAGCGACCTCATTGGCAAGGTCAACCTGCTCTATTCCCGCCGCCTGGCGGCATCTATCCAAAACTCCCTGGTAGACTCCACTGGAGCCATCAACCGGGGCATCCATTCGGCCCCCTTTTACGTTATTCGCAAGGCCCGTATCCCGGCTATCTTGATAGAGGTTGGCTTTACCAGCAATCCCTCCGAGGGCAAAAAACTCGAGACTTCCAACTACCGCGAGAACATTGCCCAAGCCATCGCCGCAGGCATACTGCGCTTCTTGAACAACGGAGCCAGCGCCAGCCGGTAGCGGGTTTGTGGTCTAGAGCGGTTTTCAGAAAAAATAGGGCCGTCCACCCGCTTAGAAAGAGTGTTCCAAGCTCATTTTTTGCGGCTATGAGTGGTGGCAAAAATAGCGAAAGCCGCGATAGGTTTAGAGTGCGTCATCCTGAAAAATTACCGTCTTGAGATATAGCGACTCCGGCACGTGCAGGCTCCAGGGGTGGTCGGCAGGATTGTAGGTAATGGCGTGAACCCGCAGCCTGCGTCCCTCGTCGGCAGCCGCCCGGCGGGTCACCTCGAGCAGTTCGTCCACGCCGATATAGTACGAGCAGCTCGAGAGCCATAGCCAGCCATCCTTGGCCAGCAGCCGCAAGGCCTGGCCCAGCAAATCTACCAGATGCCGCTTGATTCTGGGCAGCTCGTCGGGCTTTTTGACCAGGGCTGGAGGATCCAGCAAAACCTGTTGGAAGGGCTGGGTTTTGCCTACCAGACCCTCGAGCACCCCCAGCGCCTCGCCTTGGCGTATGTCCACCCGCAGCTTTTGCCGGGCTGCGGTCTGATCGAGCACCCCCAGCGCGTCCAGGTCTTTGTCTATTGCCAGGGCATAGGCCCCTTTGCGGGCCGCCCGCAGGGCAAAGCCTCCCACGTAGCTGTACACATCCAGCACCCGGTCTCCTGGCCTCGTGAGGTTCTCGAGCAGCCTGCGGTTCTCGCGCTGGTCGAGATAGAATCCGGTTTTCTGGGCCAGCGCCAAGGGGATGGCGAAGACCAGGCCATCCTCCACCACCTCGAGGGTTGCCGGAACCTCCCCATCAATCACCCCAAGCCGTTCCGGCAAACCTTCTTGCCGCCGAGCGTCCATGTCTGAGCGTTCGTAAATGCCCCCTGGCCGCAAGGTTTCGATAAGCGCAGGCAGCCAAATTTCACGCAGCGCTTCCATGGCCCGGTTACGTACCTGCACCACCAGCACCACCCCAAAACGGTCTACCACCAGCCCCGGTAGCCCGTCGGCCTCGGCGTGAACCAGGCGGTAAAACTCTCCCAGCCCCTGGCGCTTTTCCTGGGCTCTGGCGAAACGGCGCAGGAAAAACTTTTTGTCCAGTGGGCCATCCTCGAAGCGGTAAACCCGCACCGCCACCCGGCTTCTGGGGTCGTAGTAGCCCACCCCCAGCAGTTGGCCCTCGGCGGAGCACACCTGGGTAATTCCCGCTGCCTCCGGGGCACTTTGGAGTTCGTCGGCAAAAAGCCCCGGATAGAAGTTGCGTATTTTTTTGTCCTTGCCTACTTTAGCCACAGCGCGTTGCATCTTGCCAGCATATAGCGGGAAGCCAAAGGCCGAAGGCTAGAGCGGTTTTCGCAAAGAACCTTGGGATAGCCTGAGCCTATTTACTGTACTCATCGGATATTTTGCCGCCGCCATGGGCGGCAAAATATCCGAGAACCGTGATAAAAACCGAAAGCAAAATACAAAGGGTCAAAAAGCTACACCAGCATGGCATAATTGCTCTATTAAGAAACACCGTCCAGGACGCGGTTTGTGCTTTTAGGTTGTTGACCTTAAGCCTTCAGTTTTCGGCGTTTAACGTTCGGCTCTATGCACCTGGGCTAGCCTCAGCCAGCGCAGCCTCGAGCAGGGCTTTCTCTAGCGCTACGACCTGCTTAAAGCGCAGGTACACCAGCCGCACCTGGGGTTGTATGCCCCAAGCCTGGCGGATGGCCTCGAGGTAGACCCCGAGCTGAAAGTGGTAGCGTTCGGGCTTGAGCTCCTGGTCGGTTTTGTAGTCTTCTAGATACCATTGGTCGCCCACACGGTAGAGCCGATCCATCACCCCTTGCCATACCGTGCTGCCCAGCGGCAGGGCCACCGCGAACTCGGGGTAGTCCTGGTCGCGCGGCCACAACAGCTCCCGGCCCAGCAGGCTTTGGTAGTGGCTGAGAAGTTCTTGCACCTCGGCCATGATGCTTTCACGCTCGTCGGGGCCGAAGGGAAACATCACCTCCTGGGCTTCCAGGTTGGCGAGTTGCTGGGGGTCTTCTCCGCTCCAGTTCTGCCCGATGGCATAGTGAACCAGGGTTCCGATGGCCCTGGCCCTGCCGGGAATCTCCTCGCCTTCTTCGGGGTCGGGCAGCGGCAGCGGTTCAGATTCCTGGCGCTTCAGGGCTGACGGTGAAAACAAGGGTGGAAAGGGCTCGGCCTCAAACTGCCGGTGAATCCACTCGGAGGTTTCGGCAGCTTCTGGTAGGGGCTTCGCTACCCACGGCTCGAGCGGTTTGTAGGGCCAGGTCTTGTGCAGATAGTCGGGCCGGTCAAAGGGTTGCCCTTGTGGCCCTAGCCCTACCGCATCTAACACCGCAGCCCAGCCATCGGTCTTGTCTTCGTGCACGCTGCCACTGAGCAGCAGGGTGTCCCTGGCCCTGGAGAGCGCCACGTAGAGCAGGCGGTAGATCTCTTCGTTCTCCAGGGCCTTGACCTGGGCCTTGAACGATTCGTACTCGGGGGTCTCGGGCAGGGCCACTTTAAAACCGCACAGATAGAGCGGCTGCTGGGTGTGTACGCTCTTGCGCCCGAGGTCAAATACCGCAACCAGCGGCCACTCCAGCCCCTTGGCCCGGTGGATGGTCAAGATTTGCACGCCTTCGCCCGACTGGGGCACGTCGCCGGCATCGGCCTGGCGCGAAAGCAGCTCGAGGCGCTCGAGCAAGGTCTCGAGGCTTTGCTGCGGAGCCCTGGCAGCGAAGTAAAACAGCAACGCGTCCACGTTCTCACGGGCTCGGGGCTCGAGAAAATCCTGGTAGCGCTGGCCCGCAATCAGGGGTTCGCGCACCACAAACTTGAGCAACTCCAGCGGGGCCCGTAGGCGCAGTTGTTGCTGAATCTGCTGTAAGCGCGAGTGCACCTGGGGAAACTCCACAGCCAGCGAGCGAGCCGGGTTTTCGGCCCCTAGAATGCGGTCTATGGCGGCGGGCTCGAGGCCCCCAAAGGGGCCACGCAACCACACTGCCAGCGAGAGCCCTGCCGGGTCGAGGGCCGCTCTTAGCGCGTGATAGAGGTCGCGTACCTCCTGACGCTCGTAGTAGCCGCGCCCCTGCAACAGCACGTAAGGCACTCCCGCTTGCTCAAAGGCCCTCTCAAGAAAGGGCACGCTGGCATACGAGCGCACCAGTACCGCCATCTGAGAATAATCGGTCTGAGCACTCAAGGCCCGTAGCCGCTGGGCCAACACCCAGGCTTCCTGCTCACGCAGCGCATCCAGCCCCACTTCTCCTTGCACCCAGTGCAGCTCGAGCCGCCCCCGCTCACTGCGAACTCCCTGCACCTCGGGAGCTTCGCCGGGGCCAAAGCCCAACCCACCTTTAGCCAAAGCCTTGGTGAGCCGGTTCAAAAAGCGCACCAAGGTGGTGCTGTGCCGATACGAATGCACCAGCGATTCCTGCTTGAGCCCTTCCCGCAAGGCTTTGCGAAACACCGCCACATCGGCATTGCGAAAGGCATAGATGGATTGCTTGGGGTCGCCCACCACTTCGATTTCCAATCCGCCCTGCTCTAAAGCCTCGAAAAACTGGCCTTGCAGGGGGTTCACATCCTGGTATTCGTCCACCAGCAAAACCCGTACCCGCTCGAGGACGCGCTCCAGAGCTTTGGGGCGACGGGTGAGTTCCAGAGCCCGGCGCTCGAGTTCGGAGGGCGAGAGCCAGCGGGCTCCCAGGCGGTTTTCGTAGGCCGCGAAGAGGGTCTGGTAAACCTCGAGCAAAGTCTGGTTGGCCGCCCCTTCTGCGGCCTGGTAGTTCTCGACCAGCGAACGCTTGCTAAACAGGTGCAGCAGCGGCTCGGTGAGGGCTTCGCTGGCGATGCCGTGCAAAGGGTGGGCGGGGTCGGTAGCCAGATACCGCAGCGAACTCCATTCCTCCTCGAATAAGGTTCTGGCTTCCCAGTCGCCCAGCATGGAAAAGTCGGGGTCGAGGTGCATTAGCGGAGCCGCCAACCGCAAGCACTGCCCCATGAAGCCGTGAATGGTGGAGATAGTGGCTCCTGAAAGCTCGCGCTGGGCCTCGAGAAACCCTGCTCGGCTTGGGGAGGAAAGCTCTGCCGCAAAGCCCAGGTGTTGCCCGGTGTTCAGCACGTCCTCGAGGGCCTGGCCTACGCGCACCCGCAGTTCATCGGCAGCCTTGCGGGTAAAAGTGACTCCGGCGATGCGCCGCAGTGGGGTTTGGTCGGCAATTAGCTCGAGGTAGCGCAGCACCAGCGAAGCGGTTTTTCCGGTTCCGGCAGAGGCTACGCGCACCTTCATGGCGGCCTTAGTTTACGGGCTGACTCGAGCCTGAACCAAGCCCCCAAGCCTTCAGCCAGATACCCTGGTTCCCAAAGAATCTTGAGGTAGAAGGGATATATTTACTGTGTCAGCCTGATTTTTGCCGCCAGGAGTAGCAGCAAAAATCAGAGAGGCACGATAAACTACGCAGAGCTAGAGGGCCAGACATGAACTACGTCAACATCAACGGACAACTCACCCAAAACCAAGAAGCCAAAATTCACATCAGCGATTTGGGGCTCAGGCGCGGCTATGGGGCCTTCGAGTTTTTTCGGGTGTTGCGAGGAATTCCGGTATTCATCGAAGACCATCTGGCCCGCCTGGAAAACTCGGCCCAGCTCATCGAGCTAGTCGTGCCCTATAGCCAAGCCCAGCTCGAGCACTTCATCCACGAGCTAATTCAGGTCAATGGCCTCGAGCGTGCAGGCATTCAGATGGTGCTCACCGGCGGCTACTCCGAAGATGCCTTCACCCCCAGCGAACCCAACTTGATCATCGCCCCCATCTCGGTAAAACCTCAACCCGAAAGCCACTACACCCAGGGCAGCAAAATTATTCTCTATCAGAACCTGCGTGAGCTAGCTCAGGCCAAGACCACCGCCTACGTGACCGCCGTTAAGCTGAGCAAGCGGGTCAAGGCCGAAGGCGCAACCGAGGTGGTGTATCACGACGGCAACTACGTGACCGAGGGGGGCCGCAGTAGTTTGTGCATCATCAAAAATGGAACGCTAATAACCGCTAAGGACGGCGTATTACCCGGCATTACCCGTATGCATATGCTGGGCTTGGCCCAACAACTGCTTCGGGTTGAATACCGCGCTTTTACCCTCGAGGAGCTGTTCTCTGCTGACGAGGTAATTCTCACCGGGGCTACGCGCGAGGTAATGCCCGTCACCCGCATCGAGGACAAGCTGGTTGCCGGTGGACAAGTAGGCTCCTATACCAAAACCCTGATGAAAGCCTTCCGCGAACACGTCGAGGCGTATTTGCAGCAGAAGGCGCAAGAGGTCTCGAGCTAGCCAGATTTGATTTTTCACGGAAATGTTCAGCTAAACCACAAAAAACAGGACTGCTGTAGGCCAATCCTGTAGATAAAAAGCTGGATTTTGGGAACGAGACCGGCCCTCGTCGGGCCGGTACGAACCGGATAAACCGGTATTACTACTTCTTGGCTGCGGTTTTCTTGGCAGCGGGTTTGGCAGCAACTTTTTTGGCTGGAGCCTTCTTGGCGGCAGGCTTGGCGGTTTTCGCGGTGGCCTTAGCCGCGGGCTTGGCAGCAGCCTTCGCAGCAGTGGTTTTCTTGGCGGCAGGCTTAGCGGCGGTGGCCTTCTTTGCAGGGGCCTTTGCAGCAGTAGCCTTCTTGGGCGCAGCCTTTTTGGCAGCGGGCTTGGCAGCGGGCTTATTGGCCGGTTTTGCGGGTTTGCTAGTGGCTTCTGGCATCCTCACCTCCTGATGAGGTAGTGGAGGGTTTGTCATCAAATTGTCTCTCCACTCACACCACCATACTACATATTGTGGAATTTTGCACCCTTTTCTACAACATCTTGTGAATCTTATTTATGCTGTTCCAGACGCAAATTTTAGAGTTGAGGTTCAATTGCTTTTTCCCTCGCGGCATAAATCTCTGACCTCACACGTGCGACAATGAAAACCTGGCTTGGGTTGTATAAACCCTGTCTGGAAGCGGCTATTAGACTTCTTGGCTTGGGCCAATAAAGTGCTGAGTGAACCCCCAACTCGCTCTATGGGTTTGTCGTATACCGCTACTGGGTAAGCCAAAATGGGCCAGACCCAAAGATACACTTTGACGATCCGACCAGGAAAAGCCGAGAGCAAATAAGCTGCTGCCCAGCGTTCACTCCAGCGATTTTTGCGAACCACATCTTTGGCTTCGGCAGCATCCGGCTCGACAAAGTGGTACAGGTGGGCCTCACCGCTCTTGCGCAATACCCCGTCGAGGTGGGCGGTAAGGCCCTCTGCCTCGAGACGAAAGCCCAGATTCAGCTCACTCAGCAAGGGATAGTGTTGCCGCAACCAACCCTCGGCCTGCGGGAACTGCTGCGAGAGGGCCTCGAGCCGCGCCGGAACGAGTTTTTCGGCTTTGCGCAGCTCTCGCGCCAGCAGTTTCCACCAGGCCTTTTGGTGGGGTCTGGTGGACAATCGTTCGGCCCAAAAACGCAAGCTGCATTCCTCGAAGCGCCGCAGCGACTCCGGAGTCGCCAGCCCCAAGTTCACTTGGCCCAGAGCTGCCTGATAGCGCATCCCCAGCGAGGTCTCGAGCACGCTGGCAGGGGGCAGTTTGGGCAGGGCAACTCCCCCCTGAACCAGGGCGGGCTCGGGCTCCAGCGGCCCTTCCTGGCTGGCTTCAGGATAGGTGATGATGACTTCATCGGCTCTGGTACGCAGTTCGTAGAGCAGCAAGCGGTCGCGCCCCAAAAAGCGTTTGGGCAATATACCTATACCCCCTTCAGCTATAGGAGGCCTTGCTACTGCGCCCAGCATCTCCTCGAGCGAAGCCCGCAGTTCTTCGGGCACGAAGTAGTCCTCGCTCTCGCTGCTGCTATAAGCTCCCTCTACCGCATAGCTCAGATAGAGCTTTTTCCAGCGCTGCCCCGAAGCCAGATTAGGCGTGAGCACCGCCACCCCACCCGGCGGGCGGTGCGGCTCGTAGGTTTCCGACAAGAGTGCAGCCCACCACTGGCGAAAGTCTGGCCCAGTAGCAATGCGGTGGGCCTCTCGAGCCCGTTCCATCAGGGTTGCGCGGCGCGGGCTGTGGCGCACCTCCGGCAGCGCGTCGAGCAGTTCGGCGGCCCAGCTCAGCGCATCGCCCCTGGGCTCCAGGCGTTCTAGCCAAGCCTTCCACGTCCCCAGCAGCCCCATCTCCAGGGCCAGGCGGTTGATGGTTTCGCGGCCTACCAGCGAGCGTTCCAAGGCCGCCCGGCCCAGTGGGGCCAGGTCGGGAATGGCTAGCAGGCGGCTGGGGGTGGGGTAGTCGGGCAGCTCGAGCAGCTCCAGCAGCAGCCGACCCTCCGGGGTTTCGGCGGCGGTATCGGCGGTTTGGTCGCTCAGGGGAAGCCCGTATTCATCGGCCAGAATCAGCAGGGCCGGTATACGCGAGCCAGGAGCCACTACCGCCAGGTCTAGTGAGGATACGCCTTGGGCCAGGTCTTTTTTGAGCGAGCGCAGAATCCAGCGAGCCTCGGCCACCGGGTTGGGAGCGCGGTAGGTACGGGTATGAATGGTGCGTGCTGGCAAGGTTTCGCTGGGGGTGAACCCTGGCGGGGCTTCGGGCAGGCTCACCCATACCGCAACCTGCCGGGCCAGCGCTTGCAACAACCGCAGTTCCAGAACACTCAACTCCCGAAAACCATCCACGATAATCAAGTCGGCCTCGAGGTTGGCGGCATCCATCTCCACAAGCTCGAGGGCGGCGCTGCGGAAATCGTCGTAGTCCCAGCGTCCCCAGGCCGTTTTGAGTTCCTCGTAGCGGCCATATACCTGGGCCAAGCGCCGGGCTTCGGCACTGGCGGGCAGACTTTGTGAAGGCAATACCCCGTTGCGCTTGGCTTCGGCGATGGCTCGAGCGAACAATCTAGCTTCACCGGGACTGGGCACAGGGGCTTGCTCCCCCACCAGAGCCTCCCCCACCAGGGCCACTCGGCCCGGCCCAGTCAGGATGGGCTTGAGGCCAAAGCTCGCGGCCAGGATACGGTAATAAAGCTGCTGGCTGGAGAGCACCTCGAGCCCCAGCACCGCCCCGCCCTGAGTAGCCCGGCGATATACGTAGGCTCGCTGCGCAGGCAGAGCAATCCACCACACCCGCTGACGCTCTTGCAAAAAGGTATGGGCCACCTCGAGCAGCCGGGTAGTTTTACCCGAAGCAGGTGGCCCAACGACTAAACGCATTGGGCTTAGTCTATCCCTGATAGCTCATAGTGCAGAGGGCCGAGGGCGAAAAGCTGAAAGCCGAAAACTAGAAGCAAAATACAAAGGGTCAAAAAGCTACACCAGGACGGCCTAATTGGCTTATCGAGAAACATCCTTCAGGACGTAGTTGGTGTTTTTAGCTTTTTGACCGTCGGCGTTCGACCTTTGATCTTCGACCAGTTTTTAGTGTCTTGCCCTCTGCTTTCCGCTTTATTGGGCTGGCAAGTTGGATGGCTCGAGCGCCGGATAGCGTAAGGGCGAGTGGCGATAGGCCTGAACTAGCCTTGGTTGGGGGATAGGCTGTAGGTTCAGGCCCAGCCGAAATATCCCCACAATGCGGCCTCGATAAGTGAGATAGCAGCGATAAGCGCGAAGTTCTTGGGTATACCAGTTGCCCAGATTGATGCCCTCGCCCAGACCGCCAAAAAGCCTCGAGGCCTGGGCCAGCAAGCGATCCCAATCCAGCAATGGGCGCACCACCTGCACCGCGAGGTTTTCCAGACCCAGCGGCACCGGGGTCAGGTCGCCGCTAAGGGTGATGCGGGTCAGGGGCAGGTTGCCCCGCCCCAACACTCCGCGAATCAAGAAGCGTTCGGGGGCTAACCGCTCGGCATAGATAAACATCGGCCTGAGTTCAGAGAATACCGCCTGACAGCTATCCAGCGGGCTGTTGGGCGAGGGCAGCACACTCTGGGCTAGGCCCAGGCCCAGCAATACCAGCAGACCCCACAGTTTAGGCATCGGATACATTTTTTTGGCTACCCTCCAGACTTAACAGGGATAACTCACCGGGTAATTCTACTAAGGATGATAACTCTGGTTTTACCTCATGGGCACAGCACCCCAACAAAACCAGGGCGCAGCGAGCAAGATAAGAACAGGGGGGTGGGATCTTTTTCATCTCGAGCGAATCCATGTCTTCAGGGTGGCTTTTGTACCTGAAGCAAAGTAGGGCATCGGGCTTAAGTCAGGCTGAAGGTAGCCAAAGCCCTACCCTAGCCCCTCCTTCAGGCCGGTTTTCGGCCCTGGCACCGCCCCCCATAGCTTGGGCGATAGCGTTCAGCAGCGCCAAGCCAAGCCCCACCCCGTCGCTGTCGCTGCGTTTGACGAAGGGCTCGAAGGCCCGGGTTTGCAACTCGGGGCTAAACCCCGGCCCGTGGTCGTAGACCCAAAGCCACACTCCCTGGCTCTGCGAAGTGGAAGAACTCCCGGACACCGTCTCCTCCAGGGTTCCCCCCTCGAGCTCGATTTTCTCTACCCCACCGCCGTGTTTCTGGGCGTTTTTGAGCAGGTTTTCTAGGGCCACCTGCAGCATCGCGGGGTCGGCTTGCACGATGGCATGGCCCTCCACCAAGTGAGCACAGTGCTCGTGAAAAAAACCCGCCAGGTCGAGCGGGATGCCTTCTACCCGGCCTCGCCCCTCGAGCCGGGCCAGAGTCAACAACCCCTTCAACAGGGCTTCCATGCGCCTAGATTCGCGCATAGCTCCAACCAGGGCTCGCTGTTCGGCAGGGCGACGCTCGAGCACCTCGAGATAACCCTTGAGGGCGGCTAGGGGGTTGCGTAGTTCGTGTGAGGCTCCGTACGCAAAACGCCGGGCCGATTGTTCTTGCACCTTGAGGCGCTCCAAGGCAGCGCTCAGTTCGCGCATCAAATCGTTGATGGCCCTCACCGCAGGCCGAGCCTCCAGCAACTGGGGCGGGGCTAAGGGCTCGAGATTGTCCGCACCCCGTCGGGTCAGCTCCTGCGAAACCTGATCCAGCGGAAGCAGCGAACGCGAAAGCCCCCAGGCC
>JADMIM010000195.1 GCA_015478585.1 Thermaceae bacterium | reverse complement strand
TTCGGGGAGAACCAGCTATCACGGAGTTTGATTGGCCTTTCACCCCTACCCACAGCTCATCCCCCAGGTTTTCAACCCTGGTGGGTTCGGGCCTCCACACCGTCTTACCGGCGCTTCACCCTGGCCATGGGTAGATCACTCCGCTTCGGGTCTGCAACACGCGACTGAAACGCCCTATTCAGACTCGCTTTCGCTACGGCTCCCCCACACGGGTTAACCTCGCCACATGCCACAACTCGCAGGCTCATTCTTCAAAAGGCACGCCATCACCTATCACGGCTCTGACGGCTTGTATGCACACGGTTTCAGGTACTATTTCACTCCCCTCCCGGGGTACTTTTCACCTTTCCCTCACGGTACTTGTCCGCTATCGGTCATCAGGTAGTATTTAGGCTTAACGGGTGGTCCCGCTAGATTCACAGCAAATTCCACGAGCTCGCTGCTACTCGGGGAAACATCATCCGACACAGCACAGCATGTTTTCACGTACGGGGGTCTCACCCTCTACGCCGACCCTTTCCAGAGGCCTTCCGCTAACACGCCACACCACACCCGGAACCCCGGCAGAGGCCCCACGACAACGCCCCACAACACCCATACCGCAACGCCCGCCGGCTATCACACGATACAGGTTTAGCCTCATCCGCTTTCGCTCGCCACTACTCACGGAATCACAATTGTTTTCTCTTCCTGCGGGTACTGAGATGTTTCACTTCCCCGCGTTCCCTCCACACACCCTATGAATTCAGGTGCGGGTAACACCCCTTTATTATCCGGGTGCTGGGTTTCCCCATTCGGACACCCTCGGATCACAGCTTGGTTGACAACTCCCCGAGGCCTATCGCGGTCTCCCACGTCCTTCATCGGCTCCTGATGCCCAGGCATCCACCATGTGCACTTAAACACTTCACCACAACAAGATGCTCGCATCCACTATGCAACACTCAACAAACAACCACACCCCACCACCAACCAAACACCACCACCCACACCAACCCGGCGGGCGTTAGATGCTCCATGACGGGAGCGGACCAAGAACACACACGCAAACCTCACGGTGTCTCCTCAGGACCCAACAGTGTGCCGAACCATGATCTGCCCGCAATCCACCCAGCCACCCCCAACACCACCACCCACAACCCACCAGAAACCCGGCAGACCATAAAAGCGCTGATGCGTGTCAACCAGAGGTGATCATCAGATGAAGGAGACAACATCCTGCCCCACACGGGGCGAGACTCCTTAGAAAGGAGGTGATCCAGCCGCACCTTCCGGTACGGCTACCTTGTTACGACTTCGTCCCAATCGCCGATCCCACCTTCGACAGCTCCCCCCACAAGGGTTAGGCCACTGGCTTCGGGTGTTACCGACTTTCATGACGTGACGGGCGGTGTGTACAAGGCCCGGGAACGTATTCACCGCAGCGTTGCTGATCTGCGATTACTAGCGACTCCGACTTCATGGGGTCGAGTTGCAGACCCCAATCCGAACTGAGACTCACTTTAAGGGATTCGCTCCACCTCGCGGTCTCGCAGCCCTCTGTATGAGCCATTGTAGCATGTGTGAAGCCCTGGACATAAGGGGCATGATGACTTGACGTCATCCCCACCTTCCTCCGAGTTGACCCCGGCAGTCTCCCATGAGTCCCCGCCACAGTGTCAGACACCGCGCGCTGGCAACATGGAACGAGGGTTGCGCTCGTTGCGGGACTTAACCCAACATCTCACGACACGAGCTG
>JADMIM010000104.1 GCA_015478585.1 Thermaceae bacterium | reverse complement strand
GTGCGGGAGTGTGTGGATTGGCCCTGGAGTCTCCCATAAACACCCGTATGGTGCTGCTGATGGGAGTTTCAGGGTCGGGCAAGACCAGGCTGGGAAAGACCTTGGCCGAGTCTCTGGGCGGATTCGCCGATGCCGACGACTATCACCCCCAATCCAACCGAGCCCAGATGGCTCTGGGACACCCCCATACCGATGCTGATCAGGAGCCCTGGCTTTTGCGTGAACTGATTGAGCAGCATTTACGCCGCAATCAGCCCTTGGTGTTGGCCTGTTCGGTACTTAAAGAACACCATCAGGAGACCCTGACCAGCGGCCTCGAGGCCATCCTGAGCAAGTTCTTGGCGCGAATACCCCGAACCCACCTTATTTTTCACAGAGGATACTTATGACTCTATCCGAACAAGTAGCAGTGATCACCGGTGGCAGCGGCATCTTGGGGCGGGGCATGGCCGCCACCCTGGCAGCAGCGGGGGCCAGGGTGGCCGTGCTGGGGCGCAGCCTCGAGACTGCGCAAAAAGCCTGTGCCGAGATCGAGGGCCAGGTGTTGCCCGTGGCCTGCGATGTGTTGAGCCTAGAAAGCCTTCACGCTGCCTCTGAGACCATCCACCGGCACTTGGGTTCGATCGACATCCTGGTCAACAGTGCGGGTGGTAACAACCCCGCCGCCAGCACCTCTGCCGGGCGCAGCTTTTTCCAGGTGGATGCGGTGGCCCTTCAAGGCGTGATGAACCTCAACTTTCTAGGCACTGTGCAAGCCTGCCAGGTATTCGGCTTGGATATGGTCGAGCGCAAACAGGGGAACATCGTTAACATCGCTTCGATGTCGGCACTGCGCCCCCTGACCCGCGTGCTGGGTTATGGGGCTGCCAAGGCGGCGGTAGTCAACTTCACCCAGTGGTTGGCAGTTCACCTGGCCCAGGAATATGGCCCTGGTATCCGGGTTAATGCCATTGCACCGGGGTTCTTTCTGACTGAGCAGAATCGCTACTTGATGCTCAAACCCGAGGGTAGTCTGACCCCCCGTGCCGAGACTATCCTGAGCCACACTCCTCTGAACCGCTTCGGGGAGTCAACCGACTTGAGCAGCACCTTGCTCTGGCTGCTAGACCCGGCCTCGAGGTTTATCAGCGGTACGGTGGTTCCCGTAGATGGGGGCTTTGCGGCTTTTGCTGGAGTGTGATGCTTATGACCTGGAGCCTCGATCCGTACCGTTGCTTTTCCGCGCAACCGGCCCAGCGCGAGTTGGCTAGCGAACTTCACGCTGGAGTGAAGAGTTTGTCCCTGGTTTGTCCTCACAGCCACGTTGACCCCGAGTTTCTCCTGAGCGCAGCCCGCTTCGCTTCCCCCACTGAGCTGCTGGTGCAGCCCGACCACTACATCCTACGGATGCTCTACAGCCAGGGTGTGCCGCTGGAAGCCTTGGGCCTGCCCACCCAGGACGGCCTCCCCTACGAGCAGGATGGGCGCAAGGTTTGGCAGCGTTTTTGTGAGAGATTTCACCTCTTCGCCGGGACTCCCACTGGACTATGGCTCAAGGAGGAGCTGGTCGGGGTTTTCGGGGTGGATAAAAAGCCTGACTCGGCCAACGCTCAGGCCCTCTACGACCACCTCGAGGCTCGGCTCGGTCAGCCCGAATACAGCCCCAGGGCTCTCTTTCAGCGCTTCAACATCGAGGTGCTGTGTACCACTGACGATGCCACCGACTCCCTCGAGACCCACCGCCGTTTGCAGCAGGAGGGCCTGCCTATCCGCCCCACCTTCCGCCCCGATAAGCTGCTCAGCTTGCATAACCCGGAATGGCCCCATCAACTGGCCCGGCTCAGCCAGGTTTCGGGCATTCCAGTGGTGGATTTTCGCTCATTCCTGTCGGCGCTGGCTCAACGCCGACAGCACTTTCAGCAACGCGGGGCTACCGCTACTGACCACGGCGCACTTCACCCCCACATCGAGCGCTTAAGTGCTACCGAGCTCGAGGCCCTTTTCGCCAAAGGCCTGGGGGGACAGGCCGAGGCTACCGACACCGCCCGCTTCACCGCCCACATGCTGCTCGAGTTTGCCCACATGAGTGCTGAGGATGGCCTGGTGATGCAGTTGCATATCGGTAGTGCCCGCAACCACAACCCGGCCTTACTGCGGCGCTTTGGCTACGATATCGGTGCGGACATCCCCGTCTGGGCGGACTGGACAAGGGGGCTGAAGCCTCTGCTGGACGAGCTGGGCAATCACCCCAAGCTGCGCCTACTGCTCTTCACCCTGGACGAATCCACCTATAGCCGCGAGCTGGCCCCGCTGGCCGGGCACTACCCAGTGCTGCGGCTGGGGCCTCCGTGGTGGTTTTTCGACAGCGTGAAGGGTATGGAGCGCTATCTCGACCGGGTAGTGGAGACCGCAGGTTTCTACAATCTGGCTGGCTTCAACGACGACACCCGTGCGTTTGCCTCGATCCCTGCACGGCACGAGGTCTGGCGCAGGGTCAGTTGTAACTGGTTGGCAGCACAAGTAGGGCAGGGATTGATGGATCTCGAGGAGGCCCAGGAAGCCGCACAGCAACTAGCCTATGGCTTGGTGAAAAGCGCTTACCGGTTGGGTGAACCTGCGGTTGTGAGCACAGCTGGGGGTGCGCGGTGAGCGGCTGGGTGGTATTTGCAAATCTCACCATCCGGGAGTACACCAACCGCTCGAGGGCAGGCCCTGCTGTAGCAGAGGAAAACCAAGACTGGAGAGCTTCAGGCCCGGAATCCTCGCCCTAAGCTCGCACCCTAAGAAACACGGATAGGTTCGCCGAGAAGTTTTTTGGCGGCGAGGGAGATTTCATGGATAAGAGACTGTCTGAAAAGGCTCTAGGAGGCCAACCGTTTGACCATAAGGCGAATCATCGCGGTGTAGATCAGGGTTTCGGAGGTCTCGGGCAGAAGCTCATAGCCGCGGTTGAGTCTGCGGTTGAAGCTGAGCCAGGCCAAGGTGCGTTCTACCGCCCTCGGGTAGCGGCTCTGCCGCTATCTGTGGAAGCGACTCCGCCCAGCGCCTAGGGATGACCAAGAAACAATGATGGCATCGAGTCTTTTTGCGAAGCTCTTCGATGAGATCAGGGGGCATGGGCACGTCATCGGGCCAGCAGATGCCAACTTTAGGGGCATCTGGACGCTTTATCACATCCACGATCCATCCCAAGGTTTCCTTGACCCACTCTACAAACGTGCGTTTATAACCTCCATCCACAAACCGATGCCTTAGCCCTTCAAAACTGGATTTAGCTAGCTGCAACAAATCCCTTCCCCCCGCCGGGTCGGTGATGTTAGCCGCCAGAACCCGCACCTTCAATACAAGCCCTTGGGTGTCTACGAGCAAATGACGTTTGCGTCCCTTGACTTTCTTGCCCCTGTCGTAACCTCTCACCCCCCTTTTTCGCTGGTCTTGACCGATTAGACTTCCTGCGAAAGTGGTAAAGATGCTGTAATGGAGAGATAAAAGGCAAGCAGGGAAGCTGGGAGTAGGTCAAGAAGCTGAAAACCAAAGAGTTTAGAAGGTTGACTGGGGTAAAACCGGCGACCTTCAAGGCCATGGTGCGGTGTGTAGAGGCTTGGGAAGAGCGGAAGGTAAAGCCGGGACGACCCTCAGCTCTGAGCGGGTATGACCAAGTGCTGATGTTGCTGGAATATTTGCGGGATTACCCCACCTTCTTTCGGCTGGGGTTTGACTGGGGGGTGGATGAAAGCACGGCAGGGCGAGCCATACGGAAGGTTGAACAAATCTTGATGGGCTCAGGGGAGTTCAAGCTGCCCGGCAAACGCAAGCTGGGGGAAGGGTTGAGTTTCGAGGTAATCGTGGTGGATGTGGGCGAAGTACCCATTCAAGGACCCCAAAAAAGCAGCACCGGTACTACAGAGAAGAAGCGGCACACCCTGAAGATTCAACTGGTCGTTGACCGCAAGACTCACCAGATCATCTGCGTGGAGGTTGGTAGGGGTCAAGAGCATGACTTCACGCTGTACAAGCACAGCAAGCTGGTCATTCACAAGGCCAGCGAACTCCTAAGCGTAAACCGCTTAAGAAAGCACTATCCAAAGAAGATAAGGCCGGGAACAAGGAAATCTCCAGCCTGCGGATGACATGCTCGATCATCATCCGCAGGCTCAAGGTCTTCCCTATCCTAGCTGGTTCCTACCGCAACCGCCGACGGCGCTTAGGACTCAGGGTCAACCTCATCGCCGCCCTCTACAACCGCGATGGGGCCGCAACCCTCAAAGGTTAGCACCTCACCGTAGCGTCCAGCAGAAAGAAACTTCTGAAGTCTATTGACTGTCCAGACTTGCTGCCCTGGGTTGAGGGTTCCTTCCTGATTTCACCCGCACCTTCTCCCGTAGTTGAGTGTGCAACTTTTCTAGAAGGCCGCTCTTGCGCCAGAGGCGAAAATAATGATAACTGATCTTCCAGTGGGGTAAATCTGTCGGCATCATGCGGGGGGTGGCCGTAGGCCATAGCCGCTCTGCGGCTAACCTGGGCCATGAGCCGCCTCCACGACTGATGTAAAAGATGCCGTCAAGTAGCTCTCGCCAGCTGTTCTCCCGTAGACGACCCCCAGCTCCCTCTACCGGCATCATCGGCGCAAGAACTTCCCATTCCCGGTTCGATAAATCGCTAGGGTATCGCTTCTCTGTGGCTTCCATGCACAGTTATACCCTGTGGGAGCTTTTTCAGACAGTCTCTGACAGGTAGGTTACTTGTATTTTTGCTATCTCTTGTTATACTGGCTCAAATCAAGATGATAACGATAACATTCGTAAGAGCAATATGCCTTCGACTAAGGTGGCTATTACCGATGTCGCGCAACAAGCCGAGCTCTCACGTATGACCGTCTCAAAGGTGGTTAACAACCTTTTCCAACACCTAGCCGATTCCATGAGCCACTTCAATGACCATACTCGGGCATTCGCCTCTATTCCCGCCCACCATGATGTTTGGCATAGGGTCACGAACTGGTTAGCCGCCCAAGTTGGCTTGGGGTTGATGGAACTGCAAGAGGCCCTGGAAGCAGCCGGGCAACTCGTGTGTCCGTTAGCTATCGCGGTCTCCGCTCTAAGGCCCCGTATCGGCTGGAAGGATCGTTGCCTGTTTGATCGGTTCGTGTATGAGACTGGAAGCTCGATTTCCCCTACCTAGGCAGACCCATGGAGGTTAGGACATTGAATGATCAAGGCGATCCTAAAGCAACAAGGGCTCTACCAGCATCGGAAGCAGGCACAGCATCCGAAATGCGGATTGAAACCCCTGGTATGTATCCAATGTTACTCGAGCCGCTTAGGCCAAGAGCCATCCGGGTTACCCTAGGCAAACCCTCCCATCCCAGTCGGCTTGAAATTAACCAACCCCTGGCTTGGAACGATACTTCAGGCCATTCAGCCAGCGCCGGGGAGCTGAGGGTATTGGTGCAGCCCGCTCCTCTTTCCCTGACCTGGACACTTGTATCGGGTAATCAGACCTATGCTCTGGTTCAAGATCACCCCGATATTGCATATCGCTTCACCCCGCGAGGCATCCGGCATACTCGAGTGCAAGCCCAGGCTGAACGCTCCTTCGGCTTGGGGGAGGTCAGCGGCCCACTATCTCGAATTTCACGGCACTACCGTCTTAATCCCCGCGATGCCTGCAACTACGATGCTGAGATGTCTGACCCACTCTACAAACACTGGCCAGTAAGCCTGACCCGGCATCCCAGCGGAGCCTGGAGTGCTCTAATTTACGATCAGCCGCATCCCATGCAATTCGACTATGGATGTGAGCGCCACCATTACTACCACTTCTTCACCTATACCGAAGTAGAGGAGGCTGAGTACCTGCGGTATGCCCTGGTAGCCGCACCCGATCTGCCCATATTATTGACTGAGCTCACCGCCGTGTTGGGGAAACCTGCGCTGCCGCCACGCTGGAGCCTGGGCTATTTGGCTTCGGGCATGGCCTATACTGATGCTCCCGATCCTGCTGCCGCGCTGCTAAAATTTGCTCGTGGAGTACGAGAACTAGATATCCCCTGCGATGCTCTGCACTTGTCCAGTGGCTACAGCTTGCATGGGGGCAAGCGTTATGTGTTCCGTTGGAACCGGGAAACCATCCCCGATCCCAATGCCTTGGTCGCCAATCTGAGAACTCAGGGTATTCGGATGATCGCCAATATTAAGCCGGCTCTACTGAAAGATCATCCGAACTATGACGAACTCGAGCAGACCGGAGCCTTCGTACGCGACTCTAGCGGGAGCAGCTTAGAGGGAGATTTCTGGGGTGGGCCAGCCTCCTGGTTGGATTTCACCAACCCCCTAGCCCGCACCTGGTGGAAGGAAAAGGTCAAGCACGAGGTGCTGGAACGTGGGATTGAAGGGATCTGGAACGACAACAACGAATTTGCTTTGGAGGTTGAGAGTTTCAAAGGCAATGGTGATCGCTCCTACCCCAGTGAGCAGATTTACGGCATGGCCACCGCATCCTATGCGGCTCAGCTCGAACATGCCCAACAAAACGATATCCGACCCTTCCTGATCTCCCGCTCAGCTTCCCTTGGTGTTCAACGTCTGGCCCAGACCTGGAGCGGGGATAACGCCAGCCTTTGGAAAACCCTGCGCTACAACACCCCCATGGGGTTGAGCATGGGTTTGAGTGGATATGCCAATATCGGGCACGATGTGGGTGGCTTCTATGGCGATCCACCCGGTGGAGAATTGCTACTGCGCTGGGTACAGCAGGCCATCGCCTACCCCCGCTTCTCGATACATTCCTGGAAAGATGACCCCACCGAACCCTGGAGCTACCCCGAGGTCACTGCGGCCATCCGTGAGGCCATCCGACTCCGCTATCGCTTGATTCCATATATCTACTCGCTCTTTTGGGAACATACCCAAAGCGGTGCGCCTATTCAGCGACCTTTAGTGTTTGAGTTTTCTCAATATCTAGACGACCCTGGGTTTCACGCCTTGCTGGGGCCTTTCTTGCTGTTGCCATCTGTACCAGATTCTGGGGTGCGGGAACTCGAAATAAGTCTGCCAGGGGTTTGGATTGATTGGCACACCGGCCTTCGCTATCAGGGAGAATCCCGGATTCCAGCTCCCCTCGAGCAGACACCCCTGCTGGCCCGCGAGGGAGCCATTATTCCACTTGGACCGGTAATGCCCTGGATTGAGCTTCAGTTTGACAACGTACGGGAAGTCCTGGTGTATCCGCATAGTCATGAAGGGATTAGCCGCTTCACTCTCTACGAAGACGATGGTGAGAGTTTGGCCTACCAAAAGGGTAGCTTCAGGCTCCTCCACTTTACCCTGACTAGCAGCAACTACGAACTTCACCTGGAAGTGCAAGCAACTGGTGAATGGCCTTTGCCCTATCCCAAACTGGAGGTGAGATTGGCTGTTCCAGACGTGCGCCCATTGCGCGTTAGCAGCAACTGGACGATTTTAGAGCATCTGTCTAACTCTGCAACTCTTTCGACCCAACAATAGTTTGACGCAACGTTAAAGGAGGCAGTATGAAGCGAGTTTCTGTCGTAATGGCCATAATGTTGGCCTTTTTGGGCAGCGCTTGGGCCGCAGGTGATATCCAGGTGGTCTGGTTTACAGAGGCCCCTACCGAACAAGGAATCTTCGATAAATATGTCCAAATGTATGAAAAGGCCAATCCCGGTACTAAAGTCCAAGTCACCTATGTGCCGTTCCAACAACTCACGCAGAAGCTTCAGCTTATGGTAGCAGGAGACACTCCGCCGGACGTGGCTCGAGTGGTCACTGCAAACATTGCCGAGTTTGATCCGGTGGCCCTAGATTTATCCGCTTATATCAACCCCGATCAGTTTGTAAATCAGTTCCTGCCCTCGCAAGTACCTTACATCAAGAAAGGCTCGAGGATTATCGGTGCGCCCCTGGATGTAACCGCTAACGGGCTGTTTTACAACAAGGACTGCTTCGATCAGGCCGGAGTAAAAATTCCCACCAACCCCATCCAGACCTGGACCTGGGAGCAGTGGCACTCGGCAATGGACACCGTACGCAAGAACAGCAAGTGCCGCTTTGCACTGAGCTACGATTTCACCACCTACCGCTTCAGTACCCTGCTCTATGAAGCCGGTGGGCGCTATATTGACGAGAGCGGCAAGAAGTTTGTGGTGGACAGCCCAGAATCGCTGCACGCCTTGAACTTCTTTAATGAACTTTTTCAGGATGGCTACATTTCCAAAGGCCAATGGCTTTCGGGCGAAGACCCCAGTAACCTCTTCCGTAGCGGCCTCTCAGCTATGTATATGTCAGGAAACTGGAACCTCTCCCAGTTCGCTCAAATCACCAACTTCAAATGGGGGGTTGTGCCTTTGCCCAAAGACAAAATTCGCAGCACTGTACCGGGCGGGAAATTCGTAATGGGGTTTAGGAACAGCAAAAATCCCGCCGAAGCAGCCAGGTTTATTCAGTGGATCACCAGCAAGGAAATCAATCTGCCTTTCTCTAAGGACAACATGGTGCTTTCCGCTCGCAAGGATGGCAAAACGCTTAAGTACGGTCAGTTCGATGACGAGATTGCGCTATATCTTGATGATTTAAGCGTGACCCCGGCCTATGTAGGCAAAGACTGGTCGAACCCAGCCATGGCCAAGATGAATACCTTTATCCGGGATCAGATCGTCAAGGTGTTGCTGGGACAGCAAACGGCCAAGCAGGCCCTAGAAATAATCCAAACCGAAGGGGACAAACAGTTGAAGTAGAGCTTCACGAGCACTTTGAGCAAATATAGTTAATTTCGGAGTGCTTCTTCAAAACTGGGTTGTGATCGTTCCTTGAAAGATTGGGCCTCGAGAGCGGAATCAGCATAGCTCTTATCAAGCCGTTGGACATGACCTTCTGTCGGGTTAGGTAGCCGTTCATTAGGTGGTCATCTAACCCGAGATTGTCCATAAGGGAGATCAGAATGACTTATAGATTGAGACAAAAAATCGTTCCATATCTGTTTCTAATCCCTAACACGGCGATTTTTAGTTTGTTTGTTCTGTTACCTATGGTCTACGGTCTTATTTTTTCTCTCTACAATGGGAGTTTTGTCCAAGGCTTTGGGCGTTTTGTTGGCTTGGCAAACTACATTCAACTCGGCAGAGATCAGACTTTTCAGACCTCCCTCTTCAACACTTTCTGGTACGTAGTGGTAGTGGTTTCGTTGGTGCTGGTTCTGAGTCTGACCTTGGCCGTTCTCCTCCGCCAGACCAGCCTAGGCTCGAGCATTGCCCGGATAGGCTTTTACCTTCCAGTAATCTTATCCCCGGTGATCGTAGGGGTGTCCTGGCGCTGGATGTTCAGCACCGACCTGGGAGTGATCAATGCTCTTCTCACCGAATGGGGGCGCACTCCGATTCCCTGGCTTACCGATGTGCACTGGGCTCAAATGGTGGTAGTCCTGGCCAGTGTATGGTCTATGACGGGATTTTATATGGTCTTGTTTATTGGTGGTCTCAACACCATTCCCCCTGAGTTATATGAGGCCGCCGAAATTGATGGTGCCACGACCAGACAGCAGTTCTGGCGGATCACCTTGCCGCTCCTGACTCCGACTACGTTGCTAGTGACTATCCTGGCCACCATCAACTCCTTTAAGGCTTTCGAGATTATCCTGGTTTTGACCAACGGCGGCCCCGGAGATGGCACCAAGTTGCTAGTACAAAATATTTATCAGACCGCCTTCGATGCCTCCAATCCCAGCTATGCCAGTGCCCAATCGGTGGTGCTGTTTGTAATCCTTATGCTGCTCACGTTTTTTCAAACTCGCCTTGCTCGCGAGAACTGAGGCCCAATGACTCAATCTAAGCTTATCGTCGGTAAACCTAGGCCAGGACGACATAAGGAGCACAGCTTATGGTTCGACATCCTAGTTTTGGTCTTAGCCTTCGCCTTTTTAATTCCGGTGTTCTGGGTCATCCTTTCCTCCTTCAAAACAACAGGTGAGCTTTTTGTATTTCCACCAAGTCTGCTACCCAAGGAGCCAACCACTTCTAACTATGCTGCGGCCCTCACCACCGGGAACTTTGCTCGATATGCCTGGAATAGTCTCTTTGTGGCCACTATGAGTACCTTATTGGCACTGTTCACCAATTCTCTCGCTGCTTTTGCCCTAGCCAAATACCGCTTTGTGGGTCGTCAATTGCTGTTCTTGCTGACCTTGGCCACCATCATGATTCCCTTACAGGTCATTATGGTTCCAATCTTCCTGGTACTCAAAAACCTTGGGCTGATTGATAGCCTTTGGGGCATCATCATCCCACCGGCGGCCACTCCAACGGGCGTTTTTTTGCTTCGGCAGTATATGCTAAGCATTCCCGATGAAATCCTCGAGGCAGCCCGCATGGATGGGGCGAGTGAGTGGGATATTTACTCGCGAATCATCCTTCCATTAAGCGTCCCAGCTTTGGCTACCCTGGCAATTTTCAGCTTTACCTGGCGCTGGAATGACTTCATCTGGCCCTTCATTGTGCTCACCAGTGAGCAAAAAGCCACACTTCAGCTCGCACTAGCCCGGCTGATGGGGCAGTTTGGTGTGGACTGGAGTACCCTCTTGGCCGCAACAGTGATTACTCTGCTTCCCATGATGATCATTTTCTTGGTACTGCAAAGATATTTCTTAAACAACCTGACGGCAGGTGGTGTTAAAGGATAATTTGGGAGTTAAAGCCCATCCATGTGGAAGAATCATGCTCCGTGCCAGACGGCACTTCCAGGATAAAATCCTTTCGGCGTTATCCATAGCTTCGAGCAACCCTTCCGCATCTAATTTGGCGTAAATCGCGGTGGTGTTGAGGTTGGCGTGGCCCAATATCCTCGCCATGGTCATCAGCTCATTGTTGTTCCTCTTGTAAATCCTGGTTCCCGCGGTATGCCGGAGCATGTGGGCCCCCCGGTAGCGCTCGGGCAGGTGCAGCTCGGTTCAGCCGTTCTCCTCGAGCCGCTCCACCTGTGCTCTGAGACCCTCTAGATCCATCTTGGCGTAG
>JADMIM010000194.1 GCA_015478585.1 Thermaceae bacterium | reverse complement strand
GTGGTGAGCAGCCCCCAGTTGCCGTTTTGGATGTCACGGGAAACCTTGTTGCTGAGGGAAAACCAGGCCCAGGGACGGTTGGTGAGGGTGAAGGTGGCGGGAGGGTCGAAGATGCGGTTCTCGAGGTCGCGCGTAGCGGTGACATTGAAGGTAAAAATCGGGTCGGGGGCGTAATCGAAGGTTCCGGCCAGGGTGGTGGTGCGGGTGGCCCGTCCGGGAGAGTCGAAGGCAAAGGGAGTTCCGCCCTCGATGTCGTTGCGGTTGAAGTTCAGGCCAAACTTAACCGGCCCCAGGGTCTGGCTCAGGGCGGCTGAGGTTCGCCAGTTGATCAGGCGCTCGAGTTCGCCCTGGCTGTTGCGGCTGGTGTAGTAGTCGCCTCTAAAGTTGTTGGTCAGGCTGAAGCTCAGCCCAGCCCAGGGCGGGCGGGGGTTGTAGGTTTCGTTGTGGATGATCTCGAGCCGTCCGGCAGCCAGATAGGGGGTATTGCGGGCGCTGCGGTTGAAGAGGTTGCTGGGGCCTTCGTAGAAGCCTGCGGTGGCGCTCCCGTTGATGCTGAACTCGCTGCTGCGGTAGCCGCTGGGGAAACTCACCTGCACCTCGGGCAGGCGCTGGGGAGTGGCCCGTGGGGTGCGGCCCAGGGCCGAGTTGTGGTCTATATAGCCGTCGAAGGTAAAGCGGTAGAAAGGCTCGGCAGCGCCGGGAAGCTGGGTCTGGCTGGCAGCCTCGAGCTTGAACTCGGTGTAGTCGGCCTGCCCGCCAAAACTTGTGAAGGGATCGCCTACAGGGTTAGTGGTTCCGGCCAGGTCGTCACGCTTGATGCTGGCCTGATAGCGCCAGTCGGGGGTGTCGAGTTGGTACTGGAGGTTATATATCCACACCCCGTCGCTGGTGGCGCTGAGGGTGGTGGAGCCGGTGGGGTTGGCAATGGCGGGCAGATACAAAAACTGATAGCGCTCCTTGGCGGCTCCCACCCCGAAGTGGTCGAAACCAATGCCCCAGCCCCGGTTCTCGAAATAGCGCAAAAAGGTATAGCCCAGGCCAAAATCGGAGACATAGGGCAGGTCGGCCAGCACGTAGGCCCCGTCGGTAGCATTGCTGCCGACCTCGAGGCGCGGCCTGCGCTGCGACAGATATAGCAGCATGGCGGGCAAGTACAGCACTTTTTCCCCCCGCAGCAGTACCCACACTCCCCTGGCGATGATGCGATCCCCCGGATACAGCACCACCTCGTTGGCCTCGAAGGCATAGTCGGGCGTGGTCTGATTGCAGCGCTGGCAAGGGGTGAGATAGCCCTTCTGCAAGAGGATTTGCCCGGCGGCCCGTTCGCAGATGGGCCCACTCAGATAGAAATCGCCCGACTCAATCTTCACGCTGATGGCCTCGAAACTCTCGTTGGAGGTGTCTAAGTCGAGGTTGTCGGCCTGAATCACCTGTCCCTGCTTGTCCTTGTAGCGCACCCCGCCGCTGAGCATCAGCCGCTTCTGGGTGCGGTTGTAAATCACCCGTGGGGCCTCGATAAGCTCGCCGTCGCGGTCTATTTTGACCGGGCTGCCGGTGAGGATAATCAGCTCCTCGCCGTTTTCGTTACGCAGCTCGAGGCGCTCGGCGGAGATAATTTTGAGGGTAGCCGCCTGTGCGAAGGAGCATAGGAGCAGGGTCAGGACAATCAGAACGGGGAACGGGGAACGGGGAACGGGTTTAGGGAAAATATCGTCTTTCCCGACCCCCGACCCCCGACCCCCG
>JADMIM010000103.1 GCA_015478585.1 Thermaceae bacterium | reverse complement strand
GAGGGGACTGACTAAGAAAGGGATGTTGGTGGTCTCAATCTAAGGGCGCAGTACATCCTTCAAGCTCATGCAATTAAGGTTCTGGTGGATGTAAGAGAGCTTCCGCTGAGTCGTAAAAAGGGATTTTCTAAGGCTGCACTGGCAGCTAACGTAGAGAGTTTAGGAATACGATACATACACCTTCGTGAGTTAGGAGCGCCTAGAGAGGTTCGACACGCTCTCCGGGATAACGGAGATTGGTCTTCTTATAGACAAAGCTATTTGCATGTTCTAAGAGAGAGAAACGAAGCGTTAGAGAAAATTGTAAAGCTAGCGAATACCCATCGCGTGTGCCTGATGTGTTTTGAGGAAGACTACAGAGTATGCCATCGCTCATTGATTACTGAAAGCATCCAACATACAGGTTTGGTCAAGAAAGTGAAGCACTTACATCTTAAAAAAGAGAAGGTTGTTGTTGTTTAAGGGGCCAGATAAATCCATCTACAGCGAATAAGTTGGGTTTACGGAATCGTTGATGGATACTACCAAGAACAATGTAAGTCTCACGATTAGGAGAAAAAATCTCGCCTTCAATTTTCATTAATGAACTGGTATGCATCTCATAGGGGATAATCCTGAATAAATTAAGACTGGAACTCGAGTCCCACCGCCAAAGCACCCTTGTTCGAGTTTCCGAAGTCCAGGCCCATATTTACGGTTGGGCAAAACCGGGCCAGGTTTTCACGCGCCTTAGCGTTTGACCGACCCCACCGCGCTAATGGCGGTATCCACGTGGGTTTGCAAGCGCAGCCGCTTGCCCAACTCGCGCCACCAGATGAAGGCTGGGCTGTCCAGGCGCTTGATGCCTTCTATCAGGGTGTCTCTGCGCCAGTTTTTGAGCCGCAGCAGGAACAAGTTGAGGAACAGGTCGCGGTATTCGGCACTAGCCCGATCCATGTGGAAGTGGAAGCGCAACCCCCGCGACTGCGAAAAGGAAACGATAATGGGGACACCTTCGGGGCCTTCCAGGGGGATTTCCACGGTGGAGTCGGTGAGAGTGCCGGTATTGACCTCGTACTCCTCCTGAATCATGCCAATTTCCTTGAGGATCAGGGCAAAACCCCGCAGCTCGAGGCCGTTTAGCTCGCGGTAGAGGCGGTCATAGATTTCAAAGGTGGGGCTGTAGTGGAAGTGCTCGCCGGGCTGGGTGGCCCACCACATGGCGTACTGGCCTTTGGGAGGGGTCAGCGAGGCTTGGACATAGAGACGGTCTTTGGCGGCGACGGACGCGAGTGCTTCGGGGTAAATGCTCATCAGGTCGTCGGTGCTGTAAAACACCGGGCGCAGCCGCCCCCACTTGTGTCCAATTTCGTGGATGGCGATATAGTGACCTGCCGCTTTTGCATCGGCTACGGGATAAAAGAAAAGGTCGTACTCGCCGTCGGCTGCCCGCACCCGCAAGGGGATTTCCACCACTCCCTCTTTGGTGATGCGCAGCACGTCGGCTTCTATGACCTCGAGACCGGACTTGCGAAACAAGGCCTCGACGGTGGTGGCGAACATCAGCCGGTTGGCTTTACGAACCTCGGAGACATCGCTTTGGATGATGCCCTCGACAAAAACCTTGGGCCATTCGGAGGGGGCGTTGGTGACGAGTTCTCGTTTAGGCATGATGGCGTTCCAGTCCCTAGAGTATTCGTCTTGGAGACCCAGGGCTGTGATATTTGTACGCAGCACAGCGCACAGGGCAGTAGACGCGAAGCGTTCCCCTCTTTTGGGTAGAGGGCTAAAGGCTAAACGCAAGACGCTAAACGCCAAACGCTAAAGGCTAAAAGCAAAATACAGAAAGGTCAAAAGCTACACCAGGACAGCATAATCGCCTTATCGAGAACCCTGTCTGGGACGCGGTTGGTGTTTTTAGTTTTTGACTTTGAGTTTTTGGCGTTCGACATTTTGCGTTTTGCGTCTGGCGTTTAGCTCTCAGCACCTTGCGCCAAACCCCTTGCTCTTCGTGCTCAGCAAAGTATTTAGCGCGTATAGTGTGGGCCATATGAGCCAAAATGCCCAGACCCCCGCCCCCCGCTGGAGCCGCTCAGCCAACGACTGGGAGGCTTTTGTGGCCCGGCAGGTGCAGGAGCAAACCGCCGAACGCGAATATCCCTTGCGGCAGCAGCTCGATTTCTCACCATTCCAGGAGGCCCTCGAGCAGTTTGGAGCAGACCGTGCAGGACAGCTCGAGGCCCTTACCCAGAGCGCCACCATCGCCGATTTACAAGCCGCGATGGCGGCGGGACAGCTGAGTTCGGAAGAACTCACGCTGTTTTACCTGAGCCGGATTCGGCGCTATAACCACACGCTGAGGGCTTACCTCGAGCTAAACCCCCAAGCCCTGCAAGAAGGGCGGGCTCGAGACCAGGAGCGTAAGGCAGGCCAGGTGCGGGGGCCGCTGCACGGCATTCCCATCGCCCTCAAGGACAATATCGGCACCGCTGCGCCCATGCACACCACCGCCGGGGCTCTGGCCTTGCAGGGGGCCACCGGCCCGGATGCCTTCATCGTGCAGAAGCTGCGCAGGGCCGGGGCGGTGATTCTGGGCAAGAACAACCTTTCGGAATGGGCCAACTTCATGACCACCAACTCGGTCAATGGCTACAGCACCCTGGGCGGCCATACCCGCAATCCCTATGGCCCCTTCGACGTGGGCGGCAGCAGCAGTGGGACGGCCTCGGCGGTGGCGGCCAACCTGGCGGTGGCCGGGGTGGGCAGCGAAACCTCCGGCTCATTGGTCTATCCCGCTGCCCAGAACAGCATTTTTACCCTCAAGCCGACCTTCGGTCTGATTAGCCGCAGCCATATTATCCCCATCAGCGAGGCTCAGGACACCGCCGGGCCGCTGACCAAGAATGCTGCCGACTTGGCCGTACTGATGCGGGTGCTCATCGGTCAAGACCCCGCCGACCCCGCCACCGAGCGGGCCGTGGCGGCTCGAGAAGACGACTTTGCCCCTCAGGAAGGGGTTGCTCTGGCAGGCTTGCAGGTGGGTTGGGTGCAGCGCACCCAACGTCAGGGCGACCAGGAGGCCCTCGAGCGGGTCAGCCGGGCTCTAGGTGAGCTGGGAGCCGAGGTAAAAACCGTGCCCTTTCCAGAAAGCCCGGTAGATATGCTGCCGGTGCTGCGCTACGGTCTACGCGAAGGCTTGAGCACCTACTTCAAGGCTACTTCAGGGCCAGTTTCGAGCCTGGCTGAGGTGATTGCTTTCAACCAGCAAAACCCTGAGGCTATGGCCTACGGTCAGGATTTGCTCATTGCCTCGCAGAACGAGGGCCTGAGCCAGGGGGAATATCGGGCGCTGGTAGACCAAAACCGCCAGGCAGGCAGCGCGGTTTTGCGCGGGCTGATGGAGCAACACCGGGTGTCGCTGCTGCTTACGGTGAGCAACAGCCTTTCGCTCTTTACCTCGACCTCGGGCTTTGCGGTGCTCAACTTCCCGGCGGGCTACCGCGATTCGGGGGAGCCAATCGGAGCTTCGCTGGTGGCAGCACCCCTCGAGGATGCCCACCTGATTGGGGTGGTGCAGGTTTTGAGCCAATACCTGAACCTCCGCAAACCCCCTGTATGGTAGGTAGTGATGCTCGAGGCCCTGATTGTTCTGACTGGCCTGGGACGGTTGCTGACCCTGCTGGGCCTGGTGGTGTTTTTCCTCACCGCCATCCCGCTTTTGGTGCGTGAACCCACCCGCTGGCAACTGGTTTTCTTCAAGGTTTTGGCCAACCTCGCGGCCCTGACGGTGCTGCTGGAGTTCGTCCTGCGCCGTCCAAGCTGGCTGCACGTCTCCTATGGTCTAATTTCGGTGCTGCTGCTGTATAGCGTTTCGGGCCTCGAGCCCGGCGGTTGGTTTCGCAAAAGTTTGACTAAGCCCCTGGAGCGAGTCGGGCAATATTTTTTCTGGGCCAGCTTCGTAGGATTTTTGCTGTGGGGGCGCTTTATCCAGACTGGCTGAGGCGGCGGTGAACGTCCTCGGCGATGCGTTTGGCTGCACCCGGCTGGCCCATCGCGGCCTTTCCGGCTTCCTCAGCCTTGCGGCGCAGCTGGGGGTCATTCAAAAGCTTCAGTACGGCTTCAGCGATGGCTTCTGGACGCGGCTCCGCCAGCTCGAGCGCCTCGCGCAGCAGGCGTTTTTGTCCTAGCGCAAAGTTATGGGTGTATTGCGGGCCACCGGTGGGAAATCCGACGACCGCAATGCCGTACCCAGCCGCCTGCTCTGCCGCCGTCCCGCTGGTGGAAATCGCTAGCCTCGAGCCCAACAGCGCCGTCTTGAAGCCATTTTGGGCCAGCAGAACCTTCGTCCCGTCGGGGTGAAGAAAGCCGTTTGCTTCCCGTTTCCAGTCACGGAGCAAAAGCGCTCCGAAACCAGCATCGCCCGCTTCCAGCTTTTCCAGCGGCAAACCCGCCCAGGCCACCACCGGATTAAGGCCAGTAGAGCGCAACCACCGACAGGCCTCGAGCATCTTGGGCAGGCTCTCGTAGGCATCGGCCCTCGAGCCGGGCAACAGGAGCAGATAAGGCGGCGGGAGGTCTACAGGTGTGTCTCCTTCGAGCGCGTCCAGCATGGGGTTTCCCAAGTATTGGGTATTGCCCACCCCATGCTCCTTTAGCCATTGGGCCGCCTCGGCCTCGCGGGGATAGACCTGCACAGTGCGGCGCATCAAGAGACGCTCGAGGAGGCCGTAGGGTCTGCGCCAGCCATCCATCTGGCCTTCCCAGGCTCGCACCGAGACCAGGGGCTGCATCTGGAATATGGGGCGCTTAGCGAATACGCTGCCCACCAACAGGCCATAGATATCGCCCACCACCAAGGTAGCCGCCGCGTTCCTAGAAGCCCGCCACAGCGCACCATAATGCCCCAGGCTCATCTCGAGCCAGCCCGCTTTGAGGTCGTCCAGGAAAGCCGCAGGCTTGTCCAGCACGAAGCCGCCCGAGGGCATTTCAGCTCGAGGCCCCAGCACCGGAAACCCGGCTCGCTCATAGGCATTGCCCTTCCCCACGAGTGGCAAGGCTTCAATTTCGTAGCCGAGCGCCGCCAGCTCACGACCCAGCGCCGCGCCGATGATGTCCTCGCCGTGGCCGTTGGAGACGATGACAATATAGGGGTCAGCCATTGTTCATTTCCACTATTACCCGGCTGACGAAACGGGTTTGAGGTTGTCAAAGAACCCTTCATCCCACAGTGACCTAACTGCATTTGCCATGTTTTCATATGTGAAATCACGCAAAACAATCAGCCCAGGTTCAGCAAACCACGACTGCTCGAGTTTCTGCATTGTGTCTTCAAGTTCTTGTGTCAACCCATAAAGCGAGATGAAAAACACTGGGTATTGTGACCCATCCAAACCTTCTGCTCGAGCCAGAGCAAAATATTTCTTGCTCAAGACATCCGCTTGCCAAGCCTCATCGAAGCTATCAGGGAAAACAAGCTTTGAATATTCTGATTTAGACATGGATTTATCCTTGATTTGAGAAGGTTTTCAGCCGCTCGAGCACCTCTAAACCCTTCCCCTCATCTAATAAACCCTGCGCCAGCTTCACGCCGTCTGCGACATTCTCGGTCTTCCCTGCCAGATAAAACGCCGCACCCGCGTTCAGCGCCACCGCGTCACGCTTGGGGCCGCGCTCCTGCCCACTCAGAATCGCCCGCGCCGTCACCGCGTTTTCCTGTGGAGTTCCGCCCTCGATTGCCTCGGCAGATGCGGCCTGCAAGCCCACTTCCTGGGGGCGAAGGGTGTAAGTGCGAATTTGCCCGTCTTTCAGCTCGGCGATTTGATTCTCGCCCAGCACCAGCTCGTCCACGCCCTCCCCGTGCGCCACCAGTGCCCTCTGCGAGCCGAGATTGTGCAGCACCTGGGCAAAGAGTTCAACGAGTGCCGGGCTGCTCACCCCGACCAAGTTCAGCGTGGCAAAGGCTGGGTTGGTCAGCGGCCCCAGCAGGTTGAACACGGTACGCACCCCCAACTCGGCCCGCACCGGGGCCACGAAACGCATGGCCGGGTGGTGGCTGCGGGCGAAGAGAAAGCCCAGCCCAACGGTCTCGATAGCCTCGGCTACTTTTTCGCTGGGCAGGTCAATCTTGATGCCCAGTGCTTCGATTAAATCGAAGGAACCCGACCGGCTGCTGGCCGCACGGTTGCCGTGCTTGGCGACGGGCACACCGCCTGCCGCGACCACAAAGCACGTCGTGGTCGAGATATTGAAGGCCTCGGGGGCCACCCCGCCGGTTCCCACGATGTCCATCAGGGGCTGGCGACGGGTCTCTACCCGCACCGCCGCCGCTCGCATCCCCTCGGCAAAACCGGAGATTTCCTCGACACTCTCGCCGCGCGTGCGCAGGGCCATCAAAACCCCGGCGGTCTGGGTGGGGGTGAGTTCTCCGGCCATGATCTGGTTCATCAAGGCTCGAGCCTCGCTCTGGGTGAGGAGTTCGGCGTGCAGGGCTTTTTTCAGTTCGTCCACGGTTCCTCCCGAATCGGTAAAGACCAGCCTCGCCTGGCCCCACGCCACAGCGCCCCGGTGCTAGCCCAACGGCGGCGCAGGCTGTACTCGAGCGTCCAGAATACACAGTACGAGGCCGCAGCGAGGTTGGGAAAGGGTGCGTGTTTGCGGAACAGGCGCACGTTAGCCGCGGCAAAGTTTTCGTCGGAGGCGAGGTTGGCCCCATTCCAGGAAGTGCTCCCTTGGTGCAAAACGCGCGAATCGGAGGCCACCGCCAGCTTGAACCCGGCTTCTTTCAGGCGCAGTCCAAGGTCGGCATCTTCGCCGTACATAAAAAAGCCCTCGTCCAGCAGACCCACGCGCTCGAGGGCCGTCCGCTTGAGCAAAACGCTGGCCCCACTGAGATAGCTCAGCCTGGAAATCTGTTCTGGACTATTCAAAAGGCGGACTAATCCCCAGTTCAAAACCACCTCTCCCCCACCCCAAACTTGCACCTGCTGAGGCTTGTCCATCTCGTAAAGTACCGAACCCACCGCGCCAATCTGGGGGTCGCTCTGAGCTAATTGCACCATCGCGCTTAGCGATTGAGGGTCAGCCAAAGTGTCGGGATTCAGCAGCCAGACGTATTCCGCACCCTCTGTCAGCGCCTGGCGGATGCCCACATTGTTACCTCCGGCAAAACCCCGATTGCGCTCGAGCCGGATTAGCTCCAGCTCAGGGAATGCCGACTGAATCTGCACCGCGGAGTCGTTAGGCGAGGCGTTATCCATCACCAGCACACGAAAATTAGGATATTGCAGCCCCTCGAGTACCCCCAGACACTTGAGGGTATCAGGCCAGGACTGGTAGTTGAGCACCAGCACATAGACCAGCGGCTCACTCACGGCTTTCCCTCGAGCAGTCCCCGGGTGTAGGCCGCCTCGAGCACCAAACTGTAGTTTTTGAAGGCTTCAGCAGTGGCTTCCCAAGCCCGATTCTCGAGCAGTTCCTGGGCTTTGGCCCAAGGATAAAACCGCCGCTTATAGGCCAGCGACAGCGGGTTGGCCCCCGTCCAGAAGGCCACCTCGAGGCTTGGATGCAACCGGCAAAACTCCCAGGCCATCCGGCCCATGCTGTGCAGCTTCTCGAGCATTGAGTCCAGTCTAACCGCGTCCAGGTGGGCGGCCCTGGCCCCCGTTGCCAGACGCGGCTGAACCCCTTTGGCCCACAAGCGCAGCCCCAGTTCGTGTTCTTCCCAGCCGTAGGCACGAAAGTCCGAGAACGGCGGCTGAGGCAGAGATTCTCGCTCTACGGATAGGCTGGCAAACCAATAACCACCCTTACCCAGTACCGCAGCGTTGGGCTTTCCACGCACCCCGCCCTCAGCCCGTTCGCGCCAGTAGCGCATAAACGGCCCCTGGCCCAGTTCGCCTGGAAGGTAGGTTCGGCTGACGACGGCGACGTTGGGGAGCTGATGATGCAGCCCTAAGTGGGCCTGCAAAAACCCTACCTGGGGAACCACGTCGTCATCGTTGAACAGTACGTATTCTCCCTTTGCCAAGGCGAACCCAGCGTTGCGAGCGGCGGCTAAACCCCGGTTCTCCTGGCGGTGGAGGCCGACTCGAGGGTGGTTTATAGCCTTCAGGAGGGCAAAAGTCCCATCGGTAGAACCGTCGTCCAGCACGATAATCTCAAAACTCGGCCCTTCCTGCGCCAGAAAGGCCCGCACCGTGCGCTCCACCAGTTCGGCACGGTTATAGGTCGGAATGATTACGCTGAAAGTTGGTTCCATGCGCCCCAGGAATAGGCCAGCTCGCGGTCGCCCCCTGGCCCAATCAAAGCTTTGAGCCACGGCAAAGTGGTCATCTTCAGCACCAGCAAGACCGGATGCACCCCCAGGGCCCAGGCAATTTTGGGATCGCGGTGTTTTTTCCACACCCGCACGTGGGCTTCGCCCGCCGCTTTAGCCTTGGCCAAGGCCCCCTTCTGATGGTCGTAGGCTTCGTGAAGGGCTTCGGCCTGCCCCACGAACTTGAGCCTCGCCCCCGCTTTCATCAGCCGATAACCCAGGTCGGGGTCTTCGCCGCCGTAGGTGCTGAAAGTTTCGTCATAGCCACCGATTTCATCGAACAAACTTTTGGGCAGGCTGGTATTGTTGCCGGTGATGTTCCACCAAAACACGCCAGGGCCGCTCAGGGCTGCGGCTCCGCTATTTTTGAGGTCGGACGGCAACACCAAGCGCCCCACAGCCACCGTTTTAGCTCCTGAATGCGCATTCTGATGGGCCTGAATCCAACCCCCACTGGGCATCACGTCGTCATCGGAGAACAGCAGGATCTGGCCCCTGGCAGCTTCAGCACCTCGGTTGCGGGCGAAAGCCGGGCCTTTGCCGTCGGTGTGTAAAGTTTGAAAGGCATAACCGGGGCCATAATCGGCCAGAAAATCCGCCGTCGAGTCCTGGCAGCCATCCGCCACCACAATCACCTCGAAGTCGCCGGTTTGCGTCTCCAAGGCACGGAGTTTCTTCTCGAGCCGCTCGCAGCGGTTGTGGGTGGGAACGATGACCGAAATCATAGGAGCGTTTATGGTTGCTCAAGAAAAGGCTAGGCGCAAAGCTCCAGAAAGTTCGCCAGCATCTGCTCTCCCGCTTCCGTAAGGACAGATTCGGGGTGAAACTGTACGCCGTGGGTGGGGTAGTCGCGGTGGCGCAGGCCCATCACCGTGCGCCCTCCGGCCTCGTCGAACCAGGCATTGGCCTCGAGGCTTTCCGGCAAATCCTCGACCACCAGCGAGTGGTAGCGCGTCGCCGTAAAAGGCAGCGGAACTCCGGCGAAAACCCCGCTGCCATCGTGGGAAATAGCACTGGTCTTGCCATGAACAATCACCTTGTGCCGCACCACCCTAGCCCCGAAGGCCTCACCGATGCTCTGATGCCCCAAACACACGCCCAGGATAGGATATTTGGGGGCGTATTCCCGGATAAGTGGAACCGACAAACCGGCTTCGGTGGGCGTGCACGGGCCGGGAGAAACCACCATGCCATCCGGGTTGAATGATTCGATGTCCTCGAGCTGGAACTGGTCGTTGCGCCAGACCGTAAGGTCGGCCCCCAGTTCGCCCAGGTACTGCACTAAGTTGTAGGTGAAGGAATCGTAGTTATCTATCATCAAAATCCGCTTCATAAACCTGCCTCCAGGACGCAAGGCCTTGCGTCCCTACGAACCCGCCTCTCGGCACTCAAAGTCCCGCCTCTCGGCGCTCGAGCGCGGTAAATTCCGACATCAGGATGCGGTAGACCAGCTCCGCCACACGGGGGGACAGCCCTTGCTGCTCAGCCTGCCGACGCACGTTGGAAACCACCTGCTCAACCCGCTCCTTGGCCTCGACCTCTCGTAGGGTGCTCTTATACTTCGCGGCTTCCCGCACCAGCCGCCATCGCTGGGCCAGCAGCACCACCACACGCGCATCTACTGCATCAATCTCTCGCCGAACCGACTCGAGGCTCACAAACCCTCCTCCGCCATCTGCACGGCTTTGAGCATGGCCTTGGCCTTGTTCATGGCTTCCTCGTATTCGCCCGTCGGTGTCGAGTCGTAGACCACCCCGCCCCCGGCCTGGATATGAACCTGTCCGCCAGCAATCACCAGGGTGCGCAGGGTCAGGGCCACGTCCATGTGACCGTCATAAGCGATATAGCCGAAAGACCCACCATAGGCTCCCCGGCGGGAGGGCTCGAGTTCTTCGATAATCTCCATGGCCCGGATTTTGGGCGCACCCGAGAGCGTGCCCATCGGCAGCACCGAGGCCAGCGCGTCCAGCGGGGTCTTGTCGTCACGCAGCTCGCCTTCCACGGTAGAGACGATGTGCATCACGTGGGAATACTGCTCGACAGTGAAAAGCTGGGTGGGCTTGACGCTGCCATATTTGCAAACCCGCCCTAAGTCGTTGCGCGAAAGGTCTACCAGCATCACGTGCTCAGCCCGCTCTTTGGGGTCACCCAGCAAATCGGCAGCCAGAGCCTCGTCCTCGGCAGCATCCGCGCCGCGCCGCCGGGTTCCGGCGATGGGCCTGGTAATCACCTTGCGCCCGTCCGAGCGTAGCAGGCTCTCGGGGCTACAGGAGACCAACGTGACCTCGCCCAGCTCGAGAAAACCCATGTAGGGGCTGGGGTTCACCGAGCGCAGAGCCCGGTAGACGGCAAAGGGATGAACATTGAGGGCTGAGGACATCCGCAGGCTGGGCACCACCTGAAAGATATCCCCCGCGCGGATGTACTCCAGGCTTCGCTCCACCAGGGTCTCGTACTCGGCCTGGCTCACGTTGGGCTTGAAGTCCATCCGCCGCCCGGCCCGTTCGCCCGGCACTCCGGGCAGCGGCCCGTTGAGCTTTTTCTCGGCCCAGGCGATGCGCTCCAAGGCTTCGGCTTTAGAGGCCGCGTTACCCTCTTCTGCCGCGGCCACAATATGAAGCTGCTGCTTGAACTGGTCGAACACCACCACCACTTCCGGCTCGATAAAAAGAAGGTCGGGGACATTCAGCAAATCGGGTTTGCTCGAGGGAAGCTTCTCGTAGTAGCGAATCAGGTCGTAGGCCGCATAGCCCACCGCACCGCCCCAGAAGATGGGCAGGGCGGGGTCGGGGTTGATGGGGCGGTGGATGCTTTCGTAGAGAGTACGCAAAGGGTCTTGGGTCTGGATAACCTGGCCATTTACCGTGAAAACCCCGTCCTTGGCCCGGAAGGTACGCCGTGCGCCCACCCCCACGAAGCTCCACCTGGCCCAGGCCTTGCCGCCCTCGACGGACTCCAGCAGAAAGCTGGGGGAAGTCTTCTCGGAGAGCTTGAGGTAGGCCGAGACGGGAGTCTCGAGGTCGGCCAGAAGGGTCTTCTTGACCGGTACAGTAGGTTTGGTTTTCTCAGTTGTGAGCATGGCTTTCTCCTCTTATAGCACAAAAAATCCCCTAGGTAAAAAGCCCTAGGGGTACCAACTACTACCATCCCAGGGCTATCCGGGCCACCACCAGCTCCAAGCGCGGTAGGTCATTTGGGTTCACTATACAGACCAATCCCCCAAGCTTCAAGGCATTTTTACGGATATCCCAAGCCAAAGGTAGTATGAAACGCTCTAAACCAACCCTCGGTATATCCATCGACAATCCCCAAGCGGCTATAGGCCAGCCTATAGCGGTCTTCAAAGGAAATGAACCAGAGGGTAGCCACAGAGGT
>JADMIM010000102.1 GCA_015478585.1 Thermaceae bacterium | reverse complement strand
CCCCAGCTCAGCCCGGATGGACTGAGCGTGGGCAACTGGAAACTTCCGCTCACCGGAAACTGGATTGGCCCACGCATGGTGGGGAGCCGGGCCTATATTGCTCAGGGGCCGTTGGTGCTCGAGATAGACCTGAGCAAGCCTGCGGTGGCTGCGGAATACTATCCTCCTGCCGAGGTGCGCTCGCTCGAGGCCGATCCCGAGCCGACGGTGCTGCTCGAGGATGGCCGTCGTCTGGCGCTCTCGGCGCTGGCGGGTCGGCCCTACGAGGGCAAATGGGAAAGCCTCAAGGTGATTCAGGATTACTTCAAAACCCTCAGCGCCGCCGGTAAGAACAGCCTGATTCCCGTCCAGGAGCGGCCCTACTGGTACTACTTTACCCGTGATGTGGCCTCGCTCAAGCCCAGCGATCTCGAGGCTGCTGGACGTGATTTGCTGCGGCGCGGCCACCGCCCCGAGCTGGCCTGGGGCAACGGGGTGATGCAGTGGGTGGGGCCCTGGCTCAATCAGGTGGGTCTGGCCCAGACCCAAGGGCTGGCTGCCAGTCTGGCCTGGTCGGACTTCTTTCTCAACTACATGCCACAGGTTCCGGGCTCGAGGGCAGTTTTTTGGGGACAGGTAAGTTGGCTCGAGGCCCAAGGCCGCCCCGACCTGGCCGAGCACTACCGCGAGGGACTACGCACACTGTTGGCCTGGCAAAATCCCCTAGATTCTGGTCGCATTGCGGTATTGGCCTGGGTATTGCTGGGGTTATACGGGCTAATGATGCTGTACTTGAGCCTGATCTACCTACCGGCCCAACTGAATGGGGTACGGCCAGCCGGAGGCTGGTTGCTGGGCTGGCTTCGCCACCCTTTGCTGCGGCTGCGGCATAGCACCTTGGCCTATACCAGCTTGGGCGAGCGCCTGTTGTTGGTGATACTGTTTTTGCTCGCCGCGCTGGCCTTTCTGACTTGGGGCTTCTCGCTGCGGGCCGAACAATTAACTGCTCAGGACAGCCTGACCCGTGGAACCCTGCGCTCCCTTGCCGCACAGCAAACCTTGCGGGGCCTGACCAACTCTGGGCCTATGCGGGGCTTGCTGGCTTATGCCCTGGCCAGCGAAAGCCCCACAGAGGCCAAGCGCCTCTACGATTCGGCCCCTCCCTGGACCTACGTGCTTCTGGGGCGGGGCACCCCCGATGCAGTTGCCAGCGCTTTTCGTCAGGCTCCGCAATCTGGTGCAGCCCGCGAAGCAGTTGGAGTGGGTGGGGATATTTGGAGCAGCGTCTACCGCGACGCTGGGGTCAGCCGCGAAGGCGTGCCTACCCCCCGAATTATCGCCGCCAGCGTAGCCTTGAGCGGGTTACAGAGCCTCGAGACCGACTTTCTCTCGGTCTGGCGCGACCTGCCCATTTGGCCCAGCCCCATCTGGGCTTGGGCGGCAGCCATCCTGGCCCTGCTGCTGACGCTATATCACGTGCTGTGCTTCTTTCTGCCGCGCCCCGGTGGAGCCAGCAGCAACCTATCCTGGCAGCGCGGGGTACAGCTTTTCATGCCGGGTAGTCCCTGGTTTAGCCAGGGTTGGGGGCTCACCCTGCTGCTGGTATTTGCTGTGGGTATCTGGTGGTGGCGTAGCGGAAGCGGGGCAGGCTTGTGGATAGCCGTGCTGGCTCTGCTGCTGCACTTGGTTTTGTGGTTCCTGTTGCTCTTGAGAGGGCGGGGAACTCGAGCCAGCAGTAGGTAGAGGGCCAAGCCCTGGTCGTAGGTCTTACCCTAAAAACTCTCGCGGTTTCGGCTATTTTTGCCCTACTCCCGGTGGCAAAAGGGAGCTGGGCACGGTCTTTCTAACTTAGTGGAGGGCCATATTCTTAATGCTCTCCCGAAGGCGGTTTGTCCTTGGCTAGAAGCTGTTCGCTGTACCGCTTCAGGACAGAAATATAGCAAAGCGCGATATCATGGTCGAATGGGACGGGCCTGGGTAGCGGTAGTGCTGGTGATAGCGGTCTTCATACTGCTGTTGCTTCAGACCACGCGCGGCCCTGGAGGGCTAACCTCGGGGCCTGCCAGCCGGGCGGGTTACAAGATTGGGGTAGATCTGCCCGACCCCCGCCTGACCCCTGGTGACGTGCTGACCACCGACACCAACACCATCTGTCGTCCGGGCTACACAAAAACCGTGCGCAACGTGCCCAGCAGCGTGAAAAACGCGGTCTACCGCGAGTACGGCATTGCCACCCACCAGCCCCGCGAATACGAAGTAGACCACCTGATCAGCCTCGAGCTGGGCGGTTCCAACTCCATCCAAAACCTCTGGCCTCAGTCTTACCAGACCACGCCCCTCAACGCCCATGTCAAGGACAAGCTAGAAAATCGCCTGCACAGCCTGGTCTGCTCGGGCCAAGTTCCTATCCAAGAAGCGCAGCGGGCCATCGCCCAGGACTGGATTGGGGCCTATCAGAAATACCTGGGGCCGCTGCCCTGAGGCCAGTCGAGCCTGGAAGATGCACAGTCTTTTGCTCATCCGTCACCTAAGCCCAACCGATAAGCTCTAAAAGCAGTTTATGGCCCAGCGCATCCTATTGGTCTATACAAAAGCAGGCGGCGGACACTACTCGCTGGCTCAAACCCTGTACCGGGTGCTGCGCCAGCTCGAGCCCAGTGCCGAAGTCGAGTTGTTCAACGTGTTTGACGTGGGGCCACGCTGGATTGGTCAGGCGGTGGAGGATGGCTACAACTACTCGGTGCAGAAGCAGCGCTGGATATTTACTATTTTTTCCTCCTTCAACTCTAACAAACCCGCCATCAGCACCTGGGCCAGGGTACTGGGCAGTCGGCTGGGGCCACGCATCAACGAATACCTCGAGAGATTCCGTCCCAACAAGCTAATCTACTGCTATCCGGTGAACCACGGCTTTCGCCGTCTGCGCTATGTAAAGCAGCAAAAGCCCAAAACCCTCACCGTGGTTAGCGACTTTTATAGCCCGCACGTCTATTGGTTTTTGGATACCAAGGATCAATACGTGGTGGCGAGCCCCGAAGCCTACACCATCGCCCGGCGCAACCGCATCCCCGCGGAGAACCTGCATTTTTTTCAAAACCTCATTGACCCCAAGTTTGGCTCGCCCTTAGGGGCATCCGAAATCGCCCGGCTCAAAGCGGAGATGAACCTGGCTCAGCCGTATACCGTCCTGGTGACAGGGGGTGGGCCTGGCCTCAAAATCACCTACAAACTGGTGCAAGAGCTGGTCAAGCTCGAGGGCATTAATATCCTGGTAGTCTGTGGCTACAACAAACGCCTTTTGGGGCAGCTCGAGGCACTCAAGACCCGGCACAACCTCTCGCACCTACATCTTTTTGGCTACACCCAGCAAATGTACGAACTCATCAACGTTTCTGACGTGGTAGTCACCAAAGCCGGGCCAGCCGCCATCGCTGAAATTCTCTCTCAGCACAAAGAGATGATCGTGTGTGACTATATCTGGCCGCAGGAACGGGGCAATGTGGAACTCTTGCAGCAAGAACACCTGGGCTACTACATCCGCCAGCCGCGCAAGATTGCCGAGAAAATAGCCGAGCTAAAGGATCGGGTGGGTAAGCGCAGTGTTTCCAGCACCCCCAACGACGCGGTAAAACTGGCCCAATTTATCCTCGAGCTTTGAGTCCCCACCTCCAAGAGCGGTTCGCCCTGGGTCGGGTTGGCAGAATGGCTTTTTTGATGCCGCTGTGGGGCTGGCATTGGTTCGGGTTGGGCTTTGCTGGCTAACGCGAACGCACCACGAAGCCCTTGTGCTTGGCTTTCCACTCCGGCTCGACATGGATGGTCACTTGGGTTCCTTCAGTTTGGGTCTGCACCGCCTCCTCGAGGCGGTCGCAGATGCGGTGGGCTTCTTCTACGGTCATCTCTCCAGGAACCACCAGATGAAACTCCACGAAGGTACGTGGCCCGGCCCGGCGGGTGCGTAGGTCGTGAACCTCGAGCACCTTTTTCCCCAGTGCCAGACGCTCGAGCGTACCCGAAAGGGTGTTCTGAATTGCACTGAGTTCGCCCTCGGGAACCCCCTCGTCCATCAGCCCCCCCACCGAGTCGCGGGTCAGTCGCCAGCCCACCCACAGGATGTTCAGGGCCACTGCTATAGCCAGCAGCGGGTCGAGAATCCACCAGCCGGTCAGCCAGGCCAACCCGATGCCGACCAGTACGCCAACCGAGGTATACACGTCGGCTAAAACATGCTGACCGTCGGCCTCGAGGGCTGGAGAGCGCTGGCGGCGGGCATTGGTAAGCAGAAATAAGCCCAACAGCCCATTGAGCACACTCGCTCCTAGCGAGACCAGCAGCCCAATACCGAGCTGAGCCGGAACCGCAGGCTGCACCAGCTTGTGCGCCGCCTCGTTTACGATGGCGATTGCGGCTAAGACAATCAAAACCCCTTCCAGCACCGCCGAGAAATACTCGGCCTTGCTGTGTCCATAGGGATGGTTGGCATCGGGTGGCTGCCGGGCCACGCTTACTGCGAACAGGGCAATCAGCGCGGCTACCACGTTGATAATGCTCTCCAGGGCATCCGAATACAGCGCCACCGAACCGGTAAGCCGGTAGGCCAGGAACTTTAAGCCGAACACCCCCAGAGACACGACCAGGCTCAAGGTGATGGCGCGAACCGGGCTAACCGTCATGGGGATCAGTATATTCGCCTTCCCTGAAGATGGGGCTCGAGGAATGCTTACTGTGCTCTGCCCTACCAGCAGCCAGACAGTGTTGTATTCAAGTGCTTGAAAGCCTTGCGCTCCAAGCTACGAATAACTTCCCGGAGCCATCTCCCGTATCCGCAGCATAGCAACTACCGGCAGCAGTGCAATCAGCACCCCGAAAAACCCTAGCAACCCCAGGCCGAAATGCTGCACGATGACCCCGCCCAGCAAAGGCAACACCATCGAAGCCATGCTCGACCACAGCTCGAGCATCCCAATAGCCTGCCCCCGGTGGGTGGTGGGGGTTACGTCAGTGACCATGGTATTGGCACTCAGGAAAGCCCCAGCCCAGCCAATCCCGACTAAAAAAGTGCCGCTGGTAATCACCAGATAGGTATGGCCTAGCCCTACCAGCAGTGCCCCCAGAGCCGACACTGCCAACCCTAACAAGACCATCGGCTTGCGCCCCCAACGGTCTGCCACAAGGCCAATCGGCCAGGATAGCGCGAACATCCCAATCACGTGTATCGCCACCGACAGGGAAATCAGAGGCAAGGAGCAGTCCTGGCGTTTGAGGGCCAGGGCGGTCATGGTCATCAGCATAGACATCTGGCCCTGCACAGCTACGGCTGCACCGATAGCGCTGATACGTACTTTTTCTTGCCCGGCTTGCTGGCTGGGGGAGGCTTGGAGACTGCCGGCCTCGAGCGCCCAGGCTGGATAGTAGTCGCCCAAGTTTTGCCCGATGGCTTTGGGATCGGGGCGCACGCTGGCAATCAGCATGAAGCAGGGCAGTACCAAGACCGGCACTAGCAGCCAGGCCAGAGCAATATCGTTGAGCCCCCACAGTTTGCTCAACCACCCCGCAAAGCTCACCACCGCCGGGGAAATACCCGCCCCGAACAAGGAGCCCATCAGAATCAAGCTGATGCCCTCGCTGCGCCTGCTGGGTGGGTACATATCTGCCGCCGCAACCCGCATCTGCTGCACGGCCCCCACTCCCCCACCAAACACCAGGATGCCCACGCAGAACAGCACGAACGAGCCCAGCAGGGTTGCTAAGCCGATGGTCAGCGAGCCGACCAGGGCCAGCCACAAGCCGATAAACACCCCCAGCTTGCGCCCCCTGGCATCGGTCAGGCGGCCTATTGGATAGGCCATTGCCATTCTGGCCAGGCCCATCAGGCTACTAGTGATGCCCGCGAAGGTGGCATTGCCCAGCAGTGCTACGACCTGAATTGCCCCCAGGGCGGGAACGAGTTGGGTTCCGGCTCCGGTCACGGCTTGGGCCAGAGCCAGCAGCAGGGTGTTTTTCTTGATGAGCGAGGGGATGGCGACTTCCCTGGATTGGGCTCGAGCGGGCTGGACAGACATAGATTAAGACGAGTATACGTCTATGGATATCTGGGATACGGTATATTTTGCTCACTCTGACCACGTTTCCCAACCATCAATTTGCGACCAAGATCAGCCGGGAAACTCACTTGCTTAGGGTTTGATTGAGAAACTCCAGAGTTTTTCGAGCAATCAAGTCCCAGCCCGCTTCCTTGCCCACCGTTGCAGGGTTATCCCCGCGCTGCGGCCCGTAGGCTCCAAAGGAAGCTTGGTCGAGTCCTGGCAGGTTCACAAACTGGGTGTTTTTAGGAAACTTGGGGCGGTTTTGCTCGAGGGCCGTCTGGCGCACCACCCCGTCCTGGTCGCCGTGTAGCAGCAGGGTGGGCTTCTCGAGCCCGGAGAGGTCGTTTTGTGGGTAACTCGACCACATCACGATTGTTTTGGCATCGGGGTTGCTTTGGGCGAAATTAGAGGCCACCACCCCGCCCAGCCCGTGCCCCCCTACGGCCCAGCGCAGCTCGGGGGCTTCAGCAATGGCCTCCCTGGCCTTGCCCTGCGCCGTCACCGGCAGGTTAAAGGGCAGTTGCAGCAGGGCCACCCGGTAGCCGCCCTCGGCGATTTTGCGCAGCGGTGGGGCGTAGGCTTGGGGGTCTACCCGGCCGCCGGGATAAAAAGCCAAGCCCCCCTTAATGGTTCCGCTGGGAATAAACACCCAGCCATAAGCGGTTTTCTGAATTTGGAGGGTGGGGGCAGGTTTGAGAGCCTCGAGCGCCACCGGGGTGGGTGGATACGACTTGAGGGCCTTGCGGGTAAAGGTCACCACCGTGCCTGCAAACACCAGCAGCAGCCCGAAGAAAATCAGCCAGAATACGTTGCGTTTGTTCATAAGATCAGGGTGGGAGATGAGAAGCTGAGGGCAGAGAGCTAAAGACCGTCGAACGACTAACGTCGAATGCAAAAGCAAAATACAAGGGGTCAAAAAGCTACATCAGGACTGCACAATTGCCACCTCGAGAACTACTGTTTGGGACGCGGTTGGTGTTTTTGGGTTGTTGACTTTAAGCCTTCAGCTTTTGGCGTTAGTCGTTCGGCCTTTTGCCTCCCGCTTCCCACTTTCCCATCAATCTCCGAACGCCGGTGTAGGCCGAGCTTGCTGGCGGGCGGCCTGCTGTTTTTCAAACCGGCGGCGCTCGAACAAATAGAAAGCCGAGGGCACTACGAACAGCGTCAGCAAGGTAGACGTCAGCACCCCACCTAGAATGATAATCCCTAGGGGTTTGCGGAACTCCGCACCCTCGCCACCGCCGCTAATCAGCGGAATCGAGATGATGAGCACGGTCAGGGTGGTCATCAAAATGGGGCGCAGTCGCAGCCGCCCCGCTTCGACCAGGGCGTTATAGAGCGGTTTTTCCCTGGCTTCGCGCACGGCAAAATCCAGGAGCAAAATGGCGTTTTTGGTCACCAGACCAATTAGCAGTACCAATCCCAGTACGCTGATGGTGTCTAGTCCCGCGCCAAACAGGTACAGTGCCCAGAAAGCCCCTACCAGGGCCAGGGGAACCGGGAGTAGCAAGTAGAGTGGGTAGCGGAAGGTATTAAACTGGCTGGCAATTACCAGATAGTTGAGCAACAAGGCCAGCCCGAAAGCAATGGGCGCTGCGCTGGCGAGGTCGCCCACGAAGGCCGTACCGCCCTGGGTATCGAGCCGTACGCCGCCTCCGGTAACGCCCTGCTTTTTGAAGGCATCCTGAATTTGGTTGCCATACTGGAACACACCGCCCGTAACCCCAGGAGCACGGTTGGCGGTGAGGGCCGTAGAGAAAGCCTGATTGGTTCTGGCCAGGGTTGCCGGGCTCTGGCGATTCTGGAAGGCGGAGACCGCCGAGAGCGGCAGGGTTTGTTGCAGTACGGGTGAGGCAATGGGCAGCGAGAGCAGAGCGTTTTGGTCGGGCACCAGGCGGGGATCAGCCTTGACGATGATGGGATATTCTTCCCCACTCTGGCGGAGTTTAGCAGCCTCTACACCGGCATTGTAGATGCGCAGGGTATTGCCCAGGTCGCTGGGGGTGATGCCGGTTCCCTCGAGGGCCGCATCGTTGGGCACCAGAACCCGTTCGTTGGCCCGCTCGGTCAGGCTACTGGTCACGTTGACCAGAAAGGGCATGGAATTCATGATTTGCACAGCCTTGGTGGTGCGTTCTTGCAGCAGTTCGGGGGTAGGGGCGATAAGGGTGTACTGGAAATCATCTCCACCGGGGCCGCCGCCCTCGGCGCTGACCCGCAAGCTGGCTTCGGGACGGTCATTGAGCAGGGTCTGTAGGGCCTTCTTGACCTCGCCCACCAGCAAGAAGACATTCTTGCGCTTGGTTTTCTCAATCAGGGTTACCTCTATGGTGCCCCGCTCGGCGGGCGGTGTACCGATGGCGCTAACGCTCGAGCCGCTGGTCGCCAGCACTTCCTTCACGTAGGGCAGGGTCTGCAGCTTGGCTTCCAGGCGGCGCAGTATTGTGTCGGTCTCGGAGAGCGCAGTGCCTTTGGGCAGGGTCAAGACCACGCTTATCTGCCCGTTGTCGGATTGCGGGGTGAAGTTAAAGGGAATCTTGGGAGCCACGAAGCCAATCGTCAGAAACAGCACGAAACCTACCGTCAGGACAATCCAACTGCGGGGCAGCAAGCTCGCCAGAGCGTTGGCGTAGCCATCACGCAGCCGCAGGAACAAAAACTCCGAGCCATTGTGCAGGGTGGTGGCAATCGCTCCGAAAAAACCCAAAATAGCCCGTATCAAGTAGACCAGAACCGCGAACAAGACCGGATAAAGCAGAATCCCCAAGGCAAAGAGGGGCTTGATGCGAATCAGGGCGATTAGCAGGGCCAAGGCACCCACCCAGAACAGCGGTCTACGCCAGGACTTGGTAAAGGCATTGCTGAAGTCGCTCGGCAGCCGTCGCAACTGAAGGCCGAGACCACTCCAGGTGGGGGGTTTGGGGTCGGGCAAGTAGGCCAGGCGGACGGTGAGGAAGAACAGCGCCTCGAGCCAGCTAAAGAAGATGGCTGCTGCCAGGCCCAGCCCGAACTCGCGGAAGAATTGCCCGATAAAGCCGGGCAGAAAGCTAATCGGCAAAAACACCGCCAACAGCGAGAGGGTAGCCGCAGAAACCGCCGAGATAACCTGAGTGGTGCCTTTGAGCACGGCTTCTTTGAGGGTGTAGCGCTGCTCGAGCAGATTCAGCACGTTTTTGCTGACCACTTGGCTCTCGTCGTCGGGCAGCATCTCGTGGGCCGCTTTGCGTAGCGCGGCTTCGATCTCGAGGCCCTCTTCCTTTTGGTAGCGCTCGATATTCTCAGCCAGCAGACCGGCTTGCTCGCTCGAGAGCACCTCCCTGGCCCCTTTGCGTACTGCATCCACCAGCGAGTAATTCATGGCCCGGTAGCGGTCTATGTTCTCCGCCACCACGATAGAGTCGTCCACTACGATGCCCACCGCCACGATGATGGCCAGCAGACTGATGATGTTATAGGTGAAGCCCAACAGCCCAAACACCAGCAAGGCCCCCGCCATGGTAATCGGAATGGCGATCACCACCGAGAATACCGAGTTCAGCTTGCCCAAGAAAATCAGCACCACTAGCGAGACCACCAGCGCCACGATCACCACTTCCTTGAGGGTGTCGTTGACCGTGGAGGAGATAAAGGTGGTGCTATCGCCAACAATCTGGGCCTTGTACCCAGCAGGAAGCTTGGTCTGGGCCAGCACTTTTTTGATTCCGTCCCCCACCGAAACCGCGTTGGAGTCCGGGGTTTTGCGTATACCCAGCAACACGATGGGCTGCCCGTTGAGGCGGGTATAGCTAGTAGCCGTGGTGGAGGTATCTCGCACTGTGGCGAGGTCAGAAACTTTGAGCCCCCGGTTGGGGTCTAGCACGATGTTGGCTACGTCTTGTGGGGTGCGCGGGGTGTTGCGCAGGGTGTAGAGCAGACGCTGCCCGTTCTGATCCTGGCTGCCCGCCGGAACCGCCAGAGCCGAGGTCTGGATGGCCCCCACCACCTGACTGGCCGTGAGCCCATAATCGGCGATTTTCCAGGGGTCTACCCAAACCTGAATCTCTCGAGTCGGAGCCCCCTCGAGCTGGGCATCGGCCACCCCCGAAACCAATTGCAAGCTGGGTTTGAGCTGCTGGTCTACATAGTTGGCGACCTCGCGCAGGTCGCGCCCGTCCGCCGATACGGCCAGGAACAGAATGGGCTGGGAAGCCGGGTCGAACTTGCGTACCACGGGAGCACTGGCATCTTTGGGGAGTTGGCCCCTGGCCCCGGCTACGCGCTGGGCTACGTCATTGGCGACCTGATCCACCGCAGTGCCATATTTAAACTGCACCAGCACCAGCGAGAAGCCCTCTGACGATTGCGAGGCGATGGTGTCTATGTTGGGCAGGGTAGAAAGCGCATCTTCGATAGGCTTGGAAACCTGGCTCTCGATTTCCTGCGGGCCTGCTCCGGCATAAACCGTAGAAACCGCTACCACCGGGATTTCAAAGCGTGGCAGCAGGTCTACTCCCAGGCGGCTTCCGGCGATCAGGCCAAACAGCACCAGGGCCACGAAGGCTGCCGTGGAGAAGACAAAGCGCTCGACAAAAAACTTAACCAACGGATTGTCCCTCATCGCTTACTTCACCACCTCTACTGGATTTCCGTTCGCCAGGCCCGACGGAACCGGGTAAACTACCTGTGCAGCAGCAGGTATCCCCGACACTGCCATGCGGCTTCCATTGTCGCCCAGCACCTGCACGTTGACCAGTTTGGCCTTACCTTCTTGAACCACAAAGACCTGATTGGTGTCCCCCGCGACCAGTGCCCCGCTGGGAACCAGCACCCCCTGGGCCAGCTTGAGGGTGTAGCGCAGGGCTGCCGAAGCGCCGGGGGTGAGGCTCAGTCCAGAACCTGGAGCGACTTGGGCAATGGCCTCTACCAGCCGGTCGGTGCCCGGCACCTGGGCAGTACGGGTCAGGGTGGCGTAATAGGTTCTACCGCCATAATCGAGATTCATGCCGGTGCCGATGGGCAGCCTGGCGGCCTCGGAGGGGGTGATGCGGAACTTGGCCTCGAGTTTAGAAATGTCCGCCAGCCGGAAAACCCGGCTACCCATTGCTACAAATTCACCTGGGTTGACATAAATCTGAGCCACCACCCCGGTAAAGGGGGCTTTTACATTGGTATCCGCTAGAGCCCGCCGGGCCTGGTCGAGCCCGTTTTGGGCCTGGGTAATTTGTAAGCGCAGCAGGGCCAGGTCTTCGCTCGAGGCCCGACCCGCTTTATCCAGGGCTTCTTTGGCGTTGTCGGCAGCAGCTTTGGCCTGAGTATAGGCGGCCTCGAGGCCGGTCAGGTCTAATTGGGCAATGGCCCCAGCCTTGAAAAGCTGCTGACCCTCCAGGTATTTGCGCTGGGCCACCTCGAGGTTGGCCTGAGCCGCCTGCAAGGCCGCTTTGAGCGGGGCCACCGAGGCCTCGGTGCTGCGAGTGGAGCGCTCGAGGTTGACCTGGGCAGTTTGCAGGGCGACTTGGGCATTGGCGAGGTTGGTCTGGGCGTTGGCAGGGTCGAGTTGCAGTACGGTTTGGCCCGCACTCACCCGGCTGCCTTCTTGCACCAGCGCTCCCAGCACCTTGCCTGAGGCAGTAGCCGCCACCTGGCTTTCCCTGGCCGGAGAAAGCGTGGCCCCGGCAGTGCGATTGGCACTCAAGACCCCACTTTGCGACAGCACCGCCCGCACCTTGGTGACTTTAACCATATCCGCAGTGGGCGTGGCCGGGGTCTGGGTGGCAGCTTTACGCGGCCCACACGAAGCCAGCAGCAGCAAAGCTGTGAGGCCCACCAGGGTTGGGG
>JADMIM010000193.1 GCA_015478585.1 Thermaceae bacterium | reverse complement strand
CTGACCTCTCCGACTTGCCTGAAGCTTTTTCCCTTTATTACGCCGATGGTCTATTCGACGTTTAGCCTTTCGCCTAAAGTTTCAACGGTCAATAAAGGCCACCATAAAGGATTCCCCTCGGTGAGGGGTTGTGTAAGCCTGGGTATACTGGGCTGTGATCCAAGCCTTTACTGGCGATGCCTTTCTGGCTCGAGAAGCCCTCTTGGGTGAGGCCACCTTGCAAGGCTTGCCGCCGCGCTTGATACCGCCTGAACCTCAGATTGTTGCTCAGGAAGCTGGGGGCGGGCTCTTTGGCCCTAGCGGGGTTTGCGCCGACTTGCGCGAACTTGCCGAGGCCGAGTGGAAGCCGCTAAGAGAGGTGTTGGACAGCCTGCCACCCAGTGCTTTGGTGCTTTTGCTCGACCCCAAGCCCACCGCCGCCCGCAAGAAGTGGTACGCCGAGAAAGGGCAAATCCGCGACAATCCGACCCCTAGCCCCCATGAACTATCGCAGTGGGTGACCAACCGGGCCAAGCACTACGGCCTCAAGCTGCCCGCTGCCATCACCAACTATCTGGCCGGGCTGATTAGCGCCAAGGGTAGCTACGAAAACCCCGCGCTGGGCCTCGAGGCGCTCGACCAGGAAATCAAAAAACTGACTTTCGTGAGCCAACCGGTGACGCTCGAGAAGGTGCAAGCCTTGGTGGCGCTGGATGTCCCGATTTCCGGCTTCGACCTGGTGCGCTCGACCACCGAGGGCAAGCTGAACGCGGCCTTCAAACAAGCCAGGGAGCTGATGGAGCGCGGCGAAGACCCTATCCGAATCTTGGGAGCGCTCTCCTGGCAGTACGTGCGGGCCGCCAAAGCCTGGGCCTTGCTGCAAGAAAACCCAATGCTGGGCGAGGGCGAGGCGGCCTCGGCGCTGGGGATGCACCCCTATGCCGCGAAGCAAACCCTGTTGCTGGCGAAAGGGTTGAATGCGGAGGCGGTGGAGGCGGCGTTAGGAACGCTTGCTGAAGCTGAGCAGGCTGCCAAAACCGGCAAAGACCCGCGCTTGGCCCTCGAGCGGGCGGTGATTGCGCTGGCCCAAAGCAAAGTTTCTATCCATCGCTAAATCACCTAAGACCAGGCTCGGTCATATCTGGATCAAGGGAGTATTAAGACAGTATGAGTTGGTTTTTCGTATTCTTGGAATGCACCCCAATTACAGGGTATGGGGGTACACATGAATGCTCAGTATGGCCTGCTGATTATGGTTGGAGTTGGCTGAGTTGCTTGTAGCAATCCCCAGTCTTCTGCGCCTTCTGAAGCCAGAAGATTGGAGGTTTGTCACGTACATTGATAATGGAAAAATCTATGTCAACCGGGTTCAACTTAAGGGGATGCTCGAGATTGCCCAACCCGTCAGCGGCAAGGCCTACCGGCTGAGCGATGGCACCACCCTCCCAATGCCCAACGACTCCGACGGCGAGCCCCTGAGCTATCAGACGACCACCTGCTCGAGCGGCAGCCGACCGTTCCGCCGGGTGAAGACCAAGCCGGGTGCGGGCTCGACCAGCATATTAAAATTCGGCTATGCCTTTGCTACGGTGAGTCCGGGCGGCCTCCTGTTCGGCACCGACTCCCTGCCTAGCGTGACCACCGGAACTGCCACCTCGCCACTTCGGGAGGTAGCCTACGCCTACCTGGGTACCAGCCTAAATAGCGCCACGGGCCTTGCGGGGTCCGACGTGGGCCCACAAGTGGAAAACCCAGTACAGCAACTGGGCTTCTTATGTGAAGGTCGGTAACACGGTACTGAGAACTTGCAGTTATGCAGAAGGATTGAAAAGAGCGTCCTTGTGCCCTGAA
>JADMIM010000192.1 GCA_015478585.1 Thermaceae bacterium | reverse complement strand
CCTCCGCCCCGCCCCCGCCTCCCACGATGGCCTCGCTGGCCGAACTCGCTGTTCCTGTCGACGGCAGCGAGTTCCTCGACTTGGACGCTTGGTCCCGCGCCCTAGACGACTGGGCCGTCAAGGAGAAGTTCTCCTGGCGGCTCCAGAGGAGGGACAAAGACGGGGCAACCGCCGTTTGTCCCGAGGAGGGCTGCGCCTGGCGTGTCCAGGCCAGCCCCGACGACGAGCAATGGAAGCTCGTCGTCGTTTAGGGGACACACACTTGCGTGGGGAGGGGGCAACGGAAGTTTGCCTCCTCCTCTAAGGGAGAATGGCTGGACGGCGTGGTCTCGCGACACCTACGGGTGTCCAAAAAGACCACGCCACGGGAGATTGTGGAGCTCCTCCGCGTTCGATTCGCGGAGGAGATACTCTACGGGAGGGCGCAGCAGTCTTTGCTGCGCCTTCTCGTAGGGGATATCAGAGCGCAGAGGCATAGCTTTCAGCTATTGCCTTCGTACAAGCGCCTCCTGGAAGCATCTGCTCCAGGAGTTCATGTGGATCTCGTTCGAGATCGACACGACCGATTCCAACGGATCTTCGTGTGCCCTGCGGAAAGCAGGGCCACGTTCCAAGCCTCCCGCCGGCTTGTTGCGGTGGACGGGACCTTCTTGAAGGCCCGTTTCATCCTAACTCTTCTTGTGGCCGTTGGCATTGATGCCAATGGCCACATTGTGCCACTTGCTTGGGCAGTAGCTGAGTCGGAGAACGCGGACTCTTAGGAGTGGTTTTTAAACCACCTCAAGTGGTCCCTCCTAGAGCTCGTGAGCGAGCCAAGCACCCTTGTCTCTGATAGAGACAAGGGGCTTCTTGTTGCGGAGAGAACTCTCTCTCCGCAGGTGGCGATAGCTCATTGCTGTCGCCACCTCTCTGAGAACTTCTCAGAGCGGTTTGGGAGGGGCCTTCTGCCCCTCTTCTGGAAGATTGCCCGGGCTACAACTGTGGCCCAATTCGACGGGCATTTAGAGGAGCTTCGGGCGTTAAAGCCCGAAGCATCGGCATACCTTTGTGGTGCCGAGCCCGAACGGTGGGCTCTGGCGAAGTTTCGTGGCCGTCGATACGGCCACGATACTTCAAATATCGCGGAGAGCTTCAACAAGCTTATCCGCTCGGATCGAGAGCTCCCAATCGTAGAGCTTCTCGATGCGCTCTGGCACCGGGTGATGGCCCAGCGTGCCAAGCGTTCTCTTTTGGCCGAGGAGGCCATTGCTAAAGGTCAATGGCCTCCTCTCATCACCGGGTTGGTGGAGGAGGGGAGGAACTGGGCCCGTTGTAACGGGCTCCAGATGTCCTCTCCGACAGAGGCACGGGTAGTCCAGCCAGACGGCAGGATCTACCTTGTTAACCTAACGGCAAGAACTTGTTCTTGCCGTCGATACCAAGAGAATGGCGTGCCTTGTGGGCACGCCATGACTCTTATCTTTCGACAAGGAAGTCAATTGACTCCCTTTCTTCCAGCAGCACTGTCTGCTGGAAGTTGGCAGAGGCAGTATCAGCTGTCTCTGCCTCCAATCTCTGTCGAGGGTCTTCTCGTAGACCCCGACCTTGACGCCTCGGGAGGAGTCTGTGACCCTCCGGTCACCCGAATCCCCCGAGGCCGACCGCGAAAAGAGAGGGTTCGGCGGGAGGATGCCCGGCGTCCTCGAGGACGCCGGGCTCGCCAGGATCATGGAGGACTTCTGCCGCTTGGGGCAGTCGTTGCCGCCGTGCCGGACTTAGTCCGCACACGCTGCGGCACCTGCGGTGAGCCTGGGCACAATGCCAGGACTTGCCGCAGGCCTCATAATTGACCTGTTCTCATTTGAGAAC
>JADMIM010000101.1 GCA_015478585.1 Thermaceae bacterium | reverse complement strand
GCCCCAGCAGGCCCCCCATTATGCCCAGCAGCAAGGACTCTAGCAGCACCAGCCCGAAGATGAAGCCGCGTTTGGCTCCCAGTGCCCGCATCAGGCCGAACTCACGGATGCGCTCGTAGACCGACATCATCACCGTATTGGCGACCAGTAGCCCGCCCACAATCAGGGCCACCAGGCTGATGCCAAAGCGCACCAGGTCAGAAATCCGCACCGCCCGCTCGGCAAACTTGAGCACGTCGCCGCTGGTTTGGGCCTGAATACCGGGAAACCGTTTTTTCACTGCCGCCGCTACGTCTTCGGCTTTGCGGCCCTCCTGGATGCCCAGCAGGATATAGCTATAGTTTGCGGTTCCCAGAACCTTTCGGATGGGCTCGAGGGGTACGAAAATAAAACTATCGGAAATGCCGCCGGTACTCTTGAGAATGCCCTCTACCTTGAGGGTTATATCGGCAGATAGGCGTAAAGTTTTGCCCAGGCTGAGGTCGTTGCGCATGGCAATTTTGCTGCCCACTATGGCCCCATCCGCGCTGGGAACAGCCTGGCCCTGGCCTAACTCGGCGTTGGCATAGAGGGTTTTAGGCCCCATGCCCGCGGGCAACCCCTGGAACACGAAGCTGGTTTGCGGGTCGAAGCCACCCCTGGTGAGTACGATGGTGGGAATTACCTCGGTCAGTCCTAGCTCGGGAGCGGCTTGGCGTAGCTCGGTTAGCACTTGGGGGCTCAACTCGGGGTAGCCAGGGCTGATGGCATCCACCCCCTCGGGCAGTACCAGAATGGCCGGGCCAACCTTAGAAAGCTCCGACCCCAGCGCCTTGCGCAGTCCCTCCCCAAAAGACAAAAACAGCACCATTGAAGCTGTTGAGACCACGATTCCCAGCAAAGTAAGAATGCTGCGAACAGGCCGGGCACGCAAGTTTCGATAAACCAAAGCCAGGACTTCCATTCTTACTAAGAATATAGGGTAACGCCGAAAAAGGTAGGGCAAGGGCGGTTTTGGGGCTCGAGCTTATAGCGCTAAGCTCGCATACCCTCCAGGGCCAACATCGCTCAAGACCGCCATAACCAGGTTGGGCCAAGTCCCCTGGGAAACCGCTCTAAATCTTGTCCAGAAGAGCTGTTTCGATAATGGCAAGGCGGAAGTATCAGGACATCCGCCCCTAACCGGGGAGGCCGAAGCGGACTATCCTCGAACCTAGGAGGCAGTTATGAAAAACGGCACCGTGTGGTTGGGGATAGTGGGCCTGCTAGTGGTAGGTGTGGCCCTCACCCAGGGAATGTGGGGAGGCTATGGCGGAGGGATGATGGGCTCCACCGGCCAACCCGGTTGGTATGGACAGGGCATGATGCAGGGCTATGGTTACGGCCCCGGCATGATGGGTGGGGGCATGATGGGCGAGGGCATGGGGATGATGAGCATCTATCCGGCCCAGGCTCAACCCGTTTCTTCTACCGCTGCCAAAACCCAGCTCCAGGCTTTTGCCAAAGGCTTTGGGCCACAGGCCACAATCAAAGACATCATGGCCTTCAGCCAGAACACCTACGCTCAGGTGGTAGATGCCCAGGGCAAGGGTCTGGGCGAGATTGTGATGGATCGCTACAGCGGTAACATCTATCCTGAGCCCGGCCCCAACATGATGTGGAACAGCCAGTACGGTATGGGCTACGGCATGATGAGGGGGTATAACAACCCCACTAACACCCCCGCTCAGGTGGTGTACACCCAGGCTGCCGCGCAGAAGCTGGCGGAGCAGTTCTTGAGTGGCTATTTGCCCGGAGCCAAGGTAATCGAAGGCCAGAGCTTCGGGGGTTACTACACCTTCGACTATGGTCGTAAGGCCATCGAAGGGATGCTCTCGGTCAATGCCTATAGCGGTGAAGTCTGGGTGCACACCTGGCACGGAACCTATCTGGGCGAGTAGGAGGGGATGACGATGATGGGGGGATGGGGGCCTTACGGCTATGGCATGGGCTGGGGTGGACTGGGGATGCTTTTAGAACTGGCGGTGCTGGTATTGCTGGTCTACCTGCTGGTTCGGGCTTTCAGCCGGTCTTCGGGTGGCGAGAGCCGCGACCGGGCCCTGGAAACCCTGCGAGAGCGCTATGCTAAGGGTGAGATTGACAAAGAGACTTTTGAACGGATGCTGCGAGACCTGAAATCCTAAACCGTGGGAGATCCCGGCGGCCTATTTGGAGCTGCTGGGGTTTTGTCTGCTCTTCACTGGGGTCAAAAGCTTTATACAAGCTTAACGGAAAACCTCGAGATTAGCCCTGCTATGAATACCTTGAACCGGCGCGATTTTCTGAAGTTTGCTACCCTCGGCCTGGGCGGAGCCTATCTGGCTTCCAGGCTGCCCGCCCTGGCCCAAGCCCCATACTTCCCCGAGGCCCGGCTTCTGAGCCTACAGCGCAGTGAAGGTCTGGTTCAGGCCCAGCTTTCGGCTAGGGTCAGTAACCTCAGCCTGGGGGGCCAGCCGGTGCAACTGCTGACTTATGGTGGCCTGCCCGGCCCCACCCTCCGCGTTCGAGAGGGCGAAACCGTGCGCCTGAACTTCACCAACAACCTGACCCAGCCCACCAACTTGCACCTGCACGGCCTGCACATCCCACCCAGTGTGGATGACCCCCTGGCCGAGATTTTGCCTGGGGAAAGCCGGATGTATGAGTTCACCGTACCTAAGGGTTCGGCAGGAACCTTCTGGTATCACCCTCACCTGCACGGCAAGGTGGCCGAACAACTGTTTGCCGGGTTGGCTGGGGCCATCGTGGTGGAGGGGCCGTTGAACGCAATGCCCGAACTGGCGGGAGCCGAGGAACACCTGTTGGTGCTGAAGGATTTGGCCTTGGCTGGAGGCCGGGTCGCTCCTTTTACCCCTATGGACTGGATGAACGGCAAGGAAGGTAACCTGGTTATGGTCAACGGCGCGGTGCGCCCGGTTTTGCAGGCCCAAAAAGCCACCCTGCGCCTGCGGGTGGTTAACGCCAGCAACGCCCGCTACTACCGGCTGGCTTTAGAAAACCACCCGCTTTACCTGATTGCCACCGACGGCGGCTTCCTCGAGCGGCCCCTCGAGCTTTCCGAGTTGCTGCTGGCTCCGGGCGAACGGGCCGAACTGCTGGTGCGCCTGAGCCGCGAGGGTAGCTACAAGCTACAAACCCTGCCTTACGACCGGGGGGCACAGATGATGATGGGCGGCATGGGCAGTGGGAACGGTATGAATACGGGCGGCTCTTCAGACGGCATGGGCACAATGTCAATGGGGAGTCCGGCCAGCGATGCCCCCAACACGCAGAGCAGCCTGATGCCCCTGGGCTCGAGCCGCCCGGAGACCTTGCTCACGGTGGTAGCCCCCAGCCACCCTAAGCCGCTTCCTTTGCCTACCGGCTTGACCTCAGTCGAACGCCTGGATCTCGGCAAGACTACTGCCCAGCGTCGCATCGAGTTTGGTGAGCGCATGATGCAGGGTGAGTTTTTCCTCAACAACCGGGGGTTTGACCCAGGTCGGGTAGACATCCAGGCCAAGGTAGGTGACCTCGAGGTATGGGACTTGGTCAACAAAACCGATATGGATCACCCCTTCCACCTGCACACCTATCCTTTCCAGGTGCTCTCGGTGAACGGCCAAGCCCCCGCCTACCGGGCCTGGAAAGACGTGGTCAATGTCAGGAGAAAAGAAACCGTGCGCATCGCCGTGCCCATCCGCGACTTCGCGGGCATTACGGTCTATCATTGCCACATCGTCGAGCACGAGGATCGGGGGATGATGGGGGTTTTGCAGGTGGTTTGAGGAGGTAGCCATGTCCAGTTATGAGATGAAAACCGTTTTGCCCGGCGGCTTAGCCGAGGTAAAAGCCCACACTGTAGAGGCGCTCAAGGCTCAGGGTTTCGGTATCTTGAGCGAGATTGACGTGCAAAAGACGCTGAGGGAGAAGCTGGGTCTGGAGTACGAGCCGTATCTGATTTTGGGAGCCTGCAACCCCAATCTAGCTCGACAGGCCCTGGATATAGACCGCAGTATCGGGTTGCTGCTGCCCTGCAATGTGGTGCTACGCCAGCTCGTGGGGCAGGTGGAGGTCAGCATCCTTGACCCCGAGGCCATGTTCGCTGTAACCCCGGAGGCCACCCGGCAGCGGCTCGAGCCCCTGGCCCAGGAGGCTAGAGGCCGTTTGAGCCACGCTCTGCAAACCCTCGAGCGAACCCTCTAAGCCTGGGGTGGGGCAGGCCAGGCCGGTCGGATGAGCGGACTCAGACTGATGCTGGGAGTCCAGCGGGCGAACCTCCTCGAGCCCAAGTGCTCGCCTGCCCGCCCAGTCCGTAGCCCTCGGTTAATCGCGTCGAAAAGCGCTCTCTTAACTCGAACTGGGTGCGTCCAGGATAGCATTTTAGCGATAGCTACATTACACATACTTAACACATGCCTGCCATCCGTGGGTCACGAAGGATGACGTGAGACTAATCTTTGCGACCGTACCGCGGGCTTTTAGTGCGGCCTTTGCGCGGGGTATGGGCACCATGCAGATGGGCACTAAGGCCATGACCGAGCTGGACAAGCTCAGCGGCAAGAACTTCGACATCGCCTACATGTCCATGATGATCCCCCACTACCAGAGCGCTATTGACATGCCCAAACCTGCTCTGACCAAAGCCACCCGGCCCGAACCCAAGAAGGTCGCCCAGGGCCTGATTGACGCGCAATCCAAGGAGATCAAGCAGTACCAGGAGTGGCTCAAGACGCTGTAGCCCCGACTGTGGCATCCAACAGGAAGCCCCGCTCGTGTAGGCGGAACTCGATGTCAGAAGGGGGATACGGCGTTTTCATAAGCCCTCGAGCTGCTTTGCCCGCAAGACCCTCGCCCTTCTGAGACGTGGCCCGCGACCGGCGGGAGGGCTTGCGGAGTCTCCCGTGCTAGCAGTCCTGAGTTTTCAGCCCGGACTCAAGAAGGGACGCTAGGGCTAGACTGTTGTACAGTACCGGAGGCAGCAAATGAATCAAATTCAACTTCTAGACACCTTGGTCTGGGTATGGCTGGGGTTGGCCTTGTTGTCTACCATCTACGTCGCATGGGATGCCTTCACCCGCAACCCCGAGCTAAAGGTGATGCGCTGGGGCTGGGTGCTGGTCACGCTGTACATGGGGCCGGTGGCCCTGGCGTTGTACGTGCTCACCTGCCGCGAGCCCGCCCCCGAAACCCACGAGGAGTTCATCCAGCCCCTGTGGAAGCAGGGCATCGGCAGCACCGTACACTGCGTGGCCGGGGATGCTACCGGCATCATCGCGGCTGCCACCGTGACCGCCCTGCTTGGCTTGCCGATGGGGATTGACCTGGTCATCGAGTATTTCTTTGGTTTCGCCTTCGGGCTCCTGATCTTCCAGGCCCTGTTCATGAAGGATATGCTGGGCGGCTCTTACGCCAAAGCGGTGCGCAAGTCCTTCCTGCCGGAGTGGCTCTCGATGAACACCATGATGGCCGGGATGTTCCCCACCATGATGGTTTTCATGATGGGGCGCGATATGCGGGCCATGCAGCCCGAGCAGCCATTGTTCTGGGCGGTGATGTCGCTGGCGGTAATGGTGGGCTTCCTGGTGGCCTTCCCGCTCAACGTCTGGCTGGTGGCGACCAACCTCAAGCATGGCATGGGCACGGTGCGCGCCCTGGGCCACGGGGGGCACAGCATGGAGGCCGAACGCAAGCAAGAGAGTGCGCCTCGGCCCGCCCCCAAACCCCAGCCCGCTCCCCAGATGGAGGGGATGTGATGGATCACAGCACCCACGGTCAAGACCCTAAGGGGCAGGGCGAGGGCGGCATGGAGATGAAGCCCAAGGCCACTGGCCCGGAGATTGCGGCGGTGGCGCTGCTCACGGTGCTGGCCCTGGTGGTGGCGGTGACGGTTCCGGCGATGCGGCTCAACCTGGGTCTGAGCGCGCGGGACGTGGGCGGGACGATCATGCCCCCTGGCATGATCATGACCCGCGACACTCCCGGCGAGGCCATGCGGGACATGGCTGCCATAGACCCCCGGCGCAGCGGCTACCTGGCCCCGGCGGGGGCTAAAGGAGCCCAGCCCATCCAGCCCCGGCTCGAGGGCGGGGTCAAGGTCTTCGATTTCGAGGTCTCTCAGATCGGCTGGAACATCCTCACCGGCGAGCGGGTGGATGCCTACGCGGTTAATCGCCAGGTTCCTGGCCCCACTGTGCGGGTGACAGTGGGCAACCGGGTGCGCTTCAACGTCAAGAACAGCCTGCCCGAGTCTACCAGCATCCACTGGCACGGGATGATCCTCCCCAACCCGATGGATGGGGTCGCCGAGGTCACGCAAGCTCCCATCAAGCCAGGGGGAAGCTTTACCTACGAGTTCACCACCCGGCAGACCGGTACCTACTTCTATCACTCGCACAAGGACTCCGACCGCCAGCAGGGGGTGGGGCTCTATGGAGCCTTGATCATTGACCCCAAGACCCCGCCCGCCAACCCCGGCTACGACCAGGAGTACACCGTCCAGCTCCAGGAGTGGCTCAAGCGCGAGGGTCTGACCTATCCAGCGATGATCATGGAGGGAGCACTCCCCAACTTTTTCACCATCAACGGTAAGGCCTACCCCAACACCGACACCATCCGTGTGCGGGTGGGGCAGCGGGTGCTGCTACGCTTCATCGGCAGCAACAACAACTTCATCCACCCCATGCACGTCCACGGTGGGCCGTTCGAGGTGGTGGCGCGGGACGGCGAGACCATCCAGCCAAGTGCGCGCTTCCTGGCCGACACCGTGAACGTGGGGCCGGGCCAGCGCTACGACGTGGTTTGGACGGCGCGGGAGCCGGGGCGGTGGCTGATCCACTGCCACATCCCCCACCACATCAAGAACAACAACGTCGAGGTGCAGGGCGGCGGGGGGCTGACCATGGTCATCGAGGTGACGGGGTAGGGATTCAGGCACGGGGAACCCCCAGCACCAGGGTGGCTTCAAACCCGCCCTCGGGGTGGTTGCGTAGCTCGAGGTTTCCCCCTAAAGCCTCGGCCACCTGCCGCGCGTAGGTCAGGCCCAGGCCAGTGCCAGGGAGGTCGGGGTGCACCCTGAAAAAGGGTTCGGTTAGCCGTTTTAAGGTTTCTTGGGGCACACCAGGGCCAAAGTCTCGCACCACCAGGTGGAAGGGGTCACCCTTGACAAGGGTGAGATATACGGTGTCCTGGCTGTACTTGAGCGCGTTTTCCAGTAGGTTGCGCACTGTGCCAGCCAAGGCTTCTCGGGGAAGCTCGAGGGTGATTGCGGGCGCGTTGATGCAGACCCGCTTTTGAGCGGCTTCGGGCAGGGTTTCCGCCAGCTCTTCCAAAAAGATGGATATCTGTACTGGGCTGGGCTTTCCCAAGCCTCGAGCCAAGGCCAGCAGACCATTGAGGGTATTTTCCATCTGGGTCAGGTTGTTCTCGACCACCTGGATTAGCTCATCGCTTGTAACCACCCCTTGGCGAGCCGCACCGAGATTGGCCTTGACCGCTGCCAGAGGGGTTCGCAGTTCGTGTGAGGCGTAGCGGGTAAAGCTCTTCTCGCGCTCCATAGCCCGTCGCAGCTTTCCCACCATGCGGTTGAAACTGCCGGTAAGGCGGGCCAGCTCGTCTCGCCCGAATATGGGCAGGGGCTCGGGGAAATGGGCACGGGCCAGGCTCTCGGTGGCACTCTCGAGGCTTTGTAGCGGGCGCATCAAGTAGCGGCGAAGCAGGATGGCTAAAAGGATAGCAAATACCAGACTAAACAACAGCGAGACCATGCTAGCCCGCAGATAGTCCCGCAGCGCTAGGTTGTGGTCGCGCTGGCTCAGGGCGACCTCGAGCACATGACCCGTCGGTAAGTTTCTGGTGTGGCGAAGCCAGTCAGGGTTGATTCCAGGGAACGGCCCTCCCACCTCGAGCAATACCTGACCCTCTTTGCTCAGTCGGATGCGACCCTGTAGCTCGCTGGTAGAAGGAAGCTTGGCGGAATCGAGGGTGGGGTAAGGCCCTTCCAAGTCGAGGGCAGCCTCGGTCAAGGTCATATACTTTGCCAAATCCCCTTGCAAATCTTTATCCAGCGAATCCTTGAAGCTCCAATAGCCCAACCCGAGCTGCCAACCCGCAGTACCCAAGGCCAGAACCAAAAGGCCCACCAAAAGCCTATTTCTAAAGTCCAAAGCGGTAGCCTCCGGGCACGGTCTGAATGGTTTGGGGGGAGAGCTTGTCGCGTAGGCGCATCACGTACATTCGCACCGTGATAAAGCCAGAATCAGCTTGAGGGAAAAGGCGTTCGACCAACTCCTCGAGGTAATAAACCCGTTCTGGCTGTAACACCAACAGCTCCAGCAGGGCAAACTCCTTGTTGGTCAGGGGGACTTCGTGCTCGCTCCAAAACACCTGGCGTAGCGCCAGGTTTACCTGGAGGGCTCCCCGCTCGAACACGGCGTTTTTGGTCGGCCCCTCGCGGCGCAGGAGGGCCCGCACCCGAGCCATAAACTCACTGATGTCGAAAGGTTTGCTCAGGTAGTCATCTCCGCCCAAATCGAGACCCCGGATGCGGTCTTCTACCGCGTCTCGAGCGGTCAAAAAAAGGATGCTCTTGCTATAACCTGCCGTGCGGAGTTCGTCGGCCAGTTCAAACCCAGCATCCTCTCCTTCGGGCAACATCACATCCAAAACCAGCAGGTCGGGTTCGGCCTCGGCCAGGTGGGCATAAGCCTCACGGAGATTCTTGGCCCACACCGCGTCATAGCGGTCTTGGGCCAGCACCCGTAGCAGGGGCCGGGCCAGGTCTTGGTGGTCTTCTACTAGCAACACGCGCATTATCTTTACCCTAATTTATCTCTACTCCCAGTCTGACCCCTTGAGATAAATAGAAGCTAACAAAGGGTATCCCACTACTTTTGCCCTGTTTATGGTTTTGTTACCTCGAGCCCCTAACCTTGACAGAGGGGTAAACCTGCCCCTGTCAAAGGAGGAACCAAGTGAAAAAGTCCGTTTCGTACAGCATCCTTACCGTTCTCACCCTGTTAGGCGGCAGCCTGACCGTCAACCCGCCAGTTTTGGCGCAGAGCAGCACTCAGGCTGTCCAGAAGCTAGATATCAATACCGCCAGCGAGGCCCAACTGCTAAAACTCCCCGGCTTCGGCCCGCGTATGCTCAAGGAGGTCAAGGAGTATCGCCCTTTCAAAAATATGGCCCATTTCCGCAAAGAGATGGGCAAATACCTAAGCAAAGCCCAACTCGACAAGCTCGAGACGTATATCTACGTCAAGTAGACCAAGTTGGTCCCTCAGGAACACCGTTCTATTCGTAAAGCGGCTTGAATGTTCCTGAGGGGCAACCCCTATGGAGGGGGTGAGCCTATGATCCTGAAGCGATGGTTTTCATACCTGAAGAAGCTAGGAGTAACCGAGCCTCACACGACCTTTTTTCTACGCCATGTGGCTCTGGCTCTGGCCTTGCTGGCGGCCTTGCTGACCCCAGTCGAACTGGTTTTTGCCAAGCACTATGCCCAACCCACCATGCTGATACCGTTTGCACTCGTCTTGTTGAGTGTGGTGGGGATACTGGGTGTGGTGTTCAACCCCTCGCGGCAAACCCTGCGGCTTTTTCGCTGGGTCATGGGCCTGCTTTTTATCGGGAGTGCCATAGGGGTATTTTTTCACCTTCGCGGCAATCTTGCGGTGGCCCGCGACATTGACCCCACCTTGAGCGGCCTGAAGCTGCTGTGGGAGGTTCTCACCGGAGCTGCTCCGGCTCTAGCTCCGGGTTTGCTGGCCCAGGTGGGTTTGTTGGGTCTGGCTTATACCTACCAACACCCCGGACTAAATGAGAGAAAACACGCTCTGCCACCAACCCCAGAGTTTTCGACTACTCGAGGGGAAACAAGTAAAACACAGCATGTTATGGGGGATAACCCAAGTCGTATAAGTTGAAACCCCTAAACTGGGGATATGGAAAGCCAACCCAGATTTTTTGGTCGTCTGCTGGCCCTGATCCACGGTGAAGTTTCCGCTGCCGAACTCGAGGCCTACCGCAAGGCAGGGAGAGCTGTTTATGAACTGCTCCAGCGCACCGAAGACCACCGCCTCGAGCACAAAGTCAAAGGTGACAACCCCTGGGGGGTAGACCCGGTCCACCAGGCCATGTTCCTTTGTGCTTGGAACGCCTTTTTGCTACAAACCCTGGGGGACAAACTATTAGAGGCTGACTACGCCGCCGACCCCTCCACGGTAGGCTTCGTGCCCCCCGTAACCCAGCAGCAGGCTATGGCTTTATATACCCAGGTCGAGCCTTGGCTCTCCCGGGCTATCCAGGCCGAGAGCAATCCCGCCTACCGCCTGGATCGCTCAGTCCCTGCCGAACTTCCCGCCTGGGTGGCAGCAGAACCCTGCCCCCGGCCCCACCTCGAGGCCATGCTGGCGGCGACCCGCGCAGTGCGTACCCACGCCGAGGCGGCACTGGCGGTCTTTGAGCAGGATGGGCTGCCACCAGAACGCCAGGCCGACGTACAGCGCTTGCGTCAGATTTTCTCCGAGGCGCTCAGCAAAAGTGAATACGCCCAAGGATTGCTAACTGGACAGATGCCCCAGAGTATCCATGAGGTTATCGAGACCCACCTCAGGACGGCCCTCGAGGGCTACTACCGGCTGGGCCAACTTTTGGCAATGCCTGAGTTGTTGGCGGCCAAGCCCGATAGCCGCCGCGAGCGCTCGGCCAAAGCGAGAACTGTACTGCCCACAGACCCCGGTTTCGACCCCTGGGTGCTGACCGATCCGCGTAGTGTGGGCCGTTGGAAAGCCGACCCCAAAGCCAGAAAAGCTATCCAGAATTTATGGGCCAGCGATCCCGACCCTGAGCGTACCCTGGCTATACAAGGGGAAATCCAACAGGCTTTGCTCTATGGCGATATCGAGCATGCGGGGATTGGGCACTACTATTGTTGTCCTTGGTCGGCGGTTTTCGAGGTGAAACGGCCCGTGACCCTTGGTGGGGTGCGGTTACAGCCGCGCCAGCAGTTTGCCTACGACGTTTCGGCAGAAGGAATGACCGAGGGTGAGCCCTTCAAGCGCGAGGTGATGATCGGAGACTTCCGGCCCACCAGCGAGGTGGACTACTGTGACCCCCGCTCGAGCGATCACCGCGACTAAAGCAGCACTTCCAGCCAAACCCAATTGGGCTCGAGTGAGCCAAAGGTGAAACCTCTTCCAAACCCTGCCCAGGGAGGTATTGACATGATTGGGTAGATTACCTAAACTAGACATATCCCCCACCCCTACAGGGGTGGATTCGGAGGGAAAGTCATGAGCGATGTAAACCTGACCGTGATGGGCATGAGCTGTGGGCACTGCAAGACTAGCGTGGAGAAGGCTTTGAAGAGTGTTCCCGGCGTAGAGAAGGCTGAGGTTAATCTGCAAGAAGGCACTGCCAAGGTGGTGGGCAATGCCCCTGTCGAAAAGTTGATTGCAGCCGTGCAAGAAGAGGGTTATAGCGCCCAGGTGGGCTAATATGCCCGCTATTCAAGAGCATCCCCTGCACCTCGAGGCCAAGGTGCGCAAGGACGCGCAAAACCGCTTGCTGAGCGCCAAAGGCCACCTCGAGGGCATCCTCAAGATGCTCGAGGGTGATCCCTACTGCGTGGATGTACTTAAGCAGATTAGCGCGGTACAGGGTGCTTTGGACAAGGTCGGCAGTATCGTCTTGCGCAGCCACTTGGAGCACCATGTAGCCAGTGCTGCTCAGCGTGGGGATACCGACAAGATGGTAGATGAACTGATGGAAGTGCTCAAGTACCGCTAGCCGAAGGCCCGGCCTCGAGCCGGACTTTTACCAGCAGCTTAGCCCACCCCAGCAGGGGTGGAATGGAGGAAAAGTGACCCAGGAGTTGCAGATAGGCGTACAGGGCATGACCTGTGCAGCATGTGTTACCAGGGTCGAGCGGGGTCTGAAGAAGGTGGAGGGGGTCACTGGAGCCTTGGTCAACCTGGCGACTGAGAACGCTACCGTGACCTACGATCCAGACAAAACCAGCCCGGTGGCCCTGCTGGAAAAGGTTCGGGAGACGGGCTATACCCCTTTGGTAGCTGAGGCCGAGTTGGGCGTGACCGGCATGACCTGCGCGGCCTGTGTGGCCCGCGTGGAAAAAGCCCTCAAAAAAGTGCCGGGCGTGCTGGAAGCCAGTGTCAATCTGGCTACCGAGCGGGCCAGCATCAAATATCTTCCGGCCTCCGCCGGAATCGCCAACCTCAAGCGGGCGGTGCGTGAGGCAGGGTACGGCATCCTCGAGGTCGAGGCGGGCAAGGATCGCGCCGACCTCGAGCGTGAAGCGCGGGCCAGGGAAATCGCCAGCCTGCGGCGCTCGCTCCTGATCTCGGCCTGGTTTGCTGCTCCGCTGCTGCTGATCGCCATGCTGCCCATGGTCTGGAGGCCTGCTCATATGTTCCTCAGCAGCCTGGCTGCGGCGAGCGTGTGGAATTGGGTGATGCTGGCCCTGACTTTGCCCGTCTACTTCTGGGCCGGGATGCGGTTCCAC
>JADMIM010000100.1 GCA_015478585.1 Thermaceae bacterium | reverse complement strand
CTGTGGCAGCGGTAGGTGAGCGTCTCTTGGATCATGCCCTCTGTCTATCAGTACGTGGGAGACCACTACCAAATAAGCCACTCAAAAAAAGGCTTACTTAAGGTAAGTTACTCACTATCCGCTACGCTTTTGCCCGCTCCGCCAGCATATTCTTCAGCACCGTCTGCAAAATCCCACCGTTCTTGTAGTAGTCCACCTCCACTGCCGTATCAATCCGGGCCTTGGTCTTGAACTCGGTCTGGCTCCCGTCGGGTTTGGTCGCCACCACCCTCACTTCCATGCCGGGGGTAATGGTGTCCAGGCCCAGAATGTCGTAGGTTTCGGTGCCCGTCAGCCCCAGCCCAGCCGCACTTTCGCCGTTCTGGAAGACTAGCGGCAGCACCCCCATCCCCACCAAGTTGCTACGGTGGATGCGCTCGAAACCCTGGGCGATGACGGCTTTCACGCCCAGCAGCAGGGTTCCCTTAGCGGCCCAATCGCGGCTACTGCCGTTCCCGTATTCAATCCCGCCGATGACTACGAGCGGGGTTCCATCAGCCTGGTACTTCATGGATGCGTCGTAGACACTCATCTCCTCGTCGTTGTAGAGGGCCAGCGGGCCTTCCTTGCCGCCCAGCATCAGGTTGCGGATGCGGATGTTGGCGAAGGTGCCGCGCATCATCACCTCGTGGTTGCCGCGCCTGCTGCCATAGCTGTTGAAGTCGGCGGGCTGCACCCCGTGATCCATCAGGTAGCGGGCGGCGGGGCTGTTTTTGGCGATGTTTCCGGCGGGGGAGATGTGGTCTGTCGTAATCGAATCGCCTAGCAGGAGCAACACCTTAGCCCCTCGGATATCCCCAATTTCGCGCGTGCCGGTCAGATTCCCGAAGAAGGGCGGGTTCTGGATGTAGGTCGAGGCTGGGTCGAACTGGTAAAGCGTGCCGGTGGGGGCGGGGAGGGCTTTCCAGCGCTCGTCGCCGCTGAACACGCTGCCATACTCGCGGCGGAACATCTCGGGCTCGAGGGTCTTGTGAACCGTCTCGCGGATTTCGTCCTGGCTGGGCCAGATGTCTTTCAGAAAGATGCCCTTGCCGTTGGGGTCGTAGCCCAGTGGCTCCGTGGTGAAGTCTATGTCCATGCGGCCCGCCAGCGCATAGGCCACCACCAGCATCGGCGAGGCCAGGTAGTTGGCCTTCACGTCCGGGTTGACCCGCCCCTCGAAGTTGCGGTTGCCCGAGAGCACCGCCGCCACCACCAAGTCGCCCTCCTTTACGCCCTTGGAAATCTCTTCCGGCAGGGGGCCGGAGTTGCCAATGCAGGTGGTGCAGCCGTAGCCCACGGTGTGAAACTTGAGGGCCTCCATGAAAGGTGTAAGGCCCGCCGCATCGAGGTATTCGGTGACAACCTTGGAGCCAGGAGCCAGCGAGGATTTGACCCAAGGCTGGGTGTCCAGCCCGGCCTCGACGGCTTTCTTGGCGAGCAGGCCCGCGCCCAGCATCACCGAGGGGTTGGAGGTGTTGGTGCAAGAGGTAATCGCGGCAATCACCACCGAGCCGTGCTGAAGATCGAACTCGTCGCGGCCTTTTTTCACCGTGACTTTGCTGCTTAGCTTGTCGGCTGCTAGCCCGAAACCGCGCTCCTTCACGTCTTTGGTGAGGGAGAGCTGGAAGCTTTTCTTCACGTCTCCCAGGTCTATGCGGTCTTGCGGGCGCTTGGGGCCAGCCAGAGCCGGGATAACGCTGGAGAGGTCGAGTTCCAAGTATTCGCTGTACACGGGCTCGGTATCATCGGTGCGCCACAGGCCGGTGGCCTTGCTGTATTGCTCGACCAAATCCACAAGTTCATCGGGCCGCCCGGTCAGCCGCAGGTAAGCCAAAGTCTCCTCGTCTATGGGGAAAAAGCCCATCGTTGCGCCATATTCTGGCGACATATTGGCGATGGTGGCCCGGTCGGCGATGGGCAGGTGGGAAACGCCGGGGCCATAGAACTCCACCAACTTGCCCACCGCGCCATGTTTACGAATCATCTCGGTGACGCGCAAAACCAAGTCGGTAGCGGTTGCGCCCTGGGGGAGCTGACCGCTCAGCTTGAAGCCGATAACCTTGGGGGCCAGCATGTAGTAGGGCTGCCCCAGCATCACCGCCTCGGCCTCGATGCCACCCACGCCCCAGCCCAGAACGCCCAGGCCGTTGATCATGGTGGTGTGGCTGTCGGTGCCGACCAGGCTGTCGGGGAAGGCGTAGAGCTTGCCATCTTCGTCCTTGCGGCTCATCACCACGCTGGCGAGATATTCCAGATTGACTTGGTGGACGATGCCCGTCCCCGGCGGAACCGCGCGGAAGCCCTTGAGGGCATTCTGGCCCCACTTGATAAGCCGGTAGCGCTCCTCGTTGCGTTGGTACTCGAGTTCTACATTCTGCGCGAAGGCATACGAAGTCCCGAAGTAGTCCACCTGCACCGAGTGGTCAATCACCAAGTCCACTGGCACACCCGGATTAATCGCCTCTGGGTCGCCGCCGTTTTGGGCGATGGCCTCGCGCATGGAGGCCAGGTCTACCACTGCTGGAACCCCGGTAAAGTCTTGCAGAATCACGCGAGCCAGCATCAGGGGCACATCGGTCTCGCCGGGGTCGGGCTGCCACTTGGCCAGGTTGATCACGTCGTCCCGCGTGACCTTGTAGCCGTCCTCGTTGCGTAACAGGCTCTCGAGCATCACCCGGATGCTGTAGGGCAGCCTTGAAACTTGGGCAATGCCCTGGCGTTCAAGCTCCTGGATGTCGTAATAGCTGATTTCCCCCATTTGGGTGGTGAGGGTTTTACGGGCTTTAAATTCGTCTCTGTAGGCCATAAAGCTCCTTTCCTGGAGTGGAACCAGCCGCAAAGCAGGTTGACAAAGCCTTCTAAGTTTACTCGCCACTGCTCGAGCAAAAAAGGCTCTGGAAAACGGACTGTATCCGCTTTTAGTTTTTTAAGCTGGTTTTGATGCCTGGGAGGGTGCGCCTTCCGCTAAGCGTCCTCAGATTACACCAAATCTGGTGTAGCGGTGGGGTTGGCCCGGTAATATATCTACACGCTTTTGACAGGGGATGGTTATTTGTCATGCCCCTGATCACGTTTAGCCCCTACGATAGGGGGGTATCGGTGGTTTGTTATGGAAAACACCAAGATTACCCAACCTGATGTTCTTCCCAGCCTCGACCAGGGGCTCTACCTCGAGAATCTCCGAGAACTATTGCCCTGGTACATTACCCATCGTGCTGCCCGGATGCTGCTGGGCCTCGAGGATGCTCGCCCGGACAAGGACACCCTGAGCTGGAACGGGGTGCGGTGTCTAGAGGGCCTGGACTGCGCCATTACCGGCAAGTTTATCCTCGACGAGGCCCACGACCCCACCAAGCAGTGTCTGCGGCTGATTGAGTTTCGGGTCAAGCCTGCCCCGGACGAACCCGCAGAGCGTTTGTACGGGCGCATCAAGTCTCACCTGAGTCGCCAGCTCGGCGAGCCTACCCTCGAGTACGACGGCTCCGAGGGCCACCTGCGGGCTTTTGCCGAATGGGACGGCGACCAACTGATGGTGATGTGGAAAACCGTGGTGGTCGCGGGTCAGGAGGGCTGTGTGGGCGAAATCTGGCGCAAGCCGCTGCCCAGGGAATACCTCAAACTGACCCTGACCAGCTTTTGAGAGGCTCGGATAGAATGGGCGCGTGAACGACGACCTGCGTCTCATCTATGCTTGGGTAAAGGGTTCGCGCGAACGACTTTTTGCCTGGACGGAAAGCTTACCGCCCAAGGTGTACACGCTCGAGCGGCCCGACTTTGCCTATGGCAGCCTGCGCAACGTTCAGACCCACATCGCGGACTGCTACCGGGTGTGGATTGGGGAGCGTGGACTTGGGCTCGAGCAGTACAAGAGCTGGATTGAGGCCTCGAGCCTTCCAGATGTTCCCACTATGCGGGCGAAATTCCGTGAGATAGACGGGATGCTCGAGACTGCCTTAGAGAAATTTGTTGATATGGACGCGCCGCTCGAGTTGATTCTCAGGCCGGATGACATACTCAAGGTCACGCGGCGCTGGCTGATAATGCACCCCATCACCCACGAGTTCCACCACAAGGGCCAGATGCTGGCTATGGGGCGCATCCTGGGCCACCCATATCCGCCCGGCCCGGATACAGACCTGATGCTGCCGTTCGAGCGCTAAAGCATCCCCGCCAAAAAACCCTGCTCTCGCACGCTGCGGATCAAGTCCATCACGGTGAGCTTGAAGGGGTCGTATTCGACCTCGAGCTGCCCTGGTTCGCCTAGTTTGACACTGCTCACGCCATCCACTTTTCGCAGCGCCGCCGTGACTTTTTCGATCTGTTCAGAGCGTTCCAAGCCTCGTACCCCCAGCAATACCCGGTTCACAGCTCTGATTGTACGGTGTGGGCACGGTCTGGGAGGTTATTCCAGCACGCCCTGAGTCTCCCCGCGCTGTCCTCGGCTGCCCAGTACCCGTACTGCCAGTAGCATAGGGCCGATGGTAAAGCCATTTTCGCTGAGCGCTTGGACGACTGTGGGGTTGCCTGCATCGGCGTGCATGGCGACTTCATAGACCCCTGCATCGTAGGCCGATTTCACCACTGCCGCCAGCAAGCCCCGGTAGACCTCCTGGGAGTCCGCCAAGAGCCGGGTGACCAGCACGGTTACCCTGTCGCCCTGCCAGACTGCTTGGGCCAGCACGAAGCCGTGAACCTCGCCGGTAAAATGGGCCACAAAGGAGTGCCCACTGCGGGAAAAAAAGCGCAGCGCAGCAGGGGTAGCGCGATAAGCATGGATGGGTTGTTCGCCCAAAAGCCTGTGCTCGAGCCGCTCCAAGGTTGCAAAGTCGAATTCCTGAAAATCGCGGTAGGTCATGGGATTAGGGTACAGGACTCTGGGTTGCGGGTTGCGTAGGGAGCCTGAAGTCGGCGTTTTGTCGAGGGCGGTATTGGAAAAAATAAAACTCCGTGACCAGCAGCAGTGCCCCCAGCAGGGCCAGCCAAGGGGCGAGTTGCACCGTCAGGGTGGGGGGTAAGGGTTTATCTGGCGAAGGGCGCGGGAGCAGGGTTTGGCTACTGGCCAGCAGGCCGGTTCCGACTGCGCTCTTGGACGCAATCAGGTTGTAGAGCAGCACGGGAAAAGCCGGGATGTTTTGCAGGGTTTCGGCAGGCGGCAGATACACCCCGTTGGGGCTATACCAGGCCAGGGCTTGGCCGCTAGCGCTCACCGCGAGCGGTTGCCAGCCGGTTCCGCTGGGTTTGGGTGGGATGGCCAGGGTATAGCCAACCAGTTCGGCTCCGCGCAGATAGGGTAGGGTGCGCTCCACGTCGAAAACGCTGGCTTGCCCAGTCGCGCTCTGGGCGAAATAGACTGTAAATGTTGAGGGTTGGGCCTGGGGCCTACCGATCACAAAAGAAAGCTCGGCGGGGCTGCCCCTCGAGGTGCCCAACAAGCCCAAAAGCCTCTCTAAAGCGGGTGAACTGCCTGAGACCGCAACCCGTACCAGCCGCCTCGAGAACCCCGCCGTGTCGTCCAGGCTCAGCACATCACTTGTGACGATGCGGGCGCTGAAGCTCTGGGAGGGAACTTCTAGGCTGGAATATCCACCGGCTGGAACCTGGACGGTATAGGCTTTGGCATCCACGTTCACCTGGCCCTTCCAAGGCCCCGGCCCACTGTTAGCAAGAGCGATAAAACCTGGCCCCACCGCGGTTATCCCCAGGTTTTGCCCGTTGCCTGCTACGTTGATGTACCCATCTGCGTCTTTGGGGGCGGGGGCATCGGCGATTACCAGGGTTCGGGCTTTAGGGAGCAGTTGTCGGCCCTTAGCGAGGGCGGTCTCCAAGTCAGAACTTCTGTCCTGGGCGCGAATCTGGGTCAGCTCACCCAGCAAACTCCGCCCCAGCGCAGGGCCGAAGGCTTGGGGTTGGCTTCCGGCGACTACCAACACCGCTCGAGGCGCAGCTTGCAACTTGCGGCGGGCTTCTTCCAGAGCTTTCCCCAACCGGCTGGGGGCCACGTCGGTGGCGCTCATCGAGGCCGAAGCGCTGATTACGACGATAAGCTCGCCGGGCCGCTGTAGCCAGAGTTTGGGTACGGACAGAGCCAGAACCACCAGACTGCTTGCCAACAGCAGCAAAAACAGCCGCAAATCAAACTTGCGCCGCGCTCGGCCCTGGCGCAAGGCTTTTTGCCACAACCACAACCCAGCGATTTTGCGCTCGGGGGGTCGTCTGCGGCGATACCACCACCACACCAGTCCCAGCACCGGTGGCAGCAATAACAAAAGCCAGGGCAGGGCAAAGACCAGTTGCATCTATCTAAGAGCGTACAGCTATCGGCTGCCAGCCGTCAGCTAGAGCGGTCTTCATGAATAAGCACCCCTCATCCTCAGAGCTTTTATGAAAACCGCGATACCCTTACCAAATCTGCCCCACCAAGAGACGTAGAAGAGGGGGCATGAATAGCCCCCCTCTTCTGGGTTCGGTATAAAGGCTTCTAGAATAACCTCATCCCAGATCACCTGATAATAATTGGCTGGGCAACGTTGAAACGAATAAACTTCACATCTTGCAATACACCCTGTTGGAACAGGCGAAAGCGGATGAGATACGATCCGCCGCTGCTGGGCAGAGTAAAGCTGCTGGGGTTGTAATTGCCGATAGTATAAGGACTGACGGTAATTGCGGTAGTGCTGGGTGTGCCTGCTATCACCGACCCATCCGAGTTGGCGAGCGCAACCTCGGCATTGTAAGTTAGCGAGATATTGGTCACGTTGGCGACACGAAATTGATAGTTCAGGGTCTGACTCCTTCCTGCTGCGACTCCAAGGGTGGTGTTGGGCGTGGTCAGAGATGAGCTGCTATAGGTGAAGTAGTAGCCATAGCTATGCGGGTCTGCGCCGTCCCACTCGAGGGTAGCGTTGTTGCCACCGGCATCGTTAAAACTCAAATCACCGCGACCCAAAACCAAGCTACCCCGGCGGCGGCTCTGGTCTTTGACAGCGACCCCCGAGCCAGTGTTAAGTACGCCGGTATAAAAGGTCTGCACAAAGATTTGCTTGCCCTGGGCATCTTTTTTCCAGCCTGTAGCCGACTGCTGGAAGCCATCCCAGGTCATCTTTTCAGCGATATTTCCGTTGGAGTCGTGCAGATAGAGTCCGTCTCCGGCAATACCCACCACGTCTACGGAGTGCCACCACATGTCTACCCCCATCACCATCGGGCGGCGGTCAATCAGGCCAAACAGTCCGGTGTTGACCAGGACGGTGTAAACCTCAAAATCCTGAAAGCCACCCTTGGCCCCCGAATCCGGTAGAAAGGTAGCTGCGTCCCACAAGTAGATGGTGTACTTGCTGGCTAGCCCCAGTTGGTCGAGCGGCCAACCGCCCCCGGAGTTGGTTCCCTGGCTCTGGGCTCGGGCAGTCTGCCAGTTTGCCAGGGCGGTACTCGGGCCAAACGAGGCGTTGAGGGTTTCGGGGGAGGGCACGGTTTCGTTGAAGTCGTAGTAGCGCAGCATGGCCGTGAGCGCAGTAGGAGCACACCAGGGGATGCCGCTTTGGTAATACCAGGGAACTTGCAGAATGCCTTGCTCGCTGGGTTGTTGGCTCAGGATAGGAACCCGGATAATCCAACTAGCCTTGTCCAGGCCAACTTTTTCGTACTTCACCGGGCCGAACTTTGGCCCTGCGTCGGCGTTATCTGGGCGGTAAAGGGTGCTGATGTTGGAAATTTGGGGGACGCGTTGGCCCACAATCAAATCCTGGGCGCTGTTGGTAGCATCGCCGTTGGGGACAATGCTCAAAGAGAGCGGGGCTTGCGGGTTGAGCTGCACGTTGCTAGGCCCATTAGGGGGGGTATTGCCTGCGGCAGCCGAAACCTCGTAGGCATCGGAGACATATTGCAAAGGGTCGCCGGGGTCGCTGTTACTGGGCTTGCCCAGGCTTCGCAAGGTGACGGTAACATTGCCGCTGGTGACAAAAGCATTGGCTGGAATGGAAAGGGTGGCGGGCCCCAGTGTCAGGGTGCCCCCGGTAGCGTTGCTAAGGGTGCTGCTCGAGGTGCTTCCGGCAGGTGGAGCGTAGGTCACGTCGAGGGTGGCGGTCTGACCCCCGGCCACGGCAACGGTAGCAGCACTCAAGGAGGGCGTATAGCTGGTCGTACCCACCGTAACGTTTTGCCCGCTTACGGTGTAGTTGCCTGGAACTAGTTTGTCCAGGGTTTGCGAAGCCTTGAGGGTTTGGCTAAAGCCCCCTGGGCCGCTCAGGCTAATGCTGGCATCGCTGCCGCTGGGCAAGCCCAGAATAATCGCTTGCAAGCTGCCAGGAGCCTGGCTTCCACTTCCCCCGCAAGCTGCCAGCGAGAGTAGCAGGATCGAGCTGAAAATTAGTAGCCACAGTCTGCGCATAAGTCCTCCTTATAAAGAGGTCTGAAGCTTAGCAGAGTGGGTGTTATATGCCCGTTACATTTCAGCTGGTGCCGATTCCAACAATGCCACGACCTCGAGATATATCCAAAAAATTCCCCAAATGCTCATCTGAGTACAAATATTGCCCGGCCTAGCTTATTTCGTCTAACTAAAGAAGGCTTTATGAAACAAGCAGACTTATCATTAATCAGATGTGTTTGAATGTTTTGTCTAGCCCAGGAGGTGGTTTTAGGATGTCTAGCAAAACCCTTTGCCGTTTGCCGAGTTTGTTCGATTGAAGAATTTCTTAGGGATACTCGAGGTTTCCGCAACTTAGAGAAATTTTACCGCGAACCAACCAACTCGTGCGAAAGGAGAAACCCGTGAGAAAAATGGCCTGCATTCTGTTGCCGAGCCTATTTATAGCCTGTTCCGGGCAAACCCAAATCTCGCTTCCGAGCAATGATTCAATTCCGCCCACGGTGAGCATTGCTAGCCCGACCAACAACAGTAGCGTTTCCTCGGCCAGCGTTACGGTACAGGGGACGGTCAAGGATAACCTCGAGGTGGCACGGGTAGCCTACACGCTCAATAGCTCAGCCGAAAAACCCCTGACCATCACTCCGGGCACTACTGCGAGCTACAGCTTCACCCTGAGCCTCAGTGCTGGCTCCAATAGCCTTCAGGTCAATGCCTACGACCCGGCAGGCAACAAAGGCTCGAGCATCCTAAATATCACCTACACCCCCCCTCCTAACCCGCCTCCGCCAACCTCTGGGTCTTGGTGGAAACCCACCCCGGCTACTCCCATTAGCTGGCATTGGCAGCTCAGCCAAGATTTCCAGGTTCCCCGCGATGTAAAACCAAACGTATATGTCTATGATTTTGATGGTGAACATGCTACAGCTTCGACGGTCAAAGCCCTGAAAGACTGGGGGACTAGCCAGGGTAAGCAGGTGATTGCCATCTGCTATATAGATGTGGGTGTATACGAAAACTACCGCTCGGACGTGCAAAAGTTCGTGGATGCCCAAAATCTGCTGCGCCAAAGAACTGGCGACCCCAACGCAAAACTTTGGGGCAATGCCGACGTAGGCTGGGCAGGCTCGTATTGGCTGGATGTCCGGCAGATAGATTTGCTGAAGCCCATTATGGAAGCGCGAATTAGCAGTTGGTGTAAGGATAAAGGCTTCGATGCCGTAGAACCCGACGAGACCGAAGTCTGGAACAACAATCCTGGCTTCCCAATTAGCATGGCCCAAAGCCACGCCTATACCCAGATGATTGCTGGCTTGGCTCATCAATACGGTCTGTCGGTAGGGCTCAAGGGCAACAACGGCGAAGCTGCGGCTTTGGAGCCCTATCACGACTGGGCTTTGACCGAGCAATGCTTTCAATATGGGGAGTGTCAGAACTTCGTGGACAGCTTTATAAAAAATGGCAAGGCGGTCTTCAATATCGAATACTCCGTCAGTCCCAACTGCACTTTTGCCAATCAAAAGCACATCAACGCAGCCAGACGCGACCTCAATCTGGTTGGCCCTACGGCATCGGGGTATCTATATCAGCCCTGTATGCCTGACGGGAGCACAGCTTGGCCTTGATGGTGGGGGTTATATACCCGCTACAAGCTCAAAGCTACCCAACCCTCCCCTGTCAGATGACCTTGTTTCAGCGAATATATAGAATATAGTGAGTGCTAAGAGGAGGTGATAGCGTGAGTCAAAGTCTTAGCTACGAGGTGGTTTCGGCCTAAGTTCTCCGCTTAGCCTCTGGTTTTTCGGCCTAAGCAGCCCCGCAGCGAGCCTGTGGGGTTTTGCGTTGGGTGCTATGAGGCCGTAGCATATTGCGGTGCAGGAGATCAAGCCCCAACTCAAAACCGCTGTCGCCGCTGCCCTAGATGCGCTAGGTGTCGCCGACCCTCCCGAAATCATCGTGCAGGAGACCCCTGAGGGCAAAGAAGGCGACTACGCAACCCCAGTAGCGATGGGCCTGGCCCGCAGTTTGCGCAAGCCCCCACCTGCCATCGCGGCAGAAATCGCCGAGAAGCTTCAGCTTCCCCAATGGGTCAAGCGGGCCTTCGTGACCGGGGGTTACTTGAACTTCGAGCTGGAAGCAGGATTCGTCACTCAGACCGCTACTCAGACCGCCGAACCCTGGGCCAAATTGCCCGGAAAAGTTTTGCTTGAGCACACCTCGGTCAACCCCAACAAGGAACTCCACGTCGGTCACTTGAGAAACATCTGCCTGGGCGACTCCCTGGCGCGAATTCTGCGCTTGGCCGGACGCAACGTGGAAGTCATGAACTACATTGACGACACCGGGCGCAATGCCGCTGAAAGCCTATTCGCGCTCGAGTATTTTGGCCTCGGAGCCTCCGAAGGCTACAAAAAATACGACCATTTCGTGGGCGATGCCTATGTCCGGTTACATCAGGAGATGGCCGATGAAGAAAAGAAGGCCACTATAGAGAAAGGCGTGCAGGAGACCCTGCACCGGCTTGAAGCTGGTCAACTTCGCTCCGAAGTAGACCGGCTTCTGCGCTCGCAGCTCCAGACCATGTACCGCCTAGGGGCTGAGTACGACGCGCTGGTGTGGGAGTCGGACATCGTGCGTGAGGGGCTGTTGAGCCAGGCCATGAAAGCTCTGGAGAACACGCCCTACGTCAGCCGCCCGACAGAGGGCAAATATGCGGGAGCCTTCGTGATGGATATGTCGCCCTTCATTCCGGGTCTGGAAGACCCCTACCTGGTGCTGATTCGCTCCAACGGAACCTCGACCTATACCGCCAAGGATATCGGCTTGCAGTTCTGGAAAATGGGTCTTTTGGGTGGGGTCAAGTTCAAAGAATACGACACCCAGCCCAGCGGACACCTGCTCTACACCAGCTTCCCCCAAGGCAGCCCGATGGATTTTGGCAAGGCCACCGAGACCATCAACGTGGTGGATGCTCGCCAGAGCCATGCCCTGCGCATCGTGCAGGCCAGCCTCGAGGTCGAGGGGCGGCCCGACCTGGCCCAGGGTTGCTTCCACCTGGCTTACGAAACGGTGCTTTTAGAGGGCAAACAGATGTCGGGGCGCAAGGGCATCACGGTCTCGGTGGACGAGGTGATGAACGAAGCGGTCAAACGCGCACGTGCCATCATCGCCGAGAAAAATCCCCAACATCCCGCCCCCGACCAGGCCGCCGAAATGGTGGGGGTGGGCGCGGTGCGCTTCGCCATGATCAAGACCGAGGCCAAGAAGCAGATTGACTTCCGCTACGAGCAGGCCCTGAGCTTCGAGGGCGACACCGGGCCATACGTGCAGTACGCCTACGCCAGAGCTTGCTCGATTTTGCGCAAGGCTGCCGAGCAAGGTCTTCTGGACGAGAAACCTGATTTTGCTCAAACCACCGCCTACGAGGTCGGGCTTTCCAAGACCCTATTGCGCTTTCCTGAAGTCGTCCAGGAAGCGGCGAGAGCCAAGGCCCCGCATATTCTGGCGCAGCATCTGCTCGAGCTGGCTGCGGCCTGGAATGCCTACTACAACGCCAAAACACCCCAAGGCAAGCCCGCTACGGTGGTGCTGGGCGCACCCCAGGGCTTGCGGGGAGTGCGCTTGGGGCTGGTCAAATCCCTACAAAGCACCCTGAAAATGGGCCTCGAGCTGGTCGGACTTGCCGCTCCTGAAGTGATGTGACCTCGAGGGGCTTGACGATAAATTTAGTCTCTGTTCAGAAAACCCCCATTGATTCCTCGTTGATTGCATACGAGAATAAGACGGGACTTGTGATGACGCGTGTTTTTGCCCTAATTGCCCTGCTAATTCTCCCTGCCCTGGCCCAGGTTCCTCGTCTTACCACGCCCGAGGAAGTCGCCAGGGTGGAGGTAATTCGCCGGGCTTTGCCTGCTGTGGTCAAGATTTCCGGTATCGTGCGTGACCCCCAGACCGGCAACGAAGGCCCGGCCAACGGTTCGGGGTTTTTCTATAGCAGCAACCGTATCGTCACCAACTATCACGTGGTGCAGGACTTGCGCAACATGAGCGTGGAACTCTTCGATGGACGCAGCTTTCCGGCCCAAGTGTTCGCTGTAGATAAAGGCATTGATATCGCCATCCTGAGCGTTCAAGGGGTCACGGCCCCGGCCCAACTGAGTTTTGGCAGCTCGCAAAATCTGCCCACCGGCATGGGCCTGGTAGTGATTGGCAGCCCCTTCGGGCAGCGCAACCTGACCAGCTACGGCATCCTCTCGGGGATTGGCC